>DJWG01000090.1 GCA_002440945.1 Rhodobacteraceae bacterium UBA6236 | reverse complement strand
AGGGAATGATCCGGCAGGCGAACAACAGCTTGCCCGAGGAATGGGTCTTGCCCTTGTCGTGGTCGAAGAACACGCCGGGCGACCGGTGCATCTGGCTGACGATGACGCGTTCGGTGCCATTGACGATGAAGGTGCCGTTCGGCGTCATCAGGGGCATGTCGCCCATGTAGACATCCTGTTCCTTGATGTCCTTCACGGACTTGGCGCCGGTGTTCTCATCGACATCGAACACGATCAGCCGCAGCGTCACCTTCAGGGGCGCGCTGTAGGTCATGTCCCGTGCCTGGCATTCCTCGACGTCGTACTTCGGCTTTTCCAGCTCGTATTTCACGAACTCGAGGATCGCGTTTTCGTTGAAGTCCTTGATCGGGAAAACCGACTGGAAGACGCCCTGGATGCCTTCGCCATCGGCCGGCTTTTCGCCGTCACCCGACTTCAGGAACAGGTCGTAAGAGGATTTCTGAACCTCGATGAGGTTCGGCATTTCGAGGACTTCGCGGATCTTGCCGAAATATCTGCGGATACGCTTCTGGCCAACGGTCGCTTGCGACATGCTCGTCGTCACCTTTCGTCTATCGCCTGCACACTGCGTCTGGGTCCCGCAGTGGCCGCTTGCGAATGAAGGAGGTCAGGTCCCATTCACGCCATCCGTCCCACCGGATGGCTCCCGAACCTTGAACGCCGCCTTGGAAGGAGCCTCGCGCACTTATGTGCTGTGACCCGATTGCGCAAGCCCCCGGATGGAGGCTCCTGCCAAGACAGGTTCGGCAGGGCCGGGAAATCTCCCGACCCTGCCTGCTTTTTCAGACCGGATGCAGATGCACCCGACCGGATTACTTGAGCTCGACCTTGGCGCCAGCCTCTTCGAGCTTCTTCTTGACTTCCTCGGCTTCCGCCTTGGCAGCGCCTTCCTTGACCTTGCCACCGGCTTCGACCAGGTCCTTGGCTTCTTTCAGGCCCAGACCGGTGATCGCGCGGACTTCCTTGATCACGTTGATCTTGTTGGCGCCGGCTTCGACCAGGACGACGTCGAATTCAGTCTTTTCTTCGACGGCTTCGGCAGCGGCCGCGGGGCCGGCAACCATCACGGCGCCGCCAGCGGCGGGCTCGATGCCGTATTTGTCTTTCAGGATCGTTTTCAGTTCCTGAGCTTCCAGCAGGGTCAGACCGACGATTTCTTCGGCCAGTTTGTTCAGATCAGCCATTTTTCTCATCCAATTCTAAGGGTTTCCAACGTCAGGGCTTGGCCCCACGATGGCATTCGTTGCTCAGGCGGCTTCCCGCTCCTCAAGGGTCTTGAGGATGCCGGCGATGTTGGAAGCAGGTGCGCCAATGGCCCCGGCGATGTTCGAAGCGGGCGCGCCGATGCAGGACACGATCTGAGCAATGAGCTCTTCACGCGACGGCAACGAAGCGACGGCTTTCACACCGGCCTGGTCCAGAACCGTATCGCCCATGGTGCCGCCAAGGATCACGAACTTGTCGTTGGTCTTGGCATAGGCATCCGAGACCTTCGCCGCAGCGACGGGGTCTTCGGAATAGGCGAACACGGTCATACCCGTGAGCAGCTTGCCCATGCTTTCGCTGGGTTTGCCTTCAAGGGCGATCTTGGCGAGCCTGTTCTTGGCAACACGCACCGATCCACCGATGGCGCGCATCTGCGCCCGGAGGACCTGCATCTGGGCAACCGTCATGCCTTCGTAGCGGGCTACCACCACAACGCCAGAGCTTGCGAAGATCTGGCCGAGTTCCTCGACCACTTTCTCTTTCTGGGCTCTATCCACGGTTACACTCCAAGTATGGGGGTTTCCCCCCGGCTCTCGTTTCCCTGCAGGGGATGCCCATGCAGGGGTCGGGTCCGTGATGGTCCCGAGGCCAGATCGCCCGAGGCGAACCCCGGTATTCTGTCTCGTTCCCCATCTCAGGAAGGATGATTAAGGGATCTCTCCCACCCTCCGTCTCGGACAGGACAGGGCCGTTTCCAGCCCTGTCATTCGCCGGGCGAACCCGGCAAATTCAGTGTCAGGCGCTGGCCGTCGACGCGAGGTCCAGGGAAACGCCCGGGCCCATGGTCGAGGACAGCGAGACCTTCTTCAGGTACGCGCCCTTAGCGCCCGAGGGCTTCGCGCGGCTGACCGCATCCACGAAGGCGCGGACGTTTTCGGCCAGCTTGACGTCGTCGAAGGACACCTTGCCGATACCGGCATGGATGACCCCGGCCTTTTCGACCTTGAACTGCACTTCGCCGCCCTTCGCCGCTTCGACAGCCGCTTTCACGTCCATCGTCACGGTGCCGACCTTCGGGTTCGGCATCAGGTTGCGCGGACCCAGGATCTTGCCCAGACGGCCGACCAGCGGCATCATGTCCGGCGTCGCGATGCAGCGATCGAATTCGATCTTGCCCGACTGGATCGTTTCCATCAGGTCTTCGGCGCCCACGATGTCGGCCCCGGCGGCCTTGGCTTCGTCAGCCTTCGGACCACGGGCGAACACGGCGACGCGGACGGTCTTGCCCGTGCCGTTCGGCAGGGTGACGACGCCACGAACCATCTGGTCGGCATGACGCGGGTCGACGCCCAGATTCATGGCGATTTCCAGCGTCTCGTCGAACTTGGCCGAGGCCGCCTGCTTGATCAGCTTGACGGCGTCTTCGACCGAAAGGTTTTCATTGCCTTCGAAAAGGGTGCGGGCAGCCTTGGTGCGTTTTGCGAGCTTGGCCATGACTTACCCCTTGACCTCGATACCCATCGAACGCGCCGAACCGAGGATGATCTGCATCGCAGCCTCGATGTCGTTCGCGGACAGGTCTTTCATCTTGGCTTCGGCGATCTGGCGCACCTGCGCGACCGTCACCGTACCCGCCACTTCGCGGCCCGGCTTGGTCGAGGCTTTCGGACGGTTGCGCTTGCCCACCGGCTTCAGGCCCGCGGCCTTCTTCAGGTAGAACGACGCCGGCGAGGTCTTCATCTCGAAGGTGAAGGACTTGTCGGCATAATAGGTGATCACGGTCGGAATCGGCGAACCGGGTTCCATTTCCTGCGTCTTGGCGTTGAACGCCTTGCAGAATTCCATGATGTTGATCCCGCGCTGACCCAGCGCCGGACCGATGGGGGGCGACGGGTTGGCTTGCCCCGCCTTCACTTGCAGCTTCAGCTGCCCCATGACTTTCTTGGCCATCTGGCCGTCTCCTTATCATCCGAGCCCTACGCAGGGCTTTGACTTAGTGGTCCGGTCAGACACCTTGCGGCGCCTCGCCTCCCACGGCTCGCACGTCAGGCGCCTTTCGACACCTGCGTGAATTCCAGTTCGACCGGCGTCGGACGGCCGAAGATCGAGACCGTCACCTTCAGGCGGCTCGCGTGTTCGTCCACTTCCTCGACCATGCCGGTGAAGCCTTCGAAGGGCCCGTCGGCAACCTTCACCTGCTCGCCGATCTCGAAGCGGATCAGGCTGCGCGGCTGGGCCTCGCCTTCCTCGACGCGGTTCAGGATCTGGTTCACTTCGCTGTCGCGCATCGGCATCGGCTTGCCCTGCGGACCAAGGAAGCCGGTGACGCGGTTGATCGAGGTGATCAGGTGATAGCCCCGGTCGGTCATGTCCATGTGTACGAGCACATAACCCGGCATGAAGCGCCGCTCGGACGTGACCTTCTTGCCGCGGCGGATCTCGATGACCTCTTCCGTCGGCACCAGCACTTCGTCGATTTCGTCCTGAAGGCCCTTTTCAGTGACCGACTGACGAATCTGTTCGGCGATCTTCTTCTCGAAGTTCGAGAGGACGCTCACCGAATACCAACGCTTCGCCATCTGCCAAGACCCCATGCCTTGCGGTTGCCCGCGAATTCTTCCGTTCGATCCGGCGGTTTACCCCGCCTTCACAGCTTCTTCGCTAACAAAAAACAGCGCGCTCGAGCGAATCGTTGCGCGCCGATGCCGGTGAAGAGTGCGCCCCAATAACGCCTATCGCCGCCTCAGGCAAGGCGAAAGGTCAGGGGACACGCCCGTCAGGCGCGATGTGGCCCGTTCGGGTCCTCGCCGCGTCACGCGCCGACGATCGCGCCCACGCCCCACTGGATCAGCAGATCGACGATCGCAAAGAAGGCCGCCGCCAGCGCCGCCATGATGAAAACCATGATGGTGGTGGTCACGACTTCCTTGCGGGTCGGCCAGACGACCTTGCCTGCTTCGGAACGGACCTGCTGGAGGAACTGGAGGGGATTGGCCATCTGTCTCGCCTACGCTGCGCTTGATCGGGCGTCAGATACGCGCCCCACCGCGGGAATTCAAGCGCGAAGCCCGGCGCTGACAGAATTGCGCTGATTCAAGGGAAAAGGTGGACCTGGCAGGAGTTGGGGGACTCGAACCCACGACCCNNCTCTACCAACTGAGCTAAACTCCTAAGGTCCGGCACCGCAGATACGACAGGGCGAACCGAAGATCAAGAGCGGCGCGAGGAGTTGTTTGCGCTTTGTCGAAGGTCCGGGGCCGGGCGGCGCCTCAGGACAGCCCCGCCTCGGCCCGGATCAGCCGCGCCTGTTCGTCGTCATAGCCGAAGGCGCGGGCCAGACGGCCAAGGTTCTGCTTGTCCTCGTCGCTGCCCGATCCGCAAAGCAGCGCCGAAATCGCAAAGACCTCGCGGCGCAGCGCCGGGTCTTCGATCCGCTCGGTCAGTTCGTCGGCGTCGTGGATGCGGTCGGTGGATTTTTCCAGAAGCGCCTGACGCCGGGCTTCGGGAAGCGCTTCCAGCCGGGCGTCGATGCGCCGCATCTCGTCCTGCGTAACCTCGCGCCCGTCCGTCGCCCGCGCAATCACAGAGGCGAGCAGCGACACCTTGCGCGGCGCCGGATCGCTGATCCGGTCAACCAGCGCCGCCCCGGCGTCGACCGCCGCCTTGCCCAGGATCGCCGCGCCCCCCAGAACCACCACATCACGCAGCACCGACCGGCCCGTGCGCGTGCCCAAGAGGAACCCCAGCCCGAACAGCCCCCCTGCCCCGATGGCCGTTGTGCGGCGCATCTGCTGGCGGCTTTCCTCGTCCCGGATGTCATAACCCAGCCAGTCCGCCAGCAGGTCTTCGCCCAGCCGCAGGGTGCTCTGGCCGCTTTGGCAGATAGAACCGACAAAAGTGCCGACCAGCGTGTCGGCGGCGGTCTGGGCATCCGTCAGGTGGTCTTCGACGCGAGAGGGCGCGTTTGGGGCGGGCATGGCGGGGCTCCTTGATGGACGAAATCCAGTTCGGAAATGCGCATCCCCCCGGATTTGTTCCGGGCCGCCCCCAAGTCGGCCCCTGTCCACAACGAAAAAGGGCCGCCTCGCGGGCGGCCCTTCAGATATTCGTCCAGCCAGCTGGAGCCCGAAGATTACTTCAGGATTTTCGCGACGACG
>DJWG01000027.1:167-55251 GCA_002440945.1 Rhodobacteraceae bacterium UBA6236 | reverse complement strand
AGGTTCTGTTCGATCCGGTCCGCGATCTTCAGAAGGATGTTCGACCGTTCGGTGGCCGAAGTCGCGGCCCATTTGCGGCGCGCGGCATGGGCGGCATCCAGCGCCGCCTCGACGTCGGCCGCATCGGAACGGGCGACTTCACAGATCACATGGCCGGTCAAGGGCGAGATGTTTTCCATGTAGCGGCCCGATTTGGGGGCCACCCATTCGCCACCGATGTAGTTGTCGTAACGGCCCTTGTAGGGCGACTTGAATTGCGCCGCGGCGCCTTGTGCCATGTCGTTCATGGAAATTCCCTCCTCTGGCGGGTTCCTCAACCCGATGGAGGAAGGATGCGCGGATCAAAGGCCCGGGCCTAGGGGGCGGGATCGCCGGGTGTGGGCAAGTGTCTCAGGGCTGAGACACATTGCCGTCGGCGTCGCCGACGCCAAGGCGCTTCATCCGGCGGTAAAGGGTCGCGCGGCCCACGCCCAGCGCCCGCGCCGCGGCCGAGACATTGCCACCAGCCCGCGCCAGCGCCCGCATGACAGCGGCGCGTTCGGCTTTTTCAAACCCGGTCAGGCCATTGGCGCTGCCCAGGATATCGCTCGCCGGGCGCGGCGGGATGATCCCCGTCTGGCTCAGCCCGAAGGCGCGGCGGGCGGCGCGGGTGGCGCCGACGATCAGATCATCGTCATCCACCGCCAGAAGCATCGCCTCATCCGGGCGGTCGCCGGTGGCGACGACGATCCGCGCCTTGGGGAAAGAGGCGCGGAAGTTGTCAGCCTCGATCGCGCGCGCGGTCTGGGCGACCATGGCGGCGATCAGGCGGGTGAAGGCTTCGGTCTGGTCGGCGCGGGCCGACGACACGTCGAGCGCCGCGATGATCCGGCCATCGGCGCCGTAGATCGGCGCGTCCATGCAACTCATCGCGGTGTTGCGCGACAGGAAATGTTCGTCGCGGTGAATGATGACCTGCCGGTTTTCCGCCAGACAGGTGCCGATGCCGTTGGTGCCCTCGGCCTCCTCGCTCCAGATCGCGCCGGACCACAGGCCCCATTGCTGGAACACCGGCGCATCGGCATCGCTGCACCGCTGGTCCAGCACCACGCCTTCGGCATCGGTCAGCAGCACGGAACAGCCGGAATGGCCGACCAGCCCGTAAAGCTGATCCATCCGCGGCGCCACGACCATCATCAGGGGTTCCAGCCGCGCATGCCGTTCCGCCAGCGCCGATGCCGTCATGCGTTCGGGCGCCGATGTCTGCGCCGGGTCCAGCCCGTGCTTGATCAGCGACCGCCGCCAAGAGGCCGCCAGCCGCGACGAGGCGGCGGCAGAGCGTGACTGCACGGTTTCCAGCACGGTATCGGCGTGATTCGGTCGCGCCACGGCCTCCTCCTCCCATAGGTGACGGGTCAGCCTAGCACCCTGCCCGCCGAACGCCAAAGCGTTCAGACCGGGATCGCGGTGGTCTTGAACACGGTTCGGAGAGCGAAGGACGAATGCATCTGCGCCACGCCCGGCAAACGCGCAAGATATTGCCGATGGATGCGGGCGAAATCCTCGGTATCCTCGACGATGACCTTCAGCAGGTAATCCGCTGTCCCAGCCATCAGGTGGCATTCCAGCACGGCGGGGACCTTCTTCACCTCGCGCTCGAAGGCTTCCAGCACCTCGTCGGCCTGACCGGACAGCGTGATTTCCACGAAGACCGTCGTGGGCCGGCCAAGCTTGCGCGCGTTCAGGAGCGCGACATAGCTGTCGATATAGCCCGACTGTTCCAGCCTTTCGACGCGGCGGTGACAGGCGGAAGGCGACAGGTTCACCTGTTCCGACAGATCGGCGTTCGAAATCCGGCCCTGCTTTTGCAGGACGGTCAGGATGCGGCGGTCGGTTGCGTCAAGCTGCATTGCGGCGTGGATTTCTTCGACGAAAGCGGGGTCAGGCAGGATTTCCTACCACGAAAAATGGGATCGGCCAGCGTTCTTTCAAAGACTTTCCGCCGATGCAGGCGCATCCTTCGCCTACAACGAACAAGGGAGGTTCCCATGAAGATCGGTTGCCCCAAGGAAATCAAGCCGCAGGAATTTCGCGTCGGCATCACCCCGAACGCCGCCCACGAGGCGGCGGCGCATGGCCATCAGGTTCTGGTGGAAACCAATGCAGGTGCCGGCGCGGGATTCACCGATGACGACTACCGCGCGGCAGGCGCGATGATCCTGCCCACGGCCGAAGAGGTCTTTGCCCAGTCCGACATGATCGTGAAGGTGAAAGAGCCGCAGGCCGCCGAACGCGCCCGGCTGCGGGAAGGCCAGATCCTGTTCACCTACCTGCACCTCGCGCCCGACCCCGAACAGACGCGCGACCTGCTTGCATCGGGCGCCACCTGCATCGCCTATGAAACCGTGACCGACCGCAATGGCGGGTTGCCGCTTCTGGCGCCGATGTCCGAAGTGGCGGGGCGCCTGGCGCCGCAGGTCGGGTCCTGGGCGCTGCAAAAGGCCAATGGCGGGCGCGGCGTGCTGATGGGCGGCGTGCCCGGAGTTCCGCCCGCGATGGTCGTCATCATCGGTGGCGGCGTGGTTGGGGCAGCGGCGGCGCGGGTGGCGGTCGGCATGGGGGCCGGCGTGACGGTCGTGGACCGTTCGATCCCGCGGCTGAGCTATCTGGATGACATCTTCCACGGCAAGCTCAAGACCCAGTATTCGACCCAGGCCGCCACGGCCGAGCTTGTCACCAAGGCCGACATGGTCATCGGCGCGGTGCTGATCCCGGGCGCTGCGGCGCCAAAGCTGGTGACGCGGGCGCAGCTGAAGACGATGAAACCCGGCGCGGTGATCGTCGATGTGGCCATCGACCAGGGCGGCTGTTTCGAAACCAGCCACGCGACCACGCATCAGGATCCGATCTACGAAGTCGACGGCATCCTGCATTACTGCGTGGCGAACATGCCGGGCGCGGTGGCGCGCACCTCGACCCAGGCTCTCAGCAACGCGACGATGCCTTTCATGATCGCCTTGGCGAACAAGGGGTGGCGGCAAGCCTGCGCCGACGATCCGCATCTGAAGGCGGGGCTGAACATCCACGCCGGAAAGCTCACCTACCGCGCCGTGGGCGAGGCGTTGGGCCTGCCCTACGTCAGCGCCGACGAGGTGCTGCGCTGACGCAACGAAAAAGGCCCGCCGTGGAGCGGGCCTTTTTACTTCGTGCAAACCGGATCAGGCGCGTTTGGCCAGCAGGTCGCGGATCTGGGTCAGCAGCTCTTCCTGCGTCGGGCCGGCCGGGGCGCCCGGAACCGCTTCTTCCTTGCGCATGGCGGCGTCCTTCACGCGGTTCACCATCTTCACCAGCAGGAAGACGACAAAGGCGATGATCAGGAAGTTGATGACCGCAGTGATGAAGGAACCATAGGCGAAGACCGGCGCACCTGCGTCACGCGCGGCGCTGAGCGAGGCATAGTCGCCTTGGCCCAGGTTCACGAACAGGTTCGAAAAGTCGATCCCGCCGGTGATGACGCCGATGATCGGGTTGATAAGATCAGCCACCAGCGAGGTGACGATGGCGGTAAAAGCCGCACCGATGATGATACCCACGGCCATGTCCATGACATTGCCCTTGGCGATGAAATCTCTGAATTCCTTGATCATTTCCTGTCCCCACGATGCACGCCCTTCTCGGGCCGCCTTGTGAAGACATACAACAAATGCCACTTTGGCAACAGTGCAAATACCGGGAAAAGCCGGGACCGGTTCCCCCGTCCCCGCGGCCCCATCCATATTCAAGAGGCACAGATGTCTGACCTGAGCGATTTTCCCATCACCCGCCGCTGGCCGCCGCGCAATCCGCAGGCGATCCAGCTTTATTCCCTGGCGACGCCGAACGGGATCAAGATCTCGGTCGCGCTCGAGGAAACCGGCCTGCCCTATGACGCGCATCTGGTGTCGCTTGAAACCAAGGACCAGCTGAGCGCTGAATTCATGTCGTTGAACCCCAACAACAAGATCCCCGCGATCCTTGATCCGAACGGCCCGGGCGGCAAGCCGCTGCCCCTGTTCGAAAGCGGGGCGATCCTTCTGTATCTGGCGGACAAGACTGGCCAGCTTCTGCCCAAGGACCCGGCCGCGCGTTGGGAGGCGGTGCAATGGCTGTTCTTCCAGGTCGGCGGCGTCGGCCCGATGTTCGGGCAGGTCGGCTATTTCCACCGCTACGCCGGGAAAGAGATCGAAGACCCGCGCCCGCGCGAACGCTATTACAACGAAGCCCGCCGCCTTCTGGGTGTCATGGAAAAGCGGATGGAGGGGCGCGACTGGGTCGCGGAAGGCTATTCGGTCGCCGATATCGCGATCTGCCCCTGGCTGCGCACGATCCGCGACCAGTACGGCGCGGCCGATCAGGTCGGCTGGGATGAGTTGCGGAATGTGCCTGCCTGGCTTGACCGTTTCCTGGCGCGCCCTGCCGTGCAGCGCGGATTGACCGTTCCCGCAAACGACTGACAGGCAGAAGGCCGGGGTTTCCCCCGGCCTTTTCAATCAGGCGCGGAGCGTGCCGCCCGTGGCCTTCGTGACCTTTTCGATGATCTTGCGGCTGACCGCTTCGATCTCGTCCTCGGTCAGGGTCTTGTCCTGCGGTTGCAGGCGCACGGTGATCGCAAGCGACTTCTTGCCCGCGCCCATCTGCGCCTCGGCCTTTTCGCCGGTGAACTGGTCGAAGACCGAAACCCGTTCGATCAGCGCCTTGTCGGCGCCCTGGGCGGCATTCACGATCGTCAACGCCTCGGTGCTCTTGTCGACGACGAAGGCGAAATCGCGCTCGACCGTCTGCAGGTCCGAAATCGCAAGCGCGGGCCGCGTCGGGGTCTTGGCCTTCGGGAAGGGCAGGTTTTCCAGCTGCACCGTGAAGGCGACCGCCGGGCCTTTCACACCCATTTCGCGCAGGACGCGCGGGTGGATTTCCCCGAACGTCGCCAGAACATTCGGCCCCAGCGCGATGGCGCCCGACCGGCCCGGATGCCACCAGCCGGGAACCTTGCGCCCGACCTGGACCCGCGCGGGCGCGCCAGCGGCGGCAAGCACCGCCTCGACATCGGCCTTGGCGTCAAAGACATCGACCGTGCGGCGCGACCCGAAGGGATCGCGGGGCGCGGTGGCGCCCACCAGAAGGCCGGTCGCCACCAGCGCCTGTTCGCCCGGCTCGCCACCCGAAAACGCAGGCCCTACCTCGAAAAGCGCCAGATCGGCAAAACCGCGCGCCTGATTGCGCGCCGCCGCCTGCAGCAGCCCCGGCAGCAGGTCGGGCCGCAGATGCGTCATTTCCGACGAGATCGGGTTTTCCAGCCGCGTCGCATCCGACCCGCCGCCGAACAGCGTGGCGCTTCCCACGTCGATGAAGCTGTAGGTCACGCATTCGTTGTAGCCCAGCGCCGCGAGCGTGCGGCGCGCGGCCTTCTCGCGCGATTGCAGCGGCGTCAGCACCGGCGCAGGCACGCCCGCCTGGGCGCGCGGCAGCGGCTTGCCCACCAGCCGGGTGAGCGAGGCGATGCGGGCCACTTCCTCGACCAGGTCGGCCTCGCCCTGCACATCCGGGCGCCAGCTGGGCGGCGTCGCCATGTCGCCATCAAGGACGAAGCCCAAGGCTTCCAGCGTGCGGCGCTGCGTGGCTTCCGAAATTTCCATCCCCACCAGCGACACGACCCGCGCGGGATCCAGCCGGTAGGCGCGGGCGGTGTCCAGGGGCGCGCCGTCCTGCGTCACCTCGGACGATTCGCCACCGCAAAGGTCGAGGATCATCTGCGTTGCCAGTTCAAGCCCCGGCAGGGTGAAGGCCGGATCGGCGCCCCGTTCGAAGCGGTAGCGCGCATCGGAATTGATCTTCAGCGCCCGTCCCGTCGCGGCAACGGTGATCGGATCCCACCAGGCGGATTCCAGGAACACCTCGGTCGTGTCATCCGTGCAGCCCGAATGTTCGCCGCCCATGATGCCGGCCAGCGATTCAACGCCCGCCGCATCTGAAATCGCCATCATGCCTTCGCGCAAGGCATAGGTCTTGCCGTCGAGCGCCAGGAACTCCTCGCCGCCGCTGGCAGGATGGATGCGCAGGACGCCGCCCTGCACCTTGGCCACGTCGAAGACATGGAGCGGCCGGTTCAGCCCGAAGGTGAAGTAGTTGGTGATATCGACCAGCGCCGAGATGGGGCGCAGCCCGATGGCCGTCAGCCGCTGTTGCAGCCAGTCGGGCGACGGGCCGTTCTTCACGCCGCGGATGGTGCGGCCGGCGAAATGCGGGCAGCCGCGCACCTTCAGCGCGGGGTCGATTTCCACCCGCACGGGGCTGGGGAAGCCGCCCTTGATGGCCGGAACCTTCAGCGGTTTCATCTCGCCCAGCCCCCGCGCCGCCAGGTCGCGGGCGATGCCGCGCACGCCCAGCGCATCGGGGCGGTTCGGGGTGATCTTGATATGCACCATCGGATCCACGGCGGCGGGCCGGTTTTCCGCCAGCCAGTCGGTGAACTTCTGTCCCACCTGCCCCGAAGGCAGCTCGATGATGCCGTTGTGTTCGTCCGAAAGCTCCAGCTCGCGTTCGGATGCCATCATGCCGTGGCTTTCCACGCCGCGGATCTTGCCCACGCCCAGCGTCACGTCGATGCCCGGCACATAATCGCCCGGCTTGCACAACACGACCGTGATCCCTGCCCGCGCGTTCGGCGCACCGCAGACGATCTGCTTTTCGCCTTCGTCCGTCAGCACGCGGCAGACGCGCAGCTTGTCGGCATCGGGGTGCTGTTCGGCGTGCAGAACCTTCGCCAGCGTGAACGGCGCCAACCGCGCGGCGGGGTTCACGACCTCTTCGACCTCAAGCCCAAGGTCGGTCAGCGCCTCGGTGATCTCGTCAAGGCTTGCCGAGGTGTCGAGGTGGTCTTTCAGCCAGGAGAGGGTGAATTTCATTTGCTTTCTTCCCATTCGCAAAGTGGGTAGTTTTCCGGCATTATTCTGATGCCCAGTTGCCACCAGCTTTACGGCTTGGTTGTTGGAATTACGGCAACCATTGTGATGTGCTGCCTATGGGTCGTATTTCTTACTCTGTTCTAAGGCTTCGCCGCGCGCCAATTCAGCTTCGCCATGTTCGCGCCAAAGCTGGGCAAGCTCTTCTTCGCATTGTTTGCCCAGATTAGAGGCAACGATACCTGCCAAAAGCACGCCCTCGTCCTTGCCCGCTCTTTGCCCGAACGAATAGGCAAGCGGACCGATCGTCACTGTGGTAAGTGCAACGATAAGCCAGCTTGGAGTATTCACCTGCTCAGCCCCCCGGCCACCGTCGGCATGTCGAGGGCGCTGAAGCCGTAGTGGCGTAGCCAGCGCAGGTCGGATTCGAAGAAGGCCCGCAGGTCGGGGATGCCGTATTTCAGCATGGCAATCCGGTCGATGCCCATGCCGAAGGCAAAGCCCTGCCATTTCGTCGGGTCGATGCCGCCCGCCGCCAGAACCTTTGGGTGGACCATGCCCGACCCGAGGATTTCAAGCCAGCTGTCGCCCTCGCCGATCTTCAACTGACCGCCCGCCCAGGAACAGCGGATATCGACCTCGGCCGAAGGTTCGGTGAAGGGGAAGTGGCTGGCGCGGAAGCGCAGCTCGACGCTCGGCACCTCGAAGAAGGCGCGGCAGAATTCTTCCAGCGTCCATTTCAGATGCGCCATGCTGATGTCATGGCCCAGCGCCAGACCTTCGACCTGGTGGAACATCGGCGTGTGGGTCTGGTCGCTGTCGGAGCGGTAGACCTTGCCGGCGGCGATCATGCGCAGCGGCGGCTGGCCGCCGTTGGCGCGCAGGTCCTGCATGTAGCGCACCTGCACGCCGGAGGTATGCGTGCGCAGCAGGCGGCCATCGCCGAAATAGAAGGTGTCGTGCATCNNTGGGTCTGGTCCATGTCCATGCGGTAGACGCGACCGGGGCAGATGATGCGGACGGGGGCGCCACGGGCCTCCATCGCGCGGATCTGGACGGGGCTCGTATGGGTGCGCAGGACATGCGGCGGGCGGGTGTCGCCTGTCGCGCGGGCCATGAAGAAGGTGTCGTGCTCCTGCCGCGCGGGGTGTTCGGGCGGGATGTTCAGCGCGTCGAAGTTGTGCCAGTCGCTTTCGACCTGCGGGCCTTCGGCCACCGCAAAGCCCATGTCGGCGAAGATCGCGATGACCTCTTCCGTCACCTGACTGACCGGGTGGATGGTGCCGCGCGGGCGCGGACGGCCCGGCAGGGTCACATCCAGCCATTCGGTCGCCAGCCGCGCATCCAGCGCGGCATCGGCCAACGCAGCCTTCCTGGCCCGCAGCGCCGCGTCGATTTCATCCTTCAGGACATTCAGCGCCGCGCCGGTGGCCTTGCGCGCCTCGGGCTCCATCTTGCCCAAGGTTGCCATCAGGGCGCTGATCTCGCCCTTCTTGCCCAGCGCCGCCAGCCGCACGTCTTCCAGCGCGGCCTCGTCCCCGGCGCCGGAGACTGCCGCAAGATACCTGTTCCTCAGCGCGTCGAGTTCCATCACCAGCCCCTGCCGTCCACTTGTCCAATCGGGCTTGGGGTTAGCGGTCGAAGGGCCTGAATGCAAGGGGCGCGCCCAGGACAGACAAAAGCCCCGCGCCTTGCGGCCCGGGGCTTTCGATGCTTGTCGCAGCGGCCGAAGATCAGGCCAGCGCGGCTTTCGCCTTTTCGACGATCGCGCCGAAGGCGGCGGGTTCGTGGACGGCCAGATCGGCCAGAACCTTGCGGTCCACCTCGATCCCGGCTTTCGCCAGCGCGTTGACGAAGCGCGAATAGGTCATGGATTCGTCGATCATGCGAACCGCGGCGTTGATCCGCTGGATCCACAGGGCGCGGAAGTTGCGCTTGCGGGTCTTGCGGTCGCGCGTGGCGTATTGGTTGGCCTTGTCGACCGCCTGCGTCGCCGTGCGGAAGTTCGTGCCACGGGCGGCATAATAGCCCTTGGCTTTCTTGATGATCTTGCGGTGACGGGCGTGGGTGACAACCCCGGACTTAACGCGAGACATGTGTCATCCTCCTCAGCGGTTGTACGGCATGTATTTCTTGACGATCTTCGCGTCGGCGTCACACAGCACCATGGTGCCGGAGGCGTCGCGGATGAATTTCGTCGAGCGCTTGATCATGCCGTGCCGCTTTCCGGCGACACCAGCCTTGACGTGCCCGTTGGCCGTCATCTTGAACCGCTTCTTGGCGGCCGATTTGGTCTTCATCTTGGGCATTTTCATCTCCTGCTACAGAAGTGAACGCGCGACTCGGCATGCCACATTGGCCGGCAGCACGGGGGGTAAGAGCGCGCCGTATAGGCTGGGCCCCGGGATTTGGCAAGGGGCTGGCGCGAGGATCAGCGCAGGTATCGGTGAAACACCCGCGCCGCGATCTGCGGCAGGTCCTCGGCGCTGAAACCGCTGGGGTGGATGAGGGTCGACATCAGGATCAGCAGCCCGCCGACCACCGCGGCCACGACCGCCCCACGCGGCGGACGCCCGGACGAAAAGGCCGAGATCAGCGCCGGAAAGGCCAGCAGCCCGATCGCCACCCCGAGGACCAACAGCAGTTCAGCATCCATGCCCCCACCCCTCCAAAGGCAAAGCCCTTGAAGGAGGGATGCTATTCAGGATCGGTGCGGAAGATCAACCGTTCATCACAGGGCGCCACGCGAACGATGTTCGTTGTGCCCTTGACGTTGAAGGGCACGCCCGCGGTGACGACGATCTGGTCGGTCTCGGTCGCGAAGCCGTAGTCGCGCGCCGCCTTGGCCGCGCTGACGACCGCCTGCTTGAAGCGTTCGACCGGGCCGGTGAGCACGCAATGCGTGCCCCAGGTCAGGCAGAGGCGCCGCAGCGTCGACATTTCGGTCGAGAGCGCGATGATCGGCACGCGCGGGCGTTCGCGGGCCACAAGGCTGACGGTCGTCCCGGTCTGCGTGAAGCAGCAGATCGCGTTGATGTTGGTGGTTTCGGCAATCTCGCGCGCGGCGGCGACGATGGCATCGGCCACGGTTTCGCGCTTGGCCTTGCGGCTGGCCTCGATCACCTCGCGGTAGGTCGGGTCGCTTTCCACGGAAATCGCCACGCTGTCCATCGTCGCGACCGCCTCGACGGGATATTGCCCCGCCGCCGATTCCGCCGACAGCATCACCGCATCGGCGCCTTCATAGATGGCGGTCGCCACGTCCGAGACTTCGGCCCGCGTCGGCATCGGGCTTTCGATCATCGATTCAAGCATCTGCGTCGCCACGATCACTGGCTTGGCCGCCGCGCGGCAGGCGCGCACCAGACGCTTCTGGATCGGAGGCACCGAATGGACCGGCAGTTCGACGCCCAGATCGCCGCGCGCCACCATGATCCCGTCGGACACGGCCAGGATTTCGGCAAAGGCATTCACCGCGGCGGGTTTTTCGATCTTCGACAGGATCGCGGCNNCGCTGCACGAAGGACAGCGCCAGCCAGTCGACGCCCAGATCGCAGGCGAATTCCAGATCGCGGCGGTCCTTGTCGGACAGCGCCGCCAAGGGCAGCACCACGTCGGGCACGTTCACGCCCTTGCGGTCGGATATCGTGCCCCCGGTCGTGACCACGCAATCGGCAAAATCGGGGCCGCAGGCTTCGACCCGCATGCGGATCTTGCCATCGTTGACCAAAAGCCGCGCGCCCTTCTCCAGCGCCGCGAAGATTTCCGGGTGCGGCAGGCAGACGCGGTGCCCGTCGCCTGGCGTGGGATCAAGGTCGAAGCGGAAGGGTTGGCCTTCGTCCAGATCGGCGGCGCTGGCGGCGAAGGTGCCCACCCGCAGCTTCGGCCCCTGAAGATCGGCCAGGACCGCGATGGGTCGGCCGGTTTCGGCCTGCACCTGGCGGATGATGTCGTAGCGCGCCTTCTGCCCGGCATGGTCGCCATGGCTCATGTTCAGGCGGAACACGTCGGCCCCGGCGTCAAACAGCGCGCGAATGGTCGCGTGATCGCTGGAGGCAGGCCCAAGGGTGGCCACGATCTTTACATTGCGAAGGCGTCTCATCCTGCCATTTCCCTTGTTCTTGTTCACGTCTGTCGGGGATCGCCCTTCTATGAAGGAAAATCCCCATCGGGGCAACTGGCGCAGCCCCCCCGTCGTGCCTTATGCATCAGGGGGCATCACGGCACAGTGACGGGCAGATGACAGAACTTCCTTACGAAATCGTGGGCGCCGGGCGTCCGTCGCGCTGGCTTGTAACCTGTGATCACGCCTCGAACCGGGTGCCGGATTGCATCGGCGGCGGAAGTCTTGGGATTTCGCCCGCCGAGATGATGCGCCATATCGCCTGGGATGTCGGCGCGGCGGGCGTGACGCACCGGCTGGCCGAGCGGCTGGATGCGCCCGCGATCCTGTCGCGTTTTTCCCGGCTGGTGATCGACCCGAACCGCGGCGAGGNNACCCGACGCTGGTGATGAAGCTTTACGACGGCACGATCATCCCGGTGAATCGACACGCGGACCGGGCCGAGGTCGATCGGCGCCTGAACAGTTTCTACCGCCCCTATCACATCGCCTATGCGGGTCTGGCCGGGCGCCGCGACGATACGGTGATCTGCGCGATCCACAGCTTCACCCCGCAGCTAAAGGGACGCCCGCCGCGCCCCTGGCAGGTGGGCGTGCTNNGAACCCTACGCGGGCCATCTGGACGGCGATGCCATCGACCGCCATGCCCTTGGCCCCGGTCGCCCGAACGTGTTGATCGAGCTGCGCCACGATCTGATCGCGACCCCGGAAGGTCAGGTCGCCTGGGCCGACCGCCTGGCGCCGATCCTTACGGACGTGCTGGCGGCAAGCGGGTTGTGACTATAGGCCCAGACGCGGGATATCGATGGCGGGGCAGCGATCCTGAACCACATCCACGCCCCGGCCCCGCGCCGCTTCTGCCGCCGCTTCGTTGCGGATGCCCAGTTGCATCCAGACCGTCTTCAGACCGGGCAATGAAGCCAAGGCATCGCTGACCACCGGCGGCACGTCTTCGGACCGGCGGAAGATGTCGACCATGTCGACGGCAATGTCCTTCGGGATCGAGGCAAGATCGGGATAGACCGTCTCGCCCAGCGCCACCTGTCCTGCCAGCCCCGGATTGACCGGGATCACCCGGTATCCCCGCGCCTTCAGGAAGGAAGCCACGCGATTCGACGGCCGGTCCGGGTTGGCGGAATAGCCCACAAGGGCAATCACCTTCGTCCGCGTCAGAATCTCGCGGATCTTGTCGAGGGTCGCATCCTGCATCCTGATCCTCCGGCTGGCTTTCGCTCCGACAACTCAACCCCGCGTGCGGTGCTGTGACCAGATAAAAAAGCGCCCGGGGGTGTCCGGGCGCCAGTTGCGGAACGAGGGACAGTGAACAAAGCTCGGCAGTTCCGGTGCCGCGCTCCTGAGACATATGGGTCGCAGTTCCGAAACTATCAGGGGCGGTCGCGATGTTGTGATCACACTGCGGGTTTGGCCTTGCCGCCGCTGCGAGTCGAGGCCGCATAAAGCGAAACCGCCGCCGCGTTAGAGACGTTGAGCGACCCGAAAGCCCCCGCATAGGGAATCCGCGCCAGCCGGTCGCAGGTTTCGCGGGTCTTTTCGCGCAGGCCCGGGCCTTCGGCGCCCAGGACCAGCCCCACCGGGCGGTCGCCCAGATCGGCCAGAGCCTCGTCCAGCGTTTCCTCCGCCTCGCCGGCCAGACCGATCAGCACATAGCCCATGTCCTGAAGCGCCGTCATGGCATCGGCCAGGTTCGTCACCCGCAGATAGGGCTGCCGTTCCAGCGCGCCGCTGGCCGTCTTGGCCAGCGCACCGGTTTCCGGCGCGGAATGGTGGCGCGGCGCGACCACGGCGCGCGCGCCGAACACCTCGGCCGACCGCAGGACGGCCCCGACGTTATGGGGATCGGTCACGCGATCCAGCACCACCACAAGCGGCGCGCCCGCGCCCTCGATCGCCACCTGATCCAGCCGCCCCCAATCGAGCGGCGACACCTCCAGCGCGGCGCCCTGGTGCACGCTTTCGGGGTCGATCGGCACATGGGCGTCGAACTTCCGCGGATCGACGATCTGCGGCTCAAGCCCGGCTTCCGCAATCGCCTCGGCCAGCTTGTCGGCGGCGTTCTTCGTCACCACCAGCTGGTGCTTGCGGCGCTGCGGATTCATCAGCGCATCGCGCACCGCATGAAGCCCGAACAGCCAGACCGTCTCGGCCGCCGCCGCGCGCTTCTGGCGCTCTTTCTCGACCACCCAAGTGGGCTTCTTCATCGCCGCATCCCCTTGCGCCAAAGCGCCTTCTCTTGTCCGGCCACCCCGGCCCCAAAGCCGCGCGATCTTGGCCCGCCGGACGGGTGCCCGCAAGCCCCGGCGGATTTTCTGCCAAACCCGGCAACTGGGCCTTGACCCGCCCCGGACCCTCCACTATCAGTCGCGCCTCAAGTGGGCGACGTGCTGCAAGGTGCGGCAGCGGACTGTAACTCCGCCGAGGCGACTCGTGCCTGGTTCGATTCCAGGGTCGCCCACCAAGTCTTTGAAAAACATAGGGTTTTCTCTCTCCAACGTAACAAGGAGAGGAAATTGACCCTTACACTCCCCTCAGGACTGTTCAAAAGAGGCAACACTTACTCTGTTCGATTCTCGATTCCGACTGAGATGCAGAGCAAAGTTGGTCGCAAGGAAATCATCAGGAGCCTAGGCACCACCGACCTAGGCGAGGCTCTCTCGCTACGCCCCTCTGCCTTGCAAGAGATACGAGATTCCATCCAACAGGGGTCTGCCTCTCCTGCCCTCCCCAAGTCACCCACGGTCAACCCTAAGACAACCCCTGCCGTACCTCTCCCTGCGGAGGTTCCCACTGTCCGAGAGACAGCCCACCGTTGGCTTGTCGAAAGCGACGGCATCTGCGGTGCGACCAAGCAGAAGTACCGGATGATCCTCAGAGCCTTTGAGGACTACAGCGGTAACTGTCAGGTGTCTCAGATCAACCGGACGATGGCCTTGGGGTTCATAGGTCATATCAAAGGCACCCCCTCCAAGCGGACGGGGGAATGCCGGTCCTCTCGGTCTGTGGGTTCGTACCAAGCCTGTCTTGCGTCCTACTACTCATCCGAACCCTGATCCAGAAGCTTGAGGACGGCAAAGCCACGTCCACCGACATTGGCAGCGCCGTGAAGGTTCTTGTGTCGAACCGGGTCCAACCTGGGGATGCCCAAGACGTTCACCAATCCTTCACCACGCAAGGGACTTACCCCTTCTCCCCTCTGGACTTCCCCATTTCGATCTGAGGCGTCCCGTCTCACCCATACTTTACCCATTTGAAAGGACCACCGAGCATGGCTCGACACACCAACTCCGAGGCCATCAAGGCCATTCTTGACTTTCTTGCAGTGCATCGTTCGATCATGACCGACCACGACATTAACCGACTGAACCACGCGGTAGACCTTCTGGCCTCCGAGACGATCACCGAGGGGAAAGCCTTCGGTCTGCTTGAGGACGTGAAACGGGTCGTTCTGTCGTACTCTGAGTGACCCCTGAAACGGAGGGGGAGGGGGAAGCCCTTCCTCCCTTTCGGTAATATGTAGGTCAGCGCACCAGACTGTTACGAAACTGTACGGGTTGACCCCCGATTCTCCCGTACATATCTTGGTTTCACGAGCCACCGAGAGACACCCTCTGTTGATCTTGGAAGGCTTGGTGAAGCGGACGGTTTGCATCGGTAAGCCACTGAGAGGACTTAAGAAAAACCTCAAGTGGGCGACGTGCTGCAAGGTGCGGCAGCGGACTGTAACTCCGCCGAGGCGACTCGTGCCTGGTTCGATTCCAGGGTCGCCCACCATTCTCTCCAAAACGTGACCCGTCGAAGCGCTGCGTCCCTTGGACCGGCTTTCGGTTTCTTCTTTGCAAAAATACTCAAAAATCAGACCTCTCCGCACCGTGCCGGCGGTTTCCGGCGCGGGACCGGCCTGCCTCTTTCCGACTCCGGGTTGCTTGCCTATAAGCGGCGGGTCTGAACCCGGACGCGAGTCGCGGGGCGCGGCTTTGCTTTGGGGAAACGGGAAGTACACATGTTTGGATTGGGTGGTCTGTTTTCGTCGGACATGGCGATCGACCTCGGCACCGCGAACACGCTCGTCTATGTGAAGGGGAAGGGGATCATCCTCAACGAACCCTCGGTCGTCGCCTACCACGTCAAGGACGGCAAGAAGCAGGTTCTCGCGGTCGGTGAAGATGCAAAGATGATGCTGGGCCGCACCCCCGGCTCGATCGAGGCCATCCGCCCGATGCGCGACGGCGTGATCGCCGATTTCGCCGTCGCCGAGGAAATGATCAAGCACTTCATCCTGAAGGTCCACAAGCGCACCCCCTTCACGCCCAAACCCAAGGTCATCGTCTGCGTTCCCCATGGCGCGACGCCGGTGGAAAAACGCGCGATCCGCACCTCGGTCCTGTCGGCGGGCGCGCGTCGCGCGGGCCTGATCGCCGAACCCATCGCCGCCGCCATCGGCGCGGGCATGCCGATCACCGATCCCACCGGCAACATGGTCGTCGATATCGGTGGCGGTACGACCGAGGTCGCGGTGCTGTCTTTGGGCGACATCGTCTATGCCCGTTCGGTCCGCGTCGGCGGTGACCGCATGGACGAGGCGATCATCAGCTACCTGCGCCGCCAGCAGAACCTTCTGATCGGCGAGGCGACGGCCGAACGCATCAAGACCTCCATCGGCACCGCACGGATGCCCGACGACGGGCGCGGCGCCTCGATGCCGATCCGGGGCCGCGATCTGCTGAACGGCGTCCCGAAGGAAACCGAGATCAACCAGGCCCAGGTGGCCGAAGCCCTGGCCGAACCCGTGCAGCAGATCTGCGAAGCGGTGATGATCGCGCTGGAAACCACGCCGCCCGACCTGGCCGCCGACATCGTCGACCGGGGCGTCATGCTGACCGGGGGTGGCGCGCTTCTGGGGGAACTGGACCTTGCGCTGCGCGAACAGACCGGCCTGCCGATCTCGATCGCGGACCAGTCGCTCAATTGCGTGGCCTTGGGCACCGGCAAGGCGCTGGAATACGAAAAGCAGCTTCATCACGTCATCGATTACGACACCTAGGGCCAGGGGCCCGGCATTGAGAGGCCGCCTTGGCTCGTGACCGCCACAGCGATTTCGATTACGCCGGTCCGGTCCGGCGCATCGTCTTCGGCATCCTCATCATCATCCTGACGGCGCTGTTCCTGATCTGGCGCATCGACAGCCCGCGGGTTGAACGCTTCCGCGCGGCGCTGGTCGACCGTTTCGTGCCCGGCTTCGAATGGGCGCTGGTGCCGGTGACCAAGATCGCGGGAATGATCGACAACTTCCAGTCCTACACCAGCCTCTATTCCCAGAACCAGGAATTGCGGCGCGAGCTTCAGCAGATGAAGGCCTGGAAGGAAGCGGCGGTGCAGCTGGAACAGCAGAACGCCAAGCTTCTGGCGCAGAACCAGGTGCGACTGGACCCGAAGCTGACCAGCGTGTCAGGCGTGGTGATGGCCGACAGCGGATCGCCCTTCCGCCAGTCGGTGATCCTGAACGTCGGGGCGCGGGACGGCATCGTCGATGGCTGGGCGACGATGGATGGCCTGGGTCTGGTCGGCCGGATCTCGGGCGTCGGTCAATTGACCAGCCGCGTCTTGCTGCTGACCGATGCCTCAAGCCGCATCCCGGTGACGATCCAGCCCTCGGGCCAGCGCGCCATGATGGTCGGCGACAACTCCTCGGCCCCGCCCTTGGAATTCATCGAGGATCCGAAGCTGGTCCGCCCCGGCGACCGGGTGGTGTCTTCGGGCGACGGCGGGGTGTTTCCGGCCGGGCTGCTGGTCGGTCAGGTGGCGATGGACCGCGAAAACCGCCTGCGGGTGATGCTGGCCGCCGATTACGAACGGCTGGACTTCCTGCGGGTGCTTCGCAGCCATCCGGCCGAACAGATCACCGAACCCGGCAAGCTGATCCCGCCCCCCGAACCCGAGGCGCGCCCCGCCCTGCAATTCGGCGCGCCGGGCAGCGATGACGAGGCACCCACCCCCCCGGACACGCCTGACGCCATCACCCCGGGCCCCACCGATCCGGGCGAACCGGCGGCCGGCGATCCCGCCCAGCCTGCCGCCGCCCCGGCAGGGGGCGCCGATGGTTGACCCGATCCGCGCCGCGCGGCTCCTCCACCGGTTGATGTTCCTGGCTCTAATCGGCTTCCTGCTGTTCGTGCGCATCCTGCCGCTTTCGGCGGTTCCTTCTGAAATTCCGGGGCCGGACCTTGCGCTGGCGCTGACGCTGGTCTGGGTGCTGCGCCGCCCCGATTATGTGCCCGCCTGGATGATCGCCGGCGTCTTCCTGCTCGAAGACCTTCTGTTCATGCGCCCCCCGGGCCTCTGGACCGTCATCGTTCTTCTGGGAACCGAATTCCTGCGCCGGCGCGAGGCGATGACTCGTGATTTGCCCTTCTTCTTCGAGTGGGTGATGATCGCTGTCGTCATTTCGGCAATGACCTTCGCCAATCGCCTGGTGCTTCTGATCTTCATGGTTCCGCAGACTCCTCTAGAACTGGACCTGGTGCGCGCGGTCATCACGATCCTGGCCTGTCCGCTGGTCGTCGGGTTCACGCGCTTTGCGCTGGGCCTGCGCCGCGCCGCGACCGGCGAGGTCGATGAACTGGGGCACCTCAGATGAGGCGGCCGCGCGAAAATGGCGAAGCGATCCGCCGCGTGTCACGGCGCGGGTTGATCCTTGGCGGCGTACAGACGGCCATCGTCGGGGTTCTGGCGGTGCGCTTCCGCCACCTGCAGGTAGACCGCGCCGACAACTTCCGGCTGCTTGCCGACGAAAACAGCATCAAGATCCGCCTGATCCCGCCCGCCCGCGGGCTTTTGCAGGATCGCAATGGCCATGTCATTGCGGGCAACGAACAGAACTACCGCGTGACCATCACCCGCGAGGACGCGGGCGATGTCGAAGACGTCATGCGCCGGCTGTCGCGCCTTATTCCCATGTCGGACGAGGAAATGGCCAAGACCCTGCGCGAGGTCGAGCGCCGCAGCCCCACCTTGCCGATCATCGTCGCCGACCGGCTGAGCTGGGAAGACTTCAGCCGCGTCGCCGTCAACGCCCCGGCCCTGCCCGGCGTCACGACCGAGGTGGGCCTGTCCCGGGTCTACCCGCAATTGGGCGATTTCGCCCATGTGCTAGGTTATGTCGGGCCGGTCAGCGACTATGACCTGTCGAAGATGGAAAGCCCCGATCCGCTCTTGCAGATCCCGAAGTTCCAGATCGGCAAGGTCGGCGTCGAGGCAAAGCTGGAAGACGACCTGCGCGGCAAGGCCGGGACGCGGCGGATCGAGGTCAACGCCTATGGCCGCGTCATCCGCGAACTGGACCGCAAGGAAGGCGATCCGGGCGCCACGGTGCAGATGACGCTGGATCACCGGCTTCAGAACTATACCCAGGCGCGGCTGGGCGAAGACAGTGCCGCCGCGGTGGTCATGGATGTGACCAATGGCGACATCCTGGCGATCAGCTCGGCCCCGACCTTCGATCCGAACATGTTCGTGCGCGGGATTTCCGGCAAGGAATACCGGGCGCTGATGGAACACGACCACCGCCCGCTGGCCGACAAGACGGTGCAGGGCGCCTATCCGCCGGGATCGACCTTCAAGATCGTCACCGCGCTCGCCGCGCTGGAGGCGGGGGTGGTCCGGGTCGATGAAACCGTCTTCTGCCGCGGCTATACCGAACTCGGCAAGCGCCGCTTCCATTGCTGGAAACGCTCGGGCCACGGGCATGTGGGCCTGACCCAAAGCCTCGAACATTCGTGCGACGTGTTCTATTACGAACTGGCCCAGCGGGTCGGGATCGACAAGATCGCGGATATGGCGCGGCGCATGGGGATCGGGGTGCAGCATGACCTGCCGATGTCCGCCGTTTCCGAAGGGCTTGCGCCCGACAAGGACTGGAAGGCCAAGAAATACGGCAAGGAGTGGCGGATCGGCGACACGCTCAACGCCTCGATCGGGCAAGGCTTCGTGCTGGCCTCGCCCCTGCAACTGGCGGTGATGACGGCGCGGATCGCCTCGGGCCGGGCGGTGGAGCCGCGCCTCGTGCGGCAGATCAACGGCAAGGACACCGTCCTGCCAGAGGCGCCGCCCCTGGGCATCAGCGAAAACATCCTGCGCATGGTCCGGCGCGGCATGTTCGACGTGATGAACTCGAAAAAGGGTACCGCCTATGCCTCGCGCATCGTGGACGACACGATGCGGATGGCGGGCAAGACCGGCACCAGCCAGGTCCGCAACATCACTGCCGCCGAACGGGCGCGGGGGGTGATTTCGAACGACGATCTGCCCTGGAACAGGCGCGACCACGCGCTGTTCGTCTGTTTCGCGCCCCATGACGCGCCGAAGATCGCGGTTTCGGTGGTTGTGGAACATGGCGGCGGTGGTTCGGCGGTGGCGGCGCCCATCGCGCGCGACATCCTTCTGCAGGCGCTTCATGGCGGCACCCCGCCCCTGACCGCCTACCCCGAGGCGCAGCGCCAGCGGATCGAGAACCAGCAGAAATCGCTGAAGCTGCTGCCGCCGGAAATCGACGATACCGGGAAGATCCGCGCATGAGCTACCTTGGCTACAACGTCAAGACGGTGCCCACCGGCTTGCGCAAGATCCTTTATGTCAACTGGGCCCTGGTCCTTTTGCTGACTGCGGTCGCCTCGGTCGGGTTCCTGATGCTCTATTCGGTCGCCGGCGGGAATTTCGAACCCTGGGCCGACACGCAGATGAAGCGGTTCGCGGCCGGGATCGTCGTCATGCTGGCCATTGGCTTCGTGCCGATCTGGATCTGGCGCAACCTGTCGATCCTGGCCTATCTGATCGCGCTGGCGCTCTTGATCGCGGTGGATGCCTTCGGCAGCGTCGGCATGGGCGCGCAACGCTGGATCGAGCTTGGTCCCCTGCGCCTGCAACCCTCTGAATTGATGAAGGTCGCGCAGGTCCTGTTCCTGGCGGCCTATTACGACTGGCTGGACCCGAAAAAGGTCTCACGCCCGCTTTGGGTGCTGTTTCCAGTGCTGATCATCCTTGCGCCGGTCTTTCTGGTGCTGATCCAGCCCGATCTTGGCACGGCGCTGATGCTGCTGGCCGGGGGCGGGATCATCATGTTCGTGGCCGGGGTCAGCTGGTGGTATTTCGCCACCATCATCGCCATGATCGTTGCGGTGGTCTTTGCGGTGTTCGAAACGCGCGGGACGGAAATGCAGCTCTTGCGCGACTACCAATACAAGCGCATCGACACCTTCCTTGATCCCGGCAGCGATCCCCTGGGCGCGGGCTACAACATCATGCAGGCGCAGATCGCCCTTGGTTCTGGCGGGTGGAACGGCAAGGGCTACATGCAGGGCACGCAGTCCCGGCTGAACTTCCTGCCCGAAAAGCACACCGACTTCATCTTCACCACCCTGGCCGAGGAGTTCGGCTTTGTCGGCGCCGCCTCGCTTCTGGCGCTTTACGCGCTGATCGTGGCCTTCTGCGTGTTTTCGGCGCAAGCCAACAGGGACAGGTTTTCGGCGCTTTTGACCTATGGCGTGGGGTCGATGTTCTTTCTGTTCTTCGCCTTCAACATGGCGATGGTCACGGGGCTGGTACCGGTGGTGGGAGTGCCGTTGCCCCTTGTATCCTACGGGGGAACGGCCATGGTGATCCTGCTCATGGCCTTCGGGCTGGTGCAAAGCGCCCATATCCATCGACCAAGGTAGGCCCATGCCCCTGACTGTCTTCTTCGCCGCCGGCCCGAACCTCTGGCCGGAATACGAAGGCCCCCTGCCCGCCGCCCTGAAGGACGCCGGGATCGAGGCGCGGATCGTGACCGAGGCGCCCGAGGATCCCGCCTCCGTCGATTACATCGTCTTTGCGCCCACAGGGATCATTTCGGATTTCACCCCCTATACCCGCGCCAAGGCCGTCCTGAACCTTTGGGCAGGGGTGGAACGGATCGTGGGCAATGCGACGCTGACGCAACCCCTGTGCCGGATGGTCGATCCGGGGCTGACCGAAGGCATGGTCGAATATGTGACCGGCCATGTGCTGCGCCATC
Source organism: Rhodobacteraceae bacterium UBA6236 (assembly GCA_002440945.1). The sequence goes on along the minus strand of DJWG01000027.1, from coordinate 34,149 downwards.
ACCTTGGCATGGATACCCATATCCACGGGCAGGACGGCATCTGGCGCAACGACACCATCCCGCCGCTAGCGCGCGAACGGCGCGTCACGGTCCTTGGGTTGGGGGAATTGGGATCGGCTGCGGCGCGGGCACTGGCGGCGCTGAACTTCCCCGTCACCGGCTGGTCGCGGACCCCCCGCGATGTGCCGGGCATCCGCTGCCTGTCCGGGACGGAAGGTCTGGCCGAGGCGCTTTCAGGGGCGAAGATCGTCGTGACGCTGCTGCCCAATACGCCCGCCACGCAGAACGTGCTGAACGCCGAAACGCTTCCACTTCTGGCGCCGGGCGCCTTTGTCATCAATCCCGGTCGCGGCGCGCTGATCGACGATCTGGCCCTGATCGCGGCGCTCGACAGCGGGCAGATCGCCCATGCGACGCTGGATGTCTTCCGAACCGAGCCGCTGCCCGCCGACCATCCCTTCTGGGCGCATCCGAAGGTGACGGTGACACCGCATATCGCCGCCGATACCCGGCCCGGCACGGCCGCGCATGTCATCGCGGAAAACATCCGCCGCGGCGAGGCGGGAAAGCCGTTTCTGCACCTTGTCGACCGCAAGGCGGGGTATTGACGCCCTAGCGCAGCTTCGGCGGGCGATCCGGGTCCATCCCCGGCGCGGCGCCCGGAACCTCGCGCAGGTCGGGCTTGGGCGCGGGCGGGACGGGGATCACCTCGGCCACCGTTTCCAGCCGGGGAAGGCGGCGGTCATCGGGGCCAAGGAAAGCCACATCCAGCGGCGCCTCGATGCCCGAAAAGGCGCGCGCCTCGGCCACCGCCTTGGCCAGCGCCTCTTCGGCGCCGGGGCGGGCGGCGATGAAGGCCAGCAGATGGCGGCCCCCGCCCGTGCCAAGGATGAGCGCACGGTCTGCGTGGCCCGCAAGGCGGAGGATCTTGTCGCGGAGCGCCGCAAGCAACGCCTCCGGCAAGGTCTGGGCGCAGGGCTCGATCGCCGCATCGACGGTGCCAGCGGGGCGCGACTGGGCGAGCGTATTGGCAAGCCATTCGGTGGCGTCGGCGGGCATCAGAAAGGCAGAGGGTGCCACGCCAAGGTTCAGGCCGATGCCGATCCCCTGCCCGGCCAGTTGCTGCGCGATCACCCGGCCCGGAAGCGCGGCATAGGGCGCCGGCGCTTCGGCAAAGGCTGCAAGGCGATCTTCGCTGTCGAAGGCCAGGACGTAGCGCCCGCCATCCAGATCGTAGATCGCCGGGGCGATCGGGGCATCGCCTTCCGGTTCGGCGCTAAGCATCAGGATCAGTTCGATGTCGGCAAGGGTGGCGTAAAAGCGCAGGCGGGCACTGGCGTCGTCGGGCGCGGCCTCCATCGCGGCATGGGCCAGGTCAAGCGGGGTCGTCTCGGTCATCCAGCGCCTTTCGGACTTCGGCACGCAGGACGGGCAGCAGGTCGTCCGCGAACCAGGGATTGCGTTTCAGCCACGCCGTATTCCGCCAGGACGGATGGGGCAAGGGAAAGACGCGCGGCGCGTGATCGCGCCAGGCCGCCACCGTCGCGGTGACGCCGGGGCCTGCGGCTTTTCCCAGATGGTAGCGGTGCGCGGGACCGCCCACCGGGACGATCAGGCGCAAGCCGGGGCGCAGCGCCGCCATCACCCGATCGTGCCAGGTTTCCGCGCAAAGGCGCGGCGGCGGCAGGTCGGAGCCCTTGGCATCGTAGCCCGGAAAACAGAATGCCATCGGCACCACTGCGACATGGTCGAGGTCGTAGAATTCGGCCTCGCTGAGGCCCAGCCAATCCCGCAACCGGTCGCCCGAGGGATCGGTGAACGGCTTTCCAGACGCATGGACCCGCGCGCCGGGCGCCTGACCCGCGATCAGGATCCGCGCCCCGGGGCGGAACCAGGCGACGGGACGGGGTTCATGGGCGGTGGCCGTGGCGGCAAAACGCTGCGCGCACAGGCGACAGGCGCGGATTTCTGGAAAAAGATCATCGGACATGGCGCCTAGATGGGGGTTCGGGGGCCGCCTCTCAAGCCGCGCCGCGCGCATCCGGCGGGGCATGAGTATTTGGGCAAAGAAGAAGGAGGATCGGTCAGGCGCGGGAGAGAAGGTAGATGTCCATGATCCAGCCATGTTCGGCCCGGGCCCTGGCGCGGGTGTCGATGATGCGCTGCGCGACCTCGGAGACGGGGCCGGCGATCAGGATCTGTTCGGCCATGCCGACATAGGCGCCCCACCAGATTGTCAGATCCTCGGGCGGCAGGTGCTGGAAGGAGCATTCGCCATCGAGGAACACCGCGGCGCGGTCGCAGCCGGCCGGAAAGCCTTCATCGCGCAGGCGGCGGCCGGTGGTGATGACGACCGGCGCGCCGATGTCATTCAGCGGGATCGCATGGGCGGCGGTCAGCACCTGCAGCGCGGTGATGCCGGGGATCACCGTGACCTTCAGCGGTATCCGTTTCGCAAGCCGTTCGGCGATGCGGAGCGAGCTGTCGTAAAGCGAGGGATCGCCCCAGACCAGCAGCGCGGCGCGGCCGGTGCCCTTCAGGGGGGCCAGCGCGTTCAGCCAGACCTCGGCGATGGCGTCGTGCCAGTCATCGACGCCCCGGCGGTAGGAGGGGTTGGCCGCATCGCGCACCGGCAGGTCGAATTCGACCACCTCGGTCGCCGGGTTGGTCAGGACGGAGTCACACATCTGGCGGCGCAGTTCCGCCAGATCCGCCTTGGTTTCGCCCTTCAGCGGGATCAGCACCCGATCGGCGGAATTGAGCGCCTTGATCGCCTGAAGCGTCAGGTGATCGGGGTTGCCGGTGCCGATGCCGATGAGGAGAAGTTCGATCATGCGCGGGCGGTCCTTTGTTCAGTATCCGGTATCGTGAGTCACATCCGTGACGCCAGTCGGTCCAACGCCAGAGGTGCCGCGCAGGGTTGCCCTTGCGCCCGAGGTTTCGATCGCCGCCTTCAGCGCCTGGGCCACGCCGCCCTGCCCGCCCAGACAGCTGGCGCCGACCGTGAAGGTGTCCCCGTTCATTCCGCGAGCGGCCCGATCAGGATCAGCGCCGGGCCGTCCTCGGCTTCGGCCGCGATCAGGTCGGCCATGGTGCCCACGGTGCCGCGGGTGATCTTCTGGGCCGGTGTCGAGACGCTTTCGGCCAGAAGCGCGGGTGTCTGGGGCGAAAGCCCCGCGCCGATCAGCAGCCCGGCCAGTTCGGGGAATGTGCGCTTGCCCATGAAGATCACGGTGGTGGCCGAAGGGTCGGCCAGCGCCGCAAGGTTCAGATCGCCGGGCAGCGACCCGGTCACGTCATGTCCGGTCACGAACTGCACCCGGCGCGCCGTCAGCCGCCGCGTCAGCGGAATGCCCGCCGCCGCTGCCGCCGCCATGGCCGAACTGACCCCGGGGATCACCTCGTAACCGATGCCTGCCGCACGCAGGGCGGTGATCTCTTCCTCCAGCCGCCCGAACATCCCCGAATCGCCCGACTTCAGCCGCACGACCCGGGCGCCGGTCTGGGCGTAATCGACCAGAAGGCGGCTCACATGATCCTGCTTCGGCGACAGCCGTCCGGCCCGCTTGCCCACGCCCACCAGATCGGCGCCCTCGCGCGCATGGGCGAGGATCGGCCCCGAAGAGAGGTCATCGAACAGCACCACATCCGCCGCCTGCAGCCGCGCCACCGCCTTCAGCGTCAGAAGCTCCGGGTCGCCGGGGCCGGAGGAAACGAAAGAGACAAAGCCGCTCATGCCGCGTCCTCGGCGATCAGGTGGAAATAGGTGCCGGTGACATGGCCCCGGCGCGATCCGGTTTCGGCCACCGCGTCGCCATTCGCGTCGATCACCCGGGCAAGCGGCGCGTCGGGCTGGTGGAGGATGGTCGAGTAATGGAATTCATGCCCGCGCAGGCGCGCGCCGGTCCGATGACCGGGGATGGCGGTGTCCAGCGTGGCAAGGCGGTAGCCCAGATGCATGCGGCGTTTCTCGTAGCTTGTGACAAGGCCCAGAAGCCCCGCCATTTCGTGCCGCGCGCCGGTCTTGTCAATCAGCGCGGTGCCCAGCGCCATGTAGCCGCCGCATTCGCCGTGAACCGGGCGCGTCCGGGCAAAGGTCCGCAGGCCCGCCAGATAGTTCCGCGCGGCGGCAAGCGCGCCCGCGTGAAGTTCTGGATAGCCTCCGGGCATCCAGACGACATCGGCGCCGGGATCGGGGGCTTCGTCGGCCAGCGGCGAAAAGGGCAGGATCTCGGCCCCGGACGCGCGCCAGCCATCCAGAAGGTGCGGATAAACGAAAGAAAAGGCCGCATCGCGGGCCAAGGCGATCCGCTGGCCCGGAGGCGTCAGGCGTGGGGGTGTTTCGACCGCGACATGGCCACCCGCGGCGGCGCGGATCGCCGTCAAATCCAGGTGCGCGGCGATGAAATCCGCCGCGGCCTCAAGCATCGTCTCAAGGCCAGTCGTCTCTTCGGCCTGCACAAGGCCCAGATGCCGCTCCGGCAGCGCCAGCGCATCGCGGCGCGGCAGCGCGCCAAGAACCGCGATCCCGGCCTCGGCCATGCCGGCCCGCACCAGCGCCTCGTGCCGGGGGCTCGCCACCCGGTTCAGGACAACCCCCGCGATCCGCACCTCGGGCCGCATGGCGGCAAAGCCGCGCGCCACCGCCGCCGCCGATTGCGCTTGCCCCGAGACATCGAGCACCAGCACCACCGGCCAGCCCGTCAGCGCGGCCAGATCGGCGCTTGATCCATTGCCCGTCGCGCCCGGCCTGACCACGCCATCGAAAAGCCCCATCGAGCCTTCGGCGATCACCAGATCCGCCCCGCTCGCCCGACCGATCAGCCCCCGGATCATCCCCGGCGACATGGCCCAGCTGTCAAGGTTCACCGAGACCCGTCCCGCCGCCGCCGTATGGAAGGCCGGATCGATGTAATCCGGGCCGGACTTGAAGGGTTGCACCGTGACCCCTGCCCGCGCAAAGGCCCGCGCCAGTCCCAGCGTGACCGTGGTCTTGCCGGTGCCCGAGGCGGGGGCCGAAACGATGATCCCCGCCGGGATCATGCGCCGGTGTCCGGGAAGCGCGGATGCGTGCCCACCGGGCGATAGCGCCGGTCGTAATCGCCCGCGTAAAGCCGGCTTTCGCCAAAGCCCTCTGCCGAAAGCGTCCGCCCCACAAGGATCAACGCGGTGCGCTCCATCTCGGCGCCTACGGCCGTTTGCAGCGTCCCGAGCGTCGCGCGCACGATCCGCTGGTCGGGCCAGCTGGCGCGCCAGATCACCGCCACCGGGCAATCGGCGCCATAATGCGGCGTCAGATCGGCGATGACCTTGTCCAGCACATGGACCGATAGGTGAATGGCAAGCACCGCGCCGGTGGCTGCGAAGGCCGACAGGTTCTCGGTCTCCGGCATCGCCGTCGCACGCCCGGATGTGCGGGTCAGCACCACCGATTGCGCCTGCCCCGGCAAGGTCAGTTCCGCCCCCAGCGCGGCGGCGGCGGCGGCGAAGGACGGCACCCCCGGCGTCACGTCATAGGGAATCTCCAGATCCCGCAGCCGCCGCAACTGTTCGCCCATCGCCGACCAGACCGACAGATCCCCGGAATGAAGCCGCGCCACATCCAGCCCCGCCGCATGGGCCGCCGCGATCTCGGCGACGATCTCGTCCAGCGACAGGGACGCGGTATTGACGATTCGCGCACCCGCCGGGCAATGCGCCAAGACGCCTTCGGGGATCAGCGACCCGGCGTAAAGACAGACCGGCGAGGCGGCGATCAGATCGCGTCCCCTCAGCGTCAACAGATCCGCCGCCCCCGGCCCCGCCCCGATGAAATGCACCGTCATTCCCGCCGCTCCTGCTTCTTCTTTGTCCAAATACTCATGCGCCGACCTCCGCCAGCGCCGCCGTCGCCTGCCCGCAGGACGATACCGCCCGCGGGCCCTTCAGCCGCGCGCCCGGCCCCGCAGCCGCCAGCGCCGCCGCCTCGGCCACCGATCCGGTGCCGCGCAAGGCAACCACCCGGGGCGAATGCGTCAGGACTTCCTGCGCCGCCATGTCGGTGGCCGATATCGCCCGGACCAGCAAGCCCAGTTCCGCCGCCAGTTCCAGCAGCGCCGGCGCGGCCGCTTTGTCGGCGATGGTCGCCAGACAGCCGATCCGCGTCAGATCCGCGCCCGCCGCCAACAGCGCCGCGCGCAAGGCCGCCGCATCCGCCCCGGCGCGAAAGCCCAGACCCGCGGCGATCATGCGACCACGCTCCACTGCACCACCGGCCGCGCCGCCGACCAGCCGCGCATCCGCCCCAGGGGGGCAGCGCCGGCAATCTCGATCCGCGTCAGCGTGCCGCCCTTCACACCGGACCAACGCGCATAGAGCGCCTCCGTCTCCAGCGTCACGGCATTGCCGACAAGCCGGCAGCCGCCAGGCATCAGCGGCCAAAGCGCCTCAAGCAATGCCTCGTCGCCGCCGCCGCCGATGAACACCGCGTCGGGTGCCGGCAACCCGCGAAGAGCATGCGGCGCCGCGCCCTCCACCACGGTCAGACGGTCATCAAGGCCGAAGGCCGCCGCGTTGGCGCGGATGTTTTCCGCGCGCGCGGGCTTCGCCTCGATGGCGAAGGACCGCGCCCCCGCTGCCAGACGGCACCATTCGACCGAAACGCTGCCCGACCCGCCGCCGATGTCCCAAAGCACCTCGCCCGGCAAAGGCGCAAGCGCCGCGATGGTCAGCGCCCGGACCTGTGCCTTGGTGATCTGGCCATCATGGGCGAAAACCGCTTCGGGACGGCCCGGCGCCAGCGACAGGCCCGTGCCGCCCCGCACCTCCAGCGCCACGGCGACCGGGGCGCGCACGTCGTCCAGGGCGAACCCGTCAGCCCGCGCAGGGCGAACCCGTTCCTGCGGCCCGCCCAGCGCCTCCATCACCTGCAGATCGCTGTCCCCGAATCCCCGCGCCACCAGCCAATCGGCCAGCGCCTTCGGGGCCGCGCCATCGCGCAGAAGACAAAGGATCCGCGCGCCCTTCGACAGATGCGGCACCAGACGCTCGAACGGCATGGCGTGCAGACCCAGACAGACCGTCGCCTCAAGCCGCCAGCCAAGCCGTGCCGCCGCCAGCGCGAAGGTCGAGGGCGCCGGGTGGCAGCGCCATTCCGGCGGTTCCAGATCGGCGCTGAGGCTGCCGCCCGCGCCGAACCAGAACGGATCGCCCGAAGCCAGCACCGCGACGCGCCGCCCGCGCAGCGCCAGCACCGGCGCGGTGGAAAACGGGACCGGCCAAGACCGCCCTCGACCGCCCGCCGCCGCCAGGTCCAGATGCCGCGGCCCGCCGAAAACGATTTCCGCTTGCGCAAGCGCATTGCGGGCGGCATCGGATAGGCCCGGCAGGCCGTCTTCGCCGATGCCGATGATCGAAAGCCAGGGATCAGCCATGACACGCGTCCTTCTTCTGGGCGGCACCACCGATGCCACCCGCCTTGCCAGCGCCCTGGCAGAGGCAGGCATTGACGCCACCCTGTCCTACGCGGGCCGAACCGAGGCGCCGCGCGCGCAGGCCCTGCCCACCCGCATCGGCGGCTTCGGCGGGCCGGAGGGGCTGGCGCGTTACCTGCGCGATGAGGCCATCACCCATCTGGTCGACGCGACCCATCCCTTCGCCGCGCAGATGAGCACGAATGCCGTCCTGGCCGCGGCGATGACGGGAACGCCGCTTGTGGCGCTGGAACGCGATCCCTGGCAGGCCGGGCCGGGCGATGCCTGGACGCACGTCCCCGACATCCCCGCCGCCGCCCGCGCCCTGCCCGATGCGCCGGCCCGCGTCTTCCTCGCCATCGGCCGGATGCACCTCGCCGATTTCGCGAACCAGCCCCAGCACCATTATCTTTTGCGGCTGGTCGATGCGCCGTCCGAGGCCCTGCCGCTGCCCGATGCCCATGCCATCATTGCCCGTGGGCCCTTCACGCTGGACGACGATCTGGCGCTGATGCGCGACCATGCCATTTCCCATGTCGTCGCCAAGAATGCCGGTGGCGAGGGTGCGCGCGCCAAGATCGACGCGGCACGGATCCTTGGCCTGCCGGTCATCATGATCGACCGCCCGACGATCCCTGCCCGCCCCATCGCGCAGAGCGTCGATCAGGTGATGGCCTGGATCGCGGGTCATGCCGACCTCGGGGTGTAGACGATCTTCGTGCCTTCGATGGCGCGGGTCTGGGAATTGCCGACGATGACCATCGTCCGCATGTCGGCCATTTCGGGCGTGGCATCGCCCAGCCGTTCCCAGCGCAGCGCCTGATCGGGGGTCGAAACCGCGCGGGCAAACAGGATCAGCCTGTCCGGGCCGCATTCTTCCCGCAGGATCTCCAGCGTGCGGGCGAACTGGTGCGGGCGGCTGGCGGACCGGGGGTTGTAGAAGGCCATCGCGAAATCGGCCTCAGCCGCAAGCCGCAAGCGGCGTTCGACCAGATCCCAGGGCTTGAGGTTGTCGCTCAGGTTGATGGCGCAGAAATCATGCCCAAGGGGGGCGCCCGCCGCCGCGGCCGCCGCCAGCATCGCCGTGATGCCGGGCAATACACGGATATCGAGCCCGCGCCATTCCGGTGGCCCGGCCTCCAGCGCCTCGAACACGGCCGAGGCCATGGCGAAGACGCCGGGATCGCCAGAGGACACCACGACGACCCGCCGCCCCTCGGCCGCCATCTGCAGCGCATGCGTGGCCCGGTCGACCTCAACCCGGTTGTCGGATCCGTGCAGCACAAGCCCGTCGCGCGGCGCGACACGCGCGACGTAAGGGAAATAGCCCACGACGTCGGTCGCTTGCGCAAGTGCCGCGCTGACGTCGGGCGTGACCATGCCGTCGGCGCCGGGGCCAAGGCCCGCGATGATGACGCTGCCGGTCATTCCGGTTCGAACTCCGGCCGCCGCCCGTGCCCGTGGACAAGGACGATGGCGAAATAGGGCGCATCGCCTTCGGTCATTTCGACCAGCGGCAGGACGCGCTGGCCGGGCATCGTGCCGCGTTCCACCAGCCAGGCATCCGCCAGCCGCCCGGCGCGCTCCAGCGCGCGGCGGATCTTCGGCAGGTTGCGCCCGGTCTTCATCACCACCAGCGCGTCCGCCATCTGCATCTGGTCGGCAAGGTCATCCTCGGACAGCGTCCCGGGCAGGACGGACAGCACATCATCACCCCAGGTGATCGGCATGCCCGTCGCCGTCCAGCACCCCGACATGCCGGTGATCCCCGGCACGACCTCGACCGGAACCCGACCCCTGAGCCGGGTATAGAGATGCATGAACGAGCCGTAGAAGAACGGATCGCCCTCGCACAGCACCACCACGTCCTCGCTGACGGCAAGCTCCGCCAGCCGGTTGGCCCAGTCGTCGTAGAACTCTGCCAGCAGGCGGTTGTATTCCGGCTCGCCGAAAGGAATCTCGGTCGTGACGGGATATTCCATCGCGTGTTCGACGACGCCCTGGGCCAGCATCCCCTCGACGATGCGCCGCGCCTGCCCCTGCCGGCCCGGCTTGCGGAAATAGGCGACGTGGCGCGCGCCACGGATCAGCCGGTCGGACCGGATCGACATCAGATCCGGGTCGCCCGGCCCAAGGCCCGTGCAGATCACCCGGCCACCGTTATGGCCCGCCATTCCCTTCGCCATCGTTCCCGCCTCTGCCGCGATGTCCATGGTCATTCCTTCCTGCTGGCCAACGCGTTGACCGCCGCCACCGTGATGGCCGAACCACCCAGCCGCCCCTCGACGATGACCGAAGGCGCGGGAAGATCGGCCATCAGCGCCTCTTTCGATTCCGCGGCCCCGATGAAGCCCACCGGGCAGCCGATGATCGCCGCCGGACGTGGGCAGGCCGGGTCTTCGAGCATGTTCAGCAAATGGAAAAGCGCGGTCGGCGCGTTGCCGATCGCCACCACGGCTCCCTCAAGGTGCGGGCGCCAAAGCTCAAGCGCGGCGGCGGACCGGGTGGTGCCCATCTCTTTCGCCATATCCGGGACGCGGGGATCGTGAAGCGTGCAGATCACCGCATTGTCCTTCGGCAGCCGCGCACGGGTGATGCCTTCGCTGACCATACGCGCATCGCACAGGACCGGCGCCCCCGCCTCAAGCGCGGCGCGGGCGGCAATCGCCATGCCGGGCGAAAAGCGGACGTGACTTTCCAGCCCGACCATGCCGGCGGCGTGGATCATGCGGACCACGACCACCTCTTCCTCAGGGGTGAACCGGGCAAGGTCGGCCTCGGCCCGGATGGTGGCGAAGGATTGCAGGTAGATGGTCGCGCCATCGGTTTCATAGAAGTGGGGCATGGGGCCTTCCGGTCAGCAAAAGGGGATCGGCGATCAGCGCCTGCGGATCAAGCTCGCGGCGCAAGGGAAAATCAGAGGCGCGGCCCCCGGCGATCAGGTCAAAGCCTGCTGCCGTGGCGGTCAGCGTCAGGTCGGCGGGGCCGGGATGGGCGCAACCCTTGCCGCAGCCCGAGACATGAAGCACCTGCCCCGCCGGCACATGCGGCGCCAGCCGGGTGGCAAGCGCGCGCGTGGGTTGCCACGCCTGCGGGCAGCCCGGCACGCCAGTGCAGGCGACGACGCGCAGCATCGGGTCGGCGGGGTCGCGGATCAGCCCGGGAAGGTCCGGCGCCTCGGCCAGCCCCTCCAGGAGCAGCATCCGCCACGGCGTCAGCCGCACGCCCTGAACCTTCTCGGCAAGCACGGCGAGCGTTTCCGCATCCACCTGCCCGAAGCGCAGCGCGACAAGGACGCCGCCAGAGACAGGACCGGGGCTTTGCCTGACAGGGGCCGGACGCGCTACAGTCAGCGTGCCGAATTCGGGCGGCAGATCCACCCGGGCCAGATGCGCCGCCATGCGCCCGCGCCCGTCGCGGACCCCGCCCGAGGTCAGGAACCAGCGGGCCAACGCCATCATCGCCGGAACGGCGGTCACTGGGGAAACCGGCAAGGCGCGGAAGGCGCCATCGGCGCGGAGCATCAGTCCCCCCGCCCCGCGCTCCAGCCGGATATCGGCAGAAGCGCCCGCCAGAACCGGCATGGGGCCAGTATCCAGCGCGAAGCCGAACTTGCCCGGCAGATCCGGCCCGTCGGACAATGCGGCCTCCAACCCGGCAGCCAGCACATCTGTGCCGTCGCCTTTGCTCCAGAAGGGTGTGACCAGGATATTCCGCCGCGCCTCACGGCTTGCGTCGTCGTCGATCAGGTCGAGCGCGCGCAAGCCGTCGATCAGGGCGGGGTGGCTATGGGACGTCACGCCACGGATCTGCAGGTTGCCCCGCGCCGAAAGATCGATCAGCCCATTGCCATGCGCGCGCGCCAACGCGGCGATGCGCACCAGCGCGTCTCCTGTGAGGCGCCCGCCATGCGCGCGGATGCGCACGACCCAGCCGTCGCCCGATTCCATCGGCCTCAGCGCGCCGGGGCACCAGCCCTGGATGACCGGCGCCCTCATGCCCGCCTCCACCGCGTCAGCCAGGCGTGGGATGCCTCCGGCGGGGATATTTCCGCCAAGATGAAAGCCCGTTCATCTTGGTGCAAATATCCCCCGCGGAGCGTTCCGCAGCCGGCCCCAGGTGCAGCGGCGAGGCTTGAGGTACAACCGGTCATGCCACGCTCCCCAGCGATGGCGCCAGTTGTGCGGCGATGGAATTGCGGCGCGTGACCCAGAGGCCCGCCTCGGCCAGGGCGCGAAAGCGGTCCTCCATCGCGGCAAGTGCTGCGGGGTTTTCGCGGGCCAAGAAGTCGCGCAGGTCGTCGCGACCAAGCGTCGCGTCATGGTAAATGTCGAAGAGATGCGCGGGCACGGCCTGGGCCAGATGTGCGAAAGCCGCCATGTGGTCGAGTGTGGCCGCGATTTCGGCAGCCCCCCGGAAGCCGTGGCGCATCATGCCGTCGGCCCAGGCCGGGTTGGCGGCGCGGGCGCGGACGACGCGGGCGATTTCCTCGGGCAAGGTCCGGGCGCGCAGGTCATCGGGGCGCGTGGCGTCCAGATGGTAAAGCGCCGGGGCCTCGCCCCCCAGACGGGCGACGGCGGCGGCAAATCCCGCTTCATGCGCGGCGTAGTCGGAGGCTAGAAGCAGATCGGTTTCTGCCAGATCCTGCACATGGACAAAGCCATCCGCGCCGGCCACCCGCGCCTCGAGCGCCGCGCGGGCGGGGCGGCTGTCGCCTTGCGCGTCGATGGCCCATTCGGACCCCTTGAGCCAAGCCTCCCCAGCTGCCGCGCGGGCCTCGGGCGTGAAGGTGTCGAGCGCCTCGCCAAGCCCGAGGCCGTAAAGACCGGGGCGCGGGCCGAAGACGCGCGGGCTGACGGTGAGGTAGGGGTTGTCCTCTGGCGCTTCCTCACGTTCCGCCAGGGCGGCGGAGGCGGCGTCGAAAAGCTGCGCAAGGCCGGGGAAGACGTCACGGAAGAGGCCAGACACCCGCAGGGTCACGTCGATGCGCGGGCGGCCCAGAAGCGCGAGCGGCACGATTTCGAAACCCGATACCCGGTCGGTCCCTTCATCCCAGCGCGGGCTGAGGCCCGCCAGATGCAGCGCCATGGCGAATTCCTCGCCCGCCGTGCGCATGGTGGCCGAGCCCCACAGATCGACGACCAGCCCACGGGGCCAGTCGCCGTGATCTTGCAGGTGGCGGCGCAGAAGCTCTTCGGCCAGCTTCACGCCCTGGGCATGGGCGGCGCGGGACGGCACGGATCGCGGATCGGTGGTATAAAGGTTCCGCCCCGTCGGCAGCACGTCCGACCGGCCGCGCCAGGGCGACCCCGACGGCCCCGCCGGGATGTGACGGCCCCGAAGCGCGGCGCGCAGGCCGTCGCGTTCCGACTCGCCGCAGGCGCCCTCGCCGAAGATGTGCAGCCCGTCGCCGAACTGGCTTTCCTTGATGTCGCAGACGAAGCGGTCGATCCGGGTGATCGCCTCGGCGGCGGAGGCGCTGGCAGGCAGACCAAGATCCTCTTCCACGCCCGAGGCGCGGGCCTCGGAACGGATATCCTCGATCAGCCGGTCGCGGCGGCGCGGGTCAAGCCCGTCGGCGGTGGAATATTCATCCAGAAGCCGTTCCAGCCGCGCCATGCCTTCGGGCACCGCCGAGGCGACCAGCGGCGGCGGCAGGTGGCCGATGGTCACCGCCCCGATGCGGCGCTTGGCTTGCGCGGCCTCGCCGGGGTCGTTGACGATGAAGGGGTAGATGACGGGAAGCGCGCCGATCAGCGCCTCGGGCCAGCAGGTTTCGGACAGCGCCACCGATTTCCCCGGCAGCCATTCCAGCGTGCCATGCGCGCCGATATGGACGATGGCGCGCAAGCCTTGCGACCGGAGCCAGAGGTAGAAGGCCACATAGGCATGGCGCGGCGTGCGGCTGAGGTCATGGTAATCGGCATCCCGCACGGCAACGTCACCGCGTTCGGGTTGCAGCGCGACAAGCGTAGTCCCGACGCGAAGCGCCGGAAAGCGGAACGCACCGTCGCGGCAGGCGGGGTCGGCCTCGGGTTCGCCCCAGGCATCGGTCAGCGCATTGCGCAAGGTCGCCGGCAGGGTGGACAGCGCGGCGCGGTAGTCCGAAAGCGGCCAGTCGAGCGTCTCGGCCAGCAGGCGCGGGCCAAGGCCGGTGGCAACCTCGCCCAGATCGTCGAGCATCGCCTCAGCCGAGGCCAGCGCATCAAGGCCCACGGCATGGGCCAGTTGGTGCGGTTTGCCGGGATAGGTCGAGAGGATCAGGGCAACCTGGCCGCTCTCAGCCATCCGGTGTCGCGCCAGAACCCGGTCGGCCACCGCGTCGATGCGGGCCGGATCGGGGCGGTGGGTGTAGCGCGAATATTGCAGATCGGGATCGCGGCGCCCGGGCGACTTGAAACTGACGACGCCCGCGAAGATCCGGCCATCGACCTCGGGCAGGACAACGTGCATCGCCAGATCGGCCGGTGACAGCCCCCGGTCGGACTCTGCCCAATCCCGCTGCCGCGCGGTCGACAGCGCCACCTGGAACACCGGGCAGCCGGTCGCATCCAGGGGCGAGGTGCCGTCGGCCCCCTTCGCGGAAAATGCGGTCGCATTGACGATCGCCGCGGGTTGCAGGCGCTGCAGTTCCCCCGCGATGAACCCTGCGGCATCAGGCGTCTTCAGCGAGGCCGCGAACAGCCCCTGCGCCCGGAACCCGCGCGCCCGAAGCGCTGCGATCAGCGCATCGACGGGCGCCGTATCGGCGGATGTGAGGTAGGACCGGTAGAAGGTCACCACGGCCAGCGGCACCCTGTCCGCAGCAGGCGCGGGGGCCTCGGGCGGGGGGATCACGCCGCGCTCCGGGTCATACCAGCCCCATTCGGGCACGGTCTTCGACCCGGCCACCGGCCCGGCATAAAGCCCGGCTGCCAGCGCAAGCTGTTGCAGCGCCGCCTGCGCCGCCACCGCGCCCCCGGCATCGCAGAGCGCCTGCAGGCGCCGCAGGGTCGAGACCGGCAGAGTCGAAACCTCATCCAGACGCTTGTCCTCGCGCCCGTCGGCGGGCAGCACCGCCAGCGCGATGCCCCGGCGGCGGGCGATGTCCTGCACCTGCGCTATGCCATAGGGCCAGTATTGCGCCCCGCCGATCAGCCGGATCAGGATGCCCTTGGCATGGGCCAGCGTCGCCTCGACATAGGTATCGACCGACAGCGGGTGCTTCATCCCCACCAGATTGGCGAGCCGCAGGCTGGGCAGGCTGTCGCGCCCGCGATGCCATCCGGCCGCGAAAGCGCCCAGATCGCTGTCGGACAGGGACAGAACGATCAGGTCGGCCGGATCCTGCCCCATGTCGAAGGGGGTCTCGGTATCCTCCAGCCCGTGGCTTTCGCGGAAGACGACGTGCACCGGGTTCAGGCCTCCAGGACGGCGCGGATCGCCGGTTCGTCGATGTGGTGATGTTCGGCGATGACCACAAGGCGCGAACGGCGGGCGTGGTCGCCCCAGGCGCGGTCGTATTGCGCGCGAACCCGTTCGCCCACCGCCTGCACCAGCATCCGCATCGGCTTGCCCGCCACCGCGACATAGCCCTTGACCCGCAGGATGTTCTGTTCGCGTGCCAGACGGCGGATGGCGTCCTGGAGCGCATCGGGATCGCTGATTTCCGCGAGTTCGACGACGATGCTGTCGAAGTCGTCATGTTCATGGTCATCAGCGCCGTCATGGTGCGAGGGACGCTGCGCCAGGTCATCTTCGGCGGCGGCGTTCAGGCCCAGAACGACGCGCGGGTCGATCCGGCCCTCGGCCATCGGCAGGATCGGCAGCGGGCGCGGCGCCTCGGCCTCGACCGCGGCGCGGGCGGCCTCGATCTGTTCGGTGCTGGCAAGATCAGCCTTCGACAGCAGCACGATATCGGCGCAGGCGATCTGATCCTCGAAAACCTCGGACAGCGGGGTTTCGTGGTCGATGCTGTCATCGGCCAGACGCTGGGCATCGACCGCCGCCACATCGGGGGCAAAGCGCCCCTCAGCCACGGCTTCGGCATCGGCGACCGCGATCACGCCATCGACGGTGATCCGCGACCGGATCGCCGGCCAGTCGAAGGCCTTCAGAAGCGGCTTCGGCAGGGCAAGGCCCGAGGTTTCGATCAGGATGTGATCCGGGCGCTGCGGCAGCGCCATCAGCGCCTCGATCGTGGGGATGAAATCATCGGCCACGGTGCAGCAGATGCAGCCATTGGCCAGTTCGACGATATTTTCGACCGGGCAGTTCTCGTCCGCGCAGGATTTCAGGATGTCGCCATCCACGCCCACATCGCCGAATTCGTTGACCAGCACCGCCAGCCGCTTGCCTTGCGGGTTCTGCATCAGGTGGCGCACCAGCGTGGTCTTCCCCGAACCGAGGAAGCCGGTGATCACAGTGACGGGGATTTTTGCCAGGTCGGTCATTCGGGGGCCTCCTCGGGGGCGGAAAGGATCGGGGGAATACGGGCAAGCGACTGCTTGCGGAAGATCACAGGACGGTCGCGCCAAGGCACCAGGCCGTCCGCCGCCGCCGCATAGGCCACGGCGCCGGCGATGATGTCGGACACATGTTCGTCAGCGCTGAGCCGGCCATAGACATAGGACCATTTCCCGGGAGTTGTCAGCGCGATGTTACATCCGTGATCGCAGGCCGACAGGCATTCTACCGGCACTACGCGCACCATTTCCGGCGCGGCCAGACGCAGGGCATCGTAAAGCCGGGCGCCGGGGCGCGCGGCATCCTCGGCCAGCGGCGCGGCGCCGCGGCAGGTCGTGCAGACATGAAGCGTGACAGGCTGGGCCACGGGATATCGGTCCTTGCTTTCCAGGACACGGCCAGGGAAGACCCGCGGGGACGGCGCCAAGTGGCACCGACCGGGCCGGTCGCGGAAACCCCCCGTCCGCGTCGTCCATTCCTTCGCGCTGGCAGGTCTCCCGGCTTGCGGATATGGGTTTCCCCGCGCGCACCCCCTTCCCGGGACAAGCCCAGTGGACGGAACGCTCTCCGGTCACGGTCGCGGGGGCGGCTGCGCTTCGGCTTTGTGATCCCAGGGGTCGCAAAGCGTGTCGCATTCCCTCTTCGCCTGTCATAGGACAGGAACCAGCGCAGGCTTCCTTTTCGCACCTGCCCCCCTCTTGTCAAGCGGAGTCCGAAATGGCCGCCGAAACCACCACAGCCGAAGACGCCCCGGGCGACGATGCCCGCCATGCCCAGAAGATGGCCAAGAAGAAGGCCGCACGCGACCGGATCATGGCGACGAAGTCCGGCGAGAAGGGGCTGATCATCGTCCATACCGGATCGGGCAAGGGCAAGTCCTCCTCGGCCTTCGGGATGATCATGCGCTGCATCGCGCATGAGATGCCCTGCGCGGTGGTGCAGTTCATCAAAGGTGCCTGGTCGACGGGCGAACGCACCCTGATCGAGACGCATTTCGGCGATCTGTGCCAGTTCTACGCCATGGGCGAAGGCTTTACCTGGGAAACCCAGGACAAGGCGCGCGACATCGCCGCCGCCCGCGCCGCCTGGGAAAAGGCGAAGGAACTGATCCGGGACGAACGGAACCGCATGGTCCTGCTTGACGAGATCAACATCGCGCTGCGCTACGACTACATCCCGCTGGACGAGGTGCTGGATTTCCTGCGCGACGAGAAGCCCGCGATGACCCATGTCGTCCTGACCGGCCGCAACGCCGCCGAGGGGCTGATCGAGTTGGCCGATCTGGTGACGGAAATGACGCTGGTCAAGCATCCCTTCCGGTCGGGCATCAAGGGACAGGCCGGAGTCGAGTTCTAGGCCCGGCGCCGCCCGGCACCAACGTTGGAATGGATATTTGAGCCAAGATGAAATCAACGGAATATCAACCATTCCGCGCAAATCTGCCACAGCGGTACAGGCGGGGACGCCGATGACCGCCCAAGGTGAAAGCGCCGCGCCTCCCCCGCTCCGGCGGCCCGAGGTGCGGCGCGGACCTGATGCCTCGTGTTTCATCTTGGCAAAAATATCCCCGCCGGAGGCTCCCCGAGATTCCGCCCGCGCCGCGGTCAGAGGTATGTCATGCCCGCGGTGATGATCCAGGGCGCGGGCTCGAACGTGGGCAAGTCGATGATCGTCGCGGGGCTGTGTCGGGCGGCATTGCGGCGTGGTCTTTCCGTCGCGCCGTTCAAGCCGCAGAACATGTCGAACAACGCCGCCGTTACCGCCGACGGCGGAGAAATCGGCCGCGCGCAGGCGCTTCAGGCGCTGGCTTCGGGGCTGGAGCCGCTGGTGGACATGAACCCGGTGCTTCTGAAGCCGGAAAGCGAGACCGGTTCGCAGGTCATCGTGCAGGGCAAGCGGATCGCGACCGTCAAGGCGCGGGATTATGCGGTGTTGAAGCCGCAGCTGATCGCGCCGGTGATGGAGAGCTTCCGGCGTCTTTCGGCGTCGCATGATCTGGTGATCGTCGAAGGGGCGGGATCCCCTGCCGAAGTGAACCTGCGGGCGGGCGATATCGCCAACATGGGCTTTGCCCGCGCGGCCGGGGTGCCGGTGGTGCTGGTGGGCGACATCGACCGGGGCGGCGTCATCGCGCAGATTGTGGGAACGAAGGCGGTGCTTGATCCGGCCGATGCGGCGCAGGTCGCGGGGTTTCTGGTGAACAAGTTCCGCGGCGATCCGCGGCTTTTTGACGAGGGCTATCGCCTGATCGAAACCCACACCGGCTGGCACGGCTTCGGGGTTCTGCCCTGGTTTCCCGGCGCAGGACAGCTTCCGGCCGAGGATGCGCTGGACATCGCGCGCGGGGGCGATGGGACGGGCGTGACCATTGCCTGTCTCCAGTTTTCGCGCATCGCCAATTTCGACGACCTCGATCCCCTGAAGATGGACCCTTCGGTCAATATGGTGATGGTCCGCGCCGGCGAGGCGATCCCCGGAGATGCGCGGCTGGTGATCCTGCCGGGGTCGAAATCGACGCGGGGCGATCTGGCCTACCTGCGGGCGCAGGGCTGGGACATCGACCTGGCCGCCCATCTCAGGCGGGGCGGCCATGTGCTGGGCATCTGTGGCGGCTATCAGATGCTTGGGCGGCTTATCCGAGACCCGGACGGGATCGAGGGGCCGGCGGGCGAGGAACCGGGGCTTGGGCTTCTGGATGTCGTCACCGAAATGACGCCGCAGAAACGGCTGACCCGGGTAGAAGCCCGGCATCAGGCCAGCGGGTTGCCGATCAGCGGCTATGAGATTCACATCGGCGTGACCGATGGCCCGGATCGCAGCCGCCCCTTCGCGCAGCTTGGGGATCAGCCCGAAGGCGCGGTTTCGGCGGATGGGCGAATCATCGGCAGTTACCTGCACGGAATGTTCAGCGATGACGCCTTCCGCCATGCCTATCTGGCCGGTCTGGGCATCCGGTCCGCCAGCGGCAGCTATGCGGCGACGGTCGACCGGACGCTCGACGCGCTCGCCGACCACCTGGAGACGCATCTGGATGTCGCCGGGCTTCTGGCGCTGGCGCGCTAGCGGATCTGCCAGTCCAGCGCGGTGTTGGGTTGCCAGCCCGTCCGATGCAGAAGCGGCGTGTCATCCTGGAATTCCGGCCAGCCGATGCAGAGGTAGGCCGCGAACTGCCAGTCTTCGGGGACGGTGAAGATCCGCTCGATGGCGCGCGGGTCAAGGATCGAGACCATGCCAAGGCCAAGGTTCAGCGCCCGCGCCATCAGCCACATCGCGTGGATCGCCATGGCCGTGGATTGCGTCAGCGTCTCTGGCAGGGTCTGGCGGCCCAGACGGCGGCCCTCGGAAGGCTCCGCGACCGAAAAGACCGCCAGATGCACCGGGGCATGGTCCAGGCCGGCGAGCTTCAGCCGCAGGTATTCGGCGCGGGCAGCATCGTCATAGCTGGCGGCGGCATCCTGATTGGCGGCAAGGAAGCTGTCGTGGACCGCTTGGCGCAGGCCCGCGTTTTCAACCTGGATCACACGCCAGGGCCTCGCGTTGCCGACCGAAGGCGAAAGCTCCATCGCGTGGCGCAGGCGGGACAGCAGGGCATCGGGGACCGGATCGGTGCGGAAGTGGCGCACGTCGCGGCGCCAGCGCAGGATCTCGGCCAGGCGGTCGGCGGCTTCGGGCGGGAAGTCCATCACGATACCTCGAGCGTGGCGGCCAGGCGCTGCCATTCGGGTTCGGACCCCGGCAGGCCCAGCCGCAGCCAGCGGCTGGAATAGGGGAAGCGGCGGGTCCAGATGCGGGCGCGGGCCAGCCGGTCTTGGGCGGCGGCGGCATCGAGCGTGTCATAAGTGCGGAAAAGCTCACACCCGCCGACAAGCGGCCATCCGGCACCGGCGGCAAGGGCGTCGATCCGGTCGCATTCGCCGCGCAGGCGCTGGATCGTCCGGGCGGACCAGTCGCGATCCGCCAGCGCCGCGCAGCCGATCTCGATCGCCACGCCGGAAACGGGCCAGGGGCCAGAGAAGGCGGAAAGGCGCGCGATATCGGCATCGGCCCCCAGCACGAAGCCAAGGCGGACACCGGCAAGGCCGTAGAATTTGCCGAAGGACCGCAGAACGACCAGGTTTTCCCGCCCCGTCGCACCGGCCAGCGAAAGTTCGGGCAGGGGGTCGGCAAAGCTTTCGTCGACCACCAGAAGCCCGACGCGATCCGCCAGCGCCAGAAGCGTCTCGGGCGCGTGGCGGCGGCCGTCGGGGTTGTTGGGGTTGACCACCACGGCCAGATCGGCCCCGGAGAGGGCGTCGAGCGTCGGCGCTTCATCGACCCGCCACCCGGCATCGCGAAGCGCGCCGGCATGTTCATTGTAGGTTGGCCCCAGGACACGCGCCCGGCCGGCGGGACGCAGGCGCGGCACCAGCTGAATCGCCGCCTGCGCGCCTGCGGTGGCAAGGATGGCGCCGCTGACGCCCCAGGCCGTTCGCGCCGCGGCCGTCAGCCGCGCCATTTCGGCGCGGGTTGGCAGGCCCGTCCAGGCGGCGGGGCTGAGCGGCGGCACCGGATAGGGCTGGCGGTTGATGCCAGTCGAAAGGTCGATCCATTCGGATGCGGGGCCGCCGAAGGTGGCGATGGCCTGATCAAGGTTGCCGCCGTGGTCGCGTTTGGGCTTGGTCAGGTCCATGCGAGGACCACAAGCAGAAGCCAGAGCGCGATCATCGCCCTGAGGTAAAGCGACAGGGCCCGGTCCAGATCGGCGGGCGTCGGATCGGGGGCCTCGCCGTTGATCCATGGTTCGGGCGCGATGCGGTCGGCATAGGCGCGGGGCCCGGAAAGTCGGACGCCAAGCGCGCCAGCCATCGCGGCTTCGGGCCAGCCGGCATTCGGGCTGCGGTGGTGGCGCGCGTCGCGGCGCATGGTGGCGAAGGCTTGCGCGAACCGACCCGAGACGACGGCGAACAGAAAGCCGGAAATCCGCGCCGGGATCAGGTTCACCCAGTCGTCAAGCCGGGCCGCAAACCAGCCAAAATGTTCGTAGCGTTCGGTCTTGTGGCCGATCATCGAATCGAGCGTGTTGATCGCCTTGTAGGCCACGACCCCCGGCAGGCCGAGGATAAGCCCCCAGAACAGCGGCGCGACGACCCCGTCCGAGGTGTTCTCGGCCAGGCTTTCCATCGCGGCACGGCCCACGCCCGCCTGATCCAGCTGCGCCGGATCGCGCCCGACGATGGCCGAAACCGCCCGGCGCGCCCCCTCCAGATCGCCGGTCGCAAGGGGCAGGACCACGGCGGCGACGTGATCGTGAAGCGAGCGAGTGGCGAGGAAGGGCCAGACGAGGATCGCGGTCAGGATCATCCCCGGCCAGCCGTGCGGCAGCAGCGATTGCGCGACGACTGCCAGCCCGGCGCTGATGCCCACAACGATCAGCGTCGCCACCATGCCGGCGCGGCGGCGCTGCATGATGTCATCGCCGGCGTTGAACCCGGCCTCCATCATCGCGACCAGCTTGCCGATCCAGGTGACGGGGTGGCCGATCCGGTCGTAAAGCTTTTGGGGCCAACCGAGGGCCGCGTCGATCAACATGGCCAGGGCCATCATGGAAGCAAACATCAACACTCTCCAATCCTGAAGCGTGTGATCCGGGAAAAGCCGGCGCGGCGCAAGTCCGCGACCGCCGCCTGAGGCACCGTTCCCGGCGCGAATATCAGCGCGCGGGCCGATCCGGTATGCGCCACCGACCAGCCAAGCGCGCCGTGCCGGTCTGCCAGCGCCCCGGTGGGGTCGTCCTTCGGTCCGCGCAGGGCAAGGCAACGGGCAGCGGAACGGCTGGCAATGCGTGCCAGTGCCGCCGCGTTGCCCGCGCCTTGCCGCCAGTCGTCGATCAGGTCGGCCACATCGGCGAAACGGTCGTCGCCGGGATCGGTCCGCTTGGGCGGGCCGTAGAAACCGCCAAGGATTTCAAGGCTGGGCAAGGCCGGCATCCGGTCGATCACCTGCCCCCGGCGCGATGCCCACAAAAGCCGTTCCGGCGCGGGAAACATCAAGGGGTCGCTCGCCCCTTCTGACGCAAGGCAAAGTGCTGCCAGGTCGTTCGGATCGCGCAGGCCCGCAAGCCGCCCCAGCGCCACCCGCGCCGCGGTCGAGGCCCCTGCCCCGCCGCCGACCGGCATCCCGGGCCTGAGGATCACGCGACCCGCTGGCGCGGCGCCCGCCGCTGTCAGGACGCGGCGCACCTCGGCGCGTGGCATGACCCGGCCACAGGGTTGATGCAGCGCGAAGGGCCCGGGAAGCCAATGCGCGGTCAGCGTCAGCGCCGGACAGGGCAAGGTGATCAGCACCACCGGGCCATCCGGGCCAAGGCGGCCCTGCAACAGCTCACCGAAATGGCCGGGAACGCGGACCGTCCGGCCGGTCATGCGATGATCCGGTTGACGAAGGATACCGACGCCCCGCCGGGGAAGAGCCGGAGGCCGGTGGCCGACAACGGTGCCACCTCGAACGCAAGCGCCGGGGCCGGGACGCCGATCGCCAGCGACAGCGCGGCGCGGATGGTTCCGGCATGGGCCACCAGGGTGACACGCGGGGCCCGCAGATCACGAAGCGCCGGGGTGATGCGGGCGCAAAGGGCCGCAAAGCTTTCGCCGCCTTCCGGGGCATGGCGCGCCAGATCCTCGGGCGAAAGCGGGCCAAGGTCGGGCAGATCGGCCAGTAACCGGCCCTCCCACGCGCCGAAATCCTGTTCCCACAGCCGGGGATCGGTGTGGTGAGGCAGGTCCGGGAAAAGCGCCGCCGCGGTCTGGACGCAGCGCCGCGCCGGAGAGACGACCAGATGGCCGACCGTGCCGATGCTTTCCGCGACCCGCGCCAGCAGCGCAGGCGCTGGCAGGATCGCGTCAACATCCGTGCGCCCGCAAAGCCGCCCTTGCGTGTCGGCGGGGGCGTGGCGGATCAGGATGATCTCGGTGGTCGGGATGTGGTCTGACACGGTCGGGTTTGGGCCTTTTCAATTTCCGAGAAGGGTGCTTGTTAGGCGCACCGGCGCCGGTCCCTTCGGTCAGGCGCCGCCCATGGGCACCAGAACCGGGTCCGGCATGACGACGACATTCATCAAGACGACACTCATTACAGGGGGCGCGCGTTCGGGCAAGAGCGTTCTGGCCGAGGCCCGCGCACTGGCCGCCGAGGGCCGCCCGACCTATATCGCCACCGCCACCGCCGGTGACGCGGAAATGGCCGCGCGCATCGCCCAGCACCGGGCGCGGCGCGACGAGCGCTGGCGCGATGTCGAGGCGCCGCTTGATCTGGTCGCGGCGCTGGACGACAGCGACGGCACCGGGGCGCGGCTTGTCGATTGCCTGACGCTCTGGCTTTCGAACCTGATGTTCACACCGGGCCGCGACTGGCGGTCCGAGGCCGAGGCGCTGGCCGAAGCCCTTCCCCGCCAGCAAAGCCCGGTGATCCTGGTCACGAACGAAGTCGGCATGGGAATCGTGCCCGACAATGCGCTGGCCCGCGAATTCCGCGACGCGGCGGGCGCGCTCAATCAACGCATCGCCGGCATTGCCGACGAAGTCATCCTGGCCGTGTCCGGCCTCCCACTGAAGGTGAAATGATGTCTGATCTGTTTCCTGCCGCTTCTTTCGACGCCCTGCGCGACCGCCTGGCGGATCTGCCGAAGGCCGATGCCGCAGCGGCACAGGCGGCGCGGGATCGACAGAACAGCCTGACGAAGCCGCCGGGATCCTTGGGGCGGCTGGAGGATCTGGCGATCTTCATGGCCGAATGGCTTGCGACCGACCGGCCCCGGATCGCCAGGGCGCAGGCCGTGATCTTCGCGGGCAACCACGGCATCTGCGCGCAGGGCGTGAACCCCTTCCCGCAGGAGGTCACCGCGCAGATGGTGGCGAACTTCGAACATGGCGGCGCGGCAATCAACCAGCTTTGCCGGGCAAGTGGCGCCGATCTGTCCGTCGTGGCGCTGGATCTCGACCGCCCGACGCAGGATTTCACCGCCGGCCCCGCGATGACCGAGGCCGAGACGCTGGACGCGATGGCGCGCGGGGCGGCGGCGGTGGACCTGTCGGCGCAGGTGCTCGTGCTGGGGGAAATGGGCATCGGCAATTCGACCGTCGCCGCGGCGCTGGCGCGTGCGACCTTCGGCGGCCACGCCCCGGACTGGGTCGGGCCGGGGACCGGGTCGGACGCGGATGGCATGTCGCTGAAGGCCCGCGTGATCGAGGCGGGGNNGCGGGGATCGCCCGCCACGCCGACACCTTGGGCGATCCGCTGGCGGTGCTGGCGGCGCTGGGTGGCCGCGAACAGGCGGCGATCTGCGGCGCGGTTCTGGCGGCGCGGATGGCGCGAATCCCGGTGATCCTCGACGGGTTCATCTGTTCGGCCTCGGCCGCCGTGCTGCATCCGTTTGCCGGTGCGCTGGATCATTGCCTGATCGGCCACGCCTCGACCGAACCGGGCCACCGCCGCCTGCTCTCCGCGCTGGGCAAGGAACCGGTGCTCGAGATGCGGATGCGCCTTGGCGAAGGCTCGGGCGCGGCGCTGTCGCTGGGCGTCCTTCGCGCGGCGCTCGAATGTCACAACGGCATGGCCACCTTCGCCGAAGCCGGCGTTTCGGGGGGCTGAGATGGCCGCGCGCTGGGATGAGATCCGGCTGGCGGTGATGCTGCTCACGCGGTTGCCGATGGGACGGCTGTCCGATCCGGCCCCGCCGCTTCGGGCGGCGGCCTGGGCCTATCCGGTGGCGGGGGCGATCGCGGCCCTGCCGGCGGCGCTGGTCTTCTGGGCCGCGAGCGGCCTGCCGCCGCTCATGGCGGCGCTGCTGGCGCTTGCGGCAGGGGCGCTGGCCACCGGGGGGCTCCATGAAGACGGGCTCACGGATGTGGCCGATGGTTTCGGCGGCGGCGCAACCCGGGACCGCAAGCTCGAGATCATGAAGGACAGCCGCATCGGCAGCTACGGCGCGCTGGCGCTGATCCTGACGGTGGGGCTTCGGGTCACCGGCCTTGCCGCCGCGCCGGATGCGATCACCGGCATGGCGGCGCTGGTGGGCCTTGGTGCCGCAAGCCGGGCGGGGCTGCCATGGATCATGCGGTCACTGCCGACCGCCCGTCCCGGCGGGCTGGGCGCCAGCGCGGGCGGAGTATCCGGCAAGGCGACGGCGGTCGCGCTGGGCCTTGGTGTCCTGGGATTGCTGATCACCGGGCACATGCTGTCCCTTGCTGTCGCGATGGCTCTGGCGGGCTTCGGCTTCGTGCTCCTCTGCCGCCGCCAGATCGGTGGCTACACAGGCGACACGCTCGGCGCCACGCAACAGATCACCGAAATCGCCGCCTGGATCGTCCTGGCCGCGCTCTGGACCCAGCAGGCCTGACGACCTTCCTGGCCCTTTCATCTTGGCCGAAATATCCCGATGGGGGTCCGGGGGAAGCAGCGCTTCCCCCGGCTTTCCTCAGGCCTTGCGGGCGGCGCGAATCGATTCGTCCAGAATACCCAGCGCCTCGTTGAAGACCGGATCCTGGATGGTGATCGGCGACAGGAAGCGCACGACGTTGCCGTAAACGCCGCAGGTCAGCAGGATCAGGCCGCGCTTCTGCGCTTCCAGCCGGACATTGGTGGTGAATTCGGCCGAAGGCTTGCCACCCACGTTGAATTCCACCGCGTTCATGAAGCCGGGGCCGCGGATGTCGACGATTTCCGGGACATCGTCGCGCAAGGCCGCCAGGTGCTGCTTCAGCCGGCCGCCCAGCTGATTGGCGCGGTCGATCAGGCCCTCTTCCTCGATCACGTCCAGAACCGCATGGGCGGCGGCGATGCCCAGCGGGCTACCGCCATAGGTGCCGCCCAGACCGCCCGGCGCCGGGGCATCCATGATCTCGGCCCGGCCGGTCACGGCGGCCAAGGGGAAACCACCCGCAAGCGATTTCGCCATCGTCGTCAGGTCGGGGGCGACGTCGTGATGTTCCATCGCGAACATCTTGCCGGTGCGGGCAAAACCGGTCTGCACCTCGTCGGCGATCAGAAGGATACCGTGTTCGTCGCAGATGGCACGCAAGCGCGACATGAACTCGCGCGGGGCTTCATAGAAGCCGCCTTCGCCCTGCACCGGTTCAAGGATGATCGCGGCAACGCGCTTCGGATCGACATCGGCCTTGAACAGATAGTGCAGCGCGTCGATCGACTGGTCGACCGAGACACCGTGCAGCGGCACGGGGAAGGGAACATGGAAGACGTCGTTCGGCATCGCGCCGAAGCCGACCTTGTAGGGCACGACCTTGCCGGTCAGCGCCATGCCCATGAAGGTCCGGCCGTGGAAGGCGCCGGTGAAGGCGACGACCGCCTGACGGCCCGTCGCGGCGCGGGCGATCTTGATCGCGTTCTCGACAGCCTCGGCGCCGGTGGTGACGAAGATCGTCTTCTTCTCGCCCTTCACCGGCACGATGGTGTTCAGACGCTCGGCCAGGCGGACGTAGTTTTCATAAGGCAGCACCTGGTGGCAGGTGTGGGTGAAACGGTCGATCTGTTCCTTCACCGCGGCGATCACCTTCGGGTGGCGATGGCCGGTGTTCAGCACTGCGATGCCGCTGGCGAAGTCGATGTAGCGCTTGCCCTCGCTGTCCCAGACCTCGGCATTTTCGGCGCGTTCGGCAAATATCTGGGTCTGCACGCCCACGCCGCGCGACATCGCGTCCTTGCGGCGGGCTTCAAGATCGGCGTTCGACATCGTGGTCATCCCTGTGGAGGACTGGAGCGGCCCCTCGCCTCTCGCAGCCGGTTGCAGTTGGTGTTCAATATTCTATATTGCCGGATAATAAATTTACCTCTCGCCTCTGCAAGAAGAATCCATCACGGAAGTTCCCGAACATGAGCTTTGACACCGGCGCCCGGCTGAAATCGGAACGCGAGGCGCGCAGGATGTCGCAGCGCCAGCTCGCGGCGGCGGCTGGCGTGACGGCGGCGATGATCTCGATGATCGAACAGAACCGCACCAGCCCCTCGATCGCGACGATGAAGAAGATCCTTTCGGGGCTGAACATCCCGCTGTCGGCCTTCTTTGCCGAAGATACGGCGCCCGAGCCGAAATGGCACTTCACCCGCGATGAACTCAGCGAGATCACGCCGAAGGGGGATGGCGGCGTGCGGTTTTTCCAAGTCGGGCGGCCCGGAGAGTCGGCCCTGATGATCCTTTATGAAACCTACCAGCCCGGCGCGGATACCGGCCCCGATGTCTACAACCACGAGGCCGAGGAGGGCGGAATCGTCATTTCCGGCCAGATCCTTGTCACGGTGGGCAGCGAAACGCGGCTTTTGCAGGCGGGCGACGCCTACCTGTTCAACAGCCGCCAGCCGCACCGTTTCCGAAACCCCGGCCCGGAGGACTGCGTGGTGGTCAGCGCCTGCACACCGCCGACGTTCTGAACCGCCGACTCAGGCCAGATGGCTGCGGAATTCGGCCACGACCTGTTCGTAGACCGCGCGCTTGAAGGGAACGATCGCGTCGACCATTTCCTGCGCCGTTACCCATCGCCACTCCGAAAACTCGGGGTGTTCGGTCTGGATATGGATCTGATCGTCGCGGCCCAAGTAGCGGAACAGGAACCACTTCTGCCGCTGCCCACGGAACTTTCCACCCCAGATGCGGCCCAGAAGCTCGGGCGGCAGATCGTAGGTGATCCAGTCGCCGGTCTTGGCGATGAACTCCACCAGGTCGGCAGTTACGCCGGTTTCTTCCCAGAGTTCGCGCAAGGCCGCATCGCGGGGCTTTTCGCCGTCGTCGATGCCACCCTGGGGCATCTGCCAGGCAGCCGAAGGGTTGTCCTTGCGCTGGCCGGCAAAGATGCGGCTTTGTCCGTCGATCAGGACGACCCCGACACAGGGCCGGTAGGGAAGGCTGGTGAAGTCCGCTGTCATTTGTCGATGCGGGCCGGGCATCCCCCGGCCCCCTTTCCTGCATGTTGCGCTCAGGGCTTCGGCGCGACGGCCGCAAGCCCCTTCAGGATGTCGATGGCATAGGCCAGCTGGTAGTCTTCCTCGCGCAGCTTGGCGCTGTCTTCGGCGTGTTTCTGTTCTTCCTGCAACACGCGCTTTTCATCCTCGGTCATCGAATCGTTCGACAGGCTGCCGCGCAGATCGGCTTCCGACCGCTGCTTTTCGGCGGCCGACTTCGCCTCCTCGGCCTTCGGGTCCGTTGGCTGGACCGGCGGCTGATCGACCCAGATGTCGGGCGAGATGCCCAGCGACTGGATCGAGCGGCCCGAAGGCGTGTAGTAGCGCGCCGTGGTCAGTCGCATCGCGCCGCCGCCCTTCATCGGCATCACTGTCTGGACCGAGCCCTTGCCGAAGCTCTTGGTGCCGACGACGATGGCGCGGCGGTGGTCCTGAAGCGCGCCGGTGACGATCTCGGACGCCGAGGCCGAGCCGCCGTTGATCAGCACGACGATGGGCTTGCCGTTGATCAGGTCGCCCGGTTCGGCGTTGAAGCGTTCGCTGTCCTGCGGGTTGCGGCCGCGGGTCGAGACGATTTCCCCCTTGTCGAGGAAGGCGTCCGACACCGAAATTGCCTGCGTCAGAAGCCCGCCGGGGTTGTTGCGCAGGTCGACGACGACCCCGTCGATCTTGTCGAGCCCGCCCGCGTCGGCGATGGATTTCTTCAGGCCCTCTTCAAGGTTCGGGAAGGTCTGGTCGTTGAAGGTGGTGATCCGGGCGATGACGGTCTTGCCCTCCAGCCGGGTCTTGACGGCGGTAAGCTTGATCGTGTCGCGGATGATCGACACGTCGAAGGGCTTTTCGGTGCCCTTCCGCGCGATGGTGATGACGATTTCCGAACCGACCGGCCCGCGCATCTTGTCGACCGCCTGGTCGAGCGTCAGGCCAAGCACGCTTTCGCCATCGACGTGGGTGATGTAATCGCCCGCCTTGATGCCCGACTGCGCCGCGGGCGTCCCGTCGATGGGCGAGACGACCTTGATATAGCCCTCTTCCTGCGTCACCTCGATGCCGAGGCCGCCGAATTCGCCCTTCGTCTGCACGCGCATGTCGTTGTAGTCGTCGGGCGGCATGTAGCTGGAATGGGGATCAAGCGAGGTGAGCATGCCGTTGATCGCGGCCTCGATCAGCTTGCCCTCGTCGACCTGTTCCACATATTGCGCGCGGATGCGTTCGAAGATCGCGCCGAACAGGTCAAGCTGT
The DNA here is from genome assembly GCA_002440945.1 of Rhodobacteraceae bacterium UBA6236. The sequence goes on along the minus strand of DJWG01000027.1, from coordinate 5,065 downwards.
TCATAGACCGATGCGGGTTTCTTGGCCGCATCCTGCGCCAGAAGCGGACCCGCCACCTGCGTCGTCAGCAGCACCCCGGCCACCGTGCCGCCCAGGGCGGCCATCACGAATTTCCTCATCGTCCGATCAATCCCTTGTTTCGCGGAACCATGGTGCCGGGTCCACGGGCTCCTTGCCCCGTCTGAGTTCCATATAAAGCGTTTCCGTCCGGTCTGCGCTACCGCCTTCTTCGGCGCCCTTGCCCGGGGCCACTTCGGCGCCGGTCATCAGGCCCACGGGCGCGCCCGCTGCAAGAACGTCCCCGGTTTCGCCATACACTGTTCCCAGGCCGGCGAGGATCAGCAGATAGCCGGAAGCGGGTTCAAGTATCATCACGTTTCCGTAGTCCAGGAGCGGCCCGCGGTATCGGATCGTCGCAGGCCAGGGCGTCGTCACAAGCGCGGCGGGGCGCGTGGCGATCACAAGACCCGGCCGGGTGATGCCCGCGGCATCCGCTTCGCCCGCGCGGCGCAGGACGCGGCCATAGACCGGCAGCGGCAGGTTCCCCATCGCGCCTTCGAAATCGCCGCGCGGCGCGCTCACGTCGGTTTCCATCGACACGAGGCCGGTCGCGAAACTGTCCAGCGTCTCGGCGCTGGCCAGCAGGACCTTCAGTTCCTCGGGGTCTTCCAGGAAGCGGCGCGGCAGGTCGGTGCGGTCCTGCACCGCCTGGCTCAACTCCGTTCGGGCTTCCTGCGCGGCGGCAAGGCCCGTCTGCAACGTCTGGCTCGATTCGGCCTGAAGACGGCGCAGGTCGGCCAGTTCCTGAAGCTGGCGGCCAAGGACGGCGGCTTCGGCTTGCAGCGCAGGCGTCACCGCCGACATGACCATGGCCGAACGCACGGTGCCTTCGGGCCCATCGGGATGCAGCAGCAAAAGCGGCGACGACTGCGTGTCCATCGTCGCCATCACCGCCAGAAGCTGGCCGATGCGGTCGCGCTTGGCGTCGAAATCGGCCTTCAGCGCCCCTTCGCGGATCGAGGCCCGCCTGAGGCCATCGCGCAGCGCGCCAAGGCCCGATTCATAGGCCCGGATGGTGCGGGTCAGCGCGGCGACACGGTCGCGGGCGCCCTTCGCCTCGCGCAGCGCCGCAATGGCGTCGCGCAGTTCGTTGGCCGACTGCCGCGCGCCTTCGACCGAAGTCACCTCGGCCCGCGCCGGGGCAAGGGGAACGGCCAGCGCCGCAACCAATGCCGCAGCAAGGAAAAGCGCCCGGACGATCATCCGCGCAGGATCAGCGTCTTGCCCGTCATCTCGGGCGGGACCGGAAGGCCCATAAGGTCAAGCAGCGTCGGCGCAAGATCGGCGAGACGGCCGTTGCGCAAGCTGACGCCCGAAGGCCCGCCGACCAGCACCACCGGAACAAGGTTGGTGGTGTGGGCGGTATGCGGCCCGCCGGTTTCGGGATCGACCATGGTTTCACAGTTGCCGTGATCGGCGGTGACGATCATCGCGCCCCCGGTCTCTGCCAGTGCGGCGACCACCTTCGTCAACCCGCGGTCCACCTCCTCGACGGCGCGGATCGCGGCCGGAAGGCTGCCGGTATGGCCCACCATGTCGGGGTTGGCGTAGTTGACCACGATCAGGTCGTAGCCCTGCCGGATGGCATCGACGAGATGTTCCGTCACCTCGGGGGCCGACATCTCGGGCTGCAGGTCGTAGGTGGCCACCTTGGGCGACGGCGCCATATAGCGGTCTTCACCGGATTCGGGGCTTTCCTTGCCGCCGTTCAGGAAGAAGGTGACGTGGGGGTATTTCTCGGTCTCGGCAAGGCGGAACTGGGTCTTGCCCTGTTTGGCGACCCATTCGCCCAGCGTGTTGACGATTTCGCGTTTCGGGAAGGCGGCGTCCATATAGCCATTATGGGCGACGGAATATTCCACCATTCCCAGAAGCGCGGCCCAATCGGGCCGGGTGCCGGTGTCGAAGGCGGCAAATCCGGGCTGGCCGATCGCGGCGAGGATTTCGCGCGCGCGGTCGGCGCGGAAGTTCAGGCAGAAGAAGCCGTCGCCATCCTTCGCGCCCTGATAGCCGCCGACCACGGTGGGGGCGATGAATTCATCCGTCTCGCCGCGCGCTTGCGCATCCGCGACGGCACCGGGGGTGCTGAGGGAATGTTCCCCTTCGCCCTTGATCATCGCGGCATAGGCGCGCCCGACCCGGTCCCAGCGGTTGTCGCGGTCCATCGCGTAGTAGCGCCCGATGACGGTGCCGACCCGCGCGCCCGTCGGCAGGCCCGCGACAAGCTGCGCGACAAAGCCGTCGGCCGAGGTTGGCGGCACGTCGCGGCCATCGGTGATGGCGTGGATCACCACCGGCACCCCGGCCCCGGCGATCAGCCGCGCGGCGGCGAGGATATGCAGGATATGGCCATGCACGCCGCCGTCCGACACGACGCCCATCAGATGCGCGGTGCCGCCTGTGGCTTTCAGCCGGGCGATGAAGGTCAGGATCGCGGCGTTCCGGGCAAAGCTGCCATCCTCGATCGCCAGGTCGATCTGCCCCAGATCCATCGCCACCACGCGGCCCGCGCCGATATTGGTGTGGCCGACTTCGGAATTGCCCATCTGCCCGGTGGGCAGCCCCACGTCCGGGCCATGAGTGATCAGCCGGGCATTCGGGCAGGTGGCCATGATGTGATCGAAGGTCGGCACATGCGCCTGACGGATGGCATTGGCCATCTTGTCCTCGCGCCAGCCCCAACCATCGAGGATGCAAAGGACGACGGGCTTCGGGCTGCTCATCTGTTGTCTCCGGGAGGTCGTTCTGGGGCAGGTCACTCTGGCGCGCCCGTCATACGCGTTGCGCTGCAAGGCAGCAACCACCCGCGCGCGAGGGCGTGGTAGCGCCTAGACCCGGTGATAGGGTCCGCCCGACAGGATCGTCGCGGCGCGGTAAAGCTGTTCGGCAAGCATCACCCTGACCAGCATGTGCGGCCAGACCATCCGCCCGAAGGACAGCGCAAAGCCCGCCCCTGCCCGCAAGGACGGCGCGATGCCGTCCGCACCGCCGATCACGAAGGCGACATCCTGCCGCCCGGTGTCGCGCCAAGCGGCCAGTTGCGCGGCGAATTCGGGGCTCGACAGCACCGATCCGCGTTCGTCCAGAACACAGACCAGCGCGCCCGCGGGCAGAACGCGCGACAAGAGCGCCGCTTCGGCCTCCATCCCGCCGCCCTTCTTGTCTTCGACTTCGTGGATCGCGGCCGGACCAAGGCCAAGCGACCGCCCCGTCTTGCCGAAGCGGTCCAGGTAATCATCGGTCAACAGCCGTTCCGGGCCGGAGCGCATCCGGCCCACGGCGCAGATCTGCACCCGCATCAGACGACGCGCGAGGCCCCGGCGAAACCTGCGGTTGACGGCATCCACATCTTTTCAAGCTGGTAGAAGTCGCGGACTTCGGGCCGGAAGACATGGACGATCACGTCGCCCGCATCCAGAAGCACCCAATCGCCCTGATCCTTGCCTTCGATCTTGACGCTGCGACCGAAGTCTTCCTTCAGGCGGTCGGCAAGCTTTTCGGCGATGGAGCCCACCTGGCGCGACGACCGGCCCGAGCAGATCACCATGTGATCGGCCACGGAAGACCGGCCGCGCAGATCGATCGCGACGACGTCTTCGGCCTTGTCATCATCAAGTGAAGCGAGAATGCGCGCCAGAAGTTGATCGCTGGTCACATCGGAGGGCTCGGCCATCAGAGGCACCGCCCGTGCAGCCATGTCCCCGGCTGCGGAATGGGAAAGAGACAGGTCATTGTCCTCCAGGGATGCGCGCCTGCTGAAGAACCCCGGCGCCGGGCCATATTGGAAAGGTAGCATCGCACTGTGACAATCTCAAGGAAGAGGGGTCCAATTCTCTGGCATGGCGGCATCCCCGCGCCTTCGGCGCCCCCGCCGCCGGATATTGCACAGGGCGGCATTCGGGCGTAAAAGGCCGCCCCATGATCCGCTATTTCGACATGGATGACCGCGCCCGCCTGCCGTGGCGCTTCTTCGGGGAAAGCCTGTCGCTTCCTGCCCGCGGCTGAGGTGGCGCGTGGCCGTTGGCCCGCGCCCTGCTCCGCCACCTATCCCACAGCCCATAGCAAGAGTGATGAAGATGTCCGGCCCGAAAACCCTTTACGACAAGATCTGGGACGCCCACCTGGTGGATGAAGCCGCCGATGGCACCTGCCTGCTGTATATCGACCGCCATCTGGTCCATGAAGTGACCAGCCCCCAGGCCTTCGAAGGGCTGCGCATGACCGGCCGCAAGGTCCGCGCGCCGGAAAAGACCATCGCCGTGCCCGACCACAACGTGCCCACGACCCCGGGCCGGGAAAAGCACATCGACAACGAAGAAAGCCGCATCCAGGTCGAGGCGCTGGACAAGAACGCCAAGGACTTCGGCATCAACTACTATCCGGTGTCGGACATCCGCCAGGGCATCGTCCATATCGTCGGCCCCGANNTGACCGTGGTCTGCGGTGACAGCCACACGGCAACGCATGGCGCCTTCGGCGCGCTGGCGCATGGCATCGGCACGTCTGAAGTGGAACACGTTCTGGCCACCCAGACCCTGATCCAGAAGAAATCGAAGAACATGAAGGTGGAAATCACCGGCAAGCTGCGTCCGGGCGTCACCGCCAAGGACATCACCATGGCGGTGATCGGCGCGACCGGCACGGCGGGCGGCACCGGCTANNTCTGCAACATGGCGATCGAAGGCGGCGCCCGCGCGGGCCTGATCGCGCCGGATGACAAGACCTTCGAATATGTCAAAGGCCGCCCCCATGCCCCGAAAGGCGCGCAGTGGGAAGCCGCGATGAACTGGTGGAAGACGCTCTACACCGACGAAGGCGCGCATTTCGACAAGGTCGTC
>DJWG01000027.1:0-148 GCA_002440945.1 Rhodobacteraceae bacterium UBA6236 | reverse complement strand
CCCGAGGACGTGCTGCCGATCACCGATGTCGTCCCCTCGCCCGAGGCGTTCGAGGGTGGCAAGGTCGAAGCCGTGCGCCGCGCGCTGGACTACATGGACCTGAAGCCGGGCCAGAAGCTTGAGGACATCAAGATCGACACGGTCTTCA
>DJWG01000099.1 GCA_002440945.1 Rhodobacteraceae bacterium UBA6236 | reverse complement strand
CCAAGCCCTCGGACCTGCTGCCGGAACTGCAGGGCCGCCTGCCGATCCGGGTCGAGTTGAAACCGCTGGAGGAAGGCGACTTTGTCCGCATCCTGACCGAGACGGACAATGCCCTGACCCGGCAATACACCGCGCTGATGCAGACCGAAGGGGTTAACGTCACCTTCACCGAGGACGGGATCGCCGCCATTGCCCGCATCGCGGCCGAGGTGAACCGCAGCGTCGAAAACATCGGGGCGCGGCGGCTTTACACGATCATGGAGCGGGTCTTCGAGGAACTGTCCTTCCAGGCGCCGGACCGTTCGGGTGAAAGCGTGACGGTCGATGCGGATTACGTCGAGGCCAATGTGGGGGCGCTGTCACGGTCCGCCGACATCAGCCGCTATGTATTGTAAACCCTACCTGTTCACCGGGAAGAACCGCCGCTAGGGTGGGGGCGTTCACGCTTCGGGGGATGTCGGGGGATCATGGCGCGTGTGGGTAGGCTGGTCATTGTCCTTGTGACCCTTTTGGCGGCTTGCGCGCCGCGCGGAACATTGGTGATCGACCCCGCTGCCGCCAAGGTGGGCGCGGTGGAGCCGGTTTATATCGGCACGACCCGCGGGCCCGACAACAAGACCCCCGGGGTGTTCGGCAATGCGCGCCATGAACAGATGCAATTCGCCCGGCTTGACGTTTCGGTTCCGCCGGACCGCAAGGCCGGGGATATCGCCTGGCCGCGGAAGGGCGCGAAGGTCGATCCGACCAAGCAGTTCCTGACCGTTGAGGCCGATCTGTATCCGTCGGAAAATGCCTTCCAGCACGAATTGAAGGGCCAGCTTGCCCGCCTGCCGCGTGGCAAGCGCGAAGCCGTGGTCTTCGTTCATGGCTTCAACACCACCTTCGCCGAAGGCGCCTACCGGATGGCGCAACTGGGCCATGACCTGAAAATTCCGGGCGTGCTGGTGCATTATTCCTGGCCGTCTAAGGGTCATCCGCTGGGCTATGTCTACGACCGCGATTCCGCGTTGTTTGCGCGCGACGGGTTGGAAAAGCTGCTGCACGACGTCGACCGGGCCGGGGCGGACCGGATCTTGCTGGTGGCGCATTCGCTGGGCTCTCTGGTGCTGATGGAAACGCTGCGTCAGGCCGAGATCGGTGGCGACCTGCACCTGCGCCGCAAGGTCGGGGGCGTGATCCTTGTCTCGCCGGATCTGGATATCGACCTGTTCCGCAGCGAGGCGCAGCGGATCGGCCCCTTGCCGCAGCCTTTCGTGATCTTCACCTCGCGCAAGGACCGGGCGCTGTCGCTTTCGGCGCGCCTGACGGGGCGTAATCAAAGCCGGCTGGGCAATCTGGATTCGGCGCAGAAGCTGGCCGATCTGAATGTCACGGTGCTGGATACCACGGCCTATACCGAAGGCGCAGGCCACTTCAACGTCGGAGATTCGCCGGTGCTGCTGGCGCTGTTCTCGCAGATCGGTTCGGTCGACCGTGCGCTGGCGCTGGAGACGCGGGGGCGCACCGGGTTCCTGCCGGGGGTGGTGCTGACCTTCCAGAACGCGACCGAAATCATCCTGTCGCCGGTGGCGGCGATCAGCGGCTATCGGGGCTGAGCGCCGCCCGCGCGCCGCAGATAGACGTAATAGGCCCCCGTGCCGCCATGCTTCAGGTGTGCGGGGGCGATCTGCATGACCACCGATCCCAAGGGCGGCTGCGTCAGCCATACGGGCACCTGATGGCGCAGGATCCCCAACCGCGTGGGGATCGGGCCCCAGTCATCGCGCGGCTTGCCCTTGCCGGTGATGACCAGCACCAGCCGTTTGCCGTTTTCATGGGACCGGAGGATGAAGTGGATCAGTTCGGGGTGCGCCTCGGACAGGGTCATCCCGTGCAGGTCGATCCGGCCTTCGGGCGCGGTCTTGCCGCGGACCATCTGCTGATGGGTCTTGCGGTCCATCCGCAGCGGTTGCTGGGCCAGACGTTCCTCAAGCGGCGGCAAGATGTCGTGGCCCTGCGGCAAGGGCCGGGCAGCGTCGCCGATCTGGAAATCGCGCATGAGGTCGCGCATCGGCGGCTTCGGTTTCGGCACCGCAGGCGCGGGCCGCGGTTCGGGGGGGTGGCTTGCCTTCACCTTCGGGTGCATCGGCTGCGCGGTGTGGGCGACGCGGGCCCAGATTTCACGCTCCTCCGGCGTCAGGATGCGCCGGCGGCTCATGGGTGGGCCTTCGGGACCAGGGCGATGGTGCGGGTGGACAGTTTCATCGCGCTGGCCTGATGCCCGGCGGCTTTCCCCGTGCCGCAAAAGACGTCGATCCGCGTGCCGGTGATCGCGCTGCCGCGATCCTGCACGACGGTCAGGCGGTTCAGCCCGCCCAGCCAGATCAGCGCCCCGCCGGGCAGGGCAGGATCTGCGGCGACGCTGCGCCCCGGGATCACGGGGGTTCCCAGCGCCCCAAGCGGGCCGGTATCTTCGGTCAGATCCAGCAGCTGAAAGAAGACATAGGACGGGTTGCGGCGCAAAAGCCCGTCCAGCAGGTCGGGATGGGCCTTCGCCCATTCCCGGATCGCATCGGTCGAAATCAGATCGGGAGGGATCGCGCCTTGCGCCACCAGCTCTGCCCCGATGGACCGGTAGGGGTGGCCGTTCTTGCCCGCATAGCCCAGCCGCAGCACCGGTCCATCCGCCAGCCGCACCCGAACCGATCCCTGCACCTGCGCCAGAAACGCCTCAAGCGGATCGTCCAGCCAGACAAGTTCATGGCCCGCCAGATGATCGCCATCCAGAAGCTCGGCGCGCGTGAACCAGGGGGCGCGTTCCATCGGCGGCAGGCCGTGCAGCGGGTAGCGGAAAGCGGGCGTGGCGACGGGCGAACCCGTAAGTTCGGGTTCGTAGTAGCCTGTTACAAGCGCCTGTTGCGGGGGCAGGCAGCGGAACCGGGTCTGGAAGAATTCCGCCGCCCTGGTTCCATCCGGGCGCGGCCAATGCGCGGGCAGGCGATCCACGGTCAGCGCATAGGCGGCAAGGGCCTGATCAAGGTCGTCCTCGGCCCAGCCCGGCAGGCTTGCGGGGTCGGTTTCGGCCAAGGACGCGGGCATCACTCGCCGGTCGCGACCAGACGCCAGTTCGGATCGCTCGACCCGATGTGGCGCTCGAATGTCCAGATGTCGCGCTGGCGGCGGCTTTCGCGGGGGTTGCCTTCCACGATCTGGCCGCTGCTGTCGCGCGCGGCCGAGGTCAGTTCCCCGCCGAAGCGCACGGTGATCTCGGCCTCGCCGGTGGCGCGGTCAAAGCGCGCATCACTCAGCGACAGTTCCCGCAAGCCGATGAAGTTCGATTCCAGCGTGATGCCCTTGTCGCGGCGGGCCTGCACGACCTGTTCGAAGCTTTCATAGACCTCGGGCCCGAGGAAGGGCTTGATCTTGTCCAGCTCGCCCCGGTCGAAGGCCATGAGGATCATTTCATAGGCCCCGCGGGCCCCTTGCAGGAATTGCGAGACATTGAAGCTCGGCTCGGCCAGCTTCATCGCGGCCAAGGCGCGGGCCGCGTCCGACTCCGGCGCGACGTGATCGGTGATGTCGCGATCCGGCCCGCCCTCGATGATGTCGGGGTTGCCACGGGGCGCGAAACCCTCGCGGCGGACTTCGGTGATCGCGGGCTTTTCGAAACCTTCCCGCGACCCCAGCACGCCGCGCAGCTTGAGGATCAGGAACAGCGCAACGCCCGCCAACACGATCAGCTGAATGATGGCACCCGACATTTCGCTATCCTTCCTGAAAACGCGATGGGGCCGGCGCATATTGGTTACCGGCCCACCTCCACTTATGTAAGGTGCGGGTGCCGTCAAGTCCACCGGCGCCGACCAGGGGAAAGGTTCGTGGATGTCGTTTCTGTGGCTGCTTCTGCTTTGGCCTGTGCTGGAGATCGCGTTGTTCATCAAGGTGGGTGGCGCGCTCGGCATCCTGCCGACGCTTCTGTTGATCTTCGGGGCCGGCGCGGTTGGGGTTTGGGTGGTTCGGATGCAGGGCCTGATGGTCATGAACGACCTGCGCAACCGGCTGTCGACGATGAACGACCCGTCAGAGCCGATGGCGCATGGCGCGCTGATCGCGCTGGCAGGGTTCCTGTTCATGATCCCGGGATTTCTAAGCGATCTGGTCGCGCTGGCGCTGCTTCTGCCGCCGGTCCGGCGCTGGATGATCGGCCAGATGGCGCGTCGTGCCAGCATGGTGCAGGGCGCCGCCTTCGGGTTTGACACCTACAGCCCCCGCGACCGGGATCGCGGCCGCCCGACCGTGATCGACGCCGAGTTCTACGAGGTCGATCCCGACGAGCCGCGCCTGCCGCCGCGTCCGCGCCGGCCCTCGGGCTGGACGGAGCACTGAGCGCTTGCAGCCGATTGAGGCGCAGGCCCCGAGGTGATACACCGCAGCCGAATTCTTTTTCCGGGAGAAAACGTTCATGGCTGAAAACGGCAACGGGGCCGCGCCCGAAGCGCCGCAGGTCAAGATGCAGGTTCTGGCGCAATACATTCGCGACCTGTCCTTTGAAAATGCGGTGGCGCAAAAGGGTCTGACGGGCGCCGACGTGCAGCCCGAGATCCAGGTTGGGGTGTCGCTGGATGCGCGCAAGCGGGCCGTCGACAACCAGTACGAGGTGTTGAACAAGTACAAGGTCACCTCGACCAACAAGAACGACGGCGCGACGCTGTTCCTGCTGGAACTTGAATATGGCGGGATCTTCCACGTCGAAGGCGTGCCCGNNTTCCTGCTGATCGAATGCCCGCGGATGCTGTTCCCCTATATCCGCCGGATCATTTCCGACGTGACCCGCGATGGTGGCTTCCCGCCGCTGAACATCGACAACGTCGATTTCCTTGCGCTTTACCGTCAGGAAATCGCCCGCCGTCAGGCGCAGCCGACGCAGGTTTCCTGACATCTTCGGCCCGTCCGGGGGCGCCTCGGTCGGGCCTTTTCGGCAGAACGACGCCGATCTTTTTCCAATCGCCGATGTTGCTGACCGGACGGCGCAGGGAACCCCGCGTCGCCATCTGGCATTTGCATTCCGTTCCTGCGAGGGTAGGGCAGGGCGAACGCCCTGTCGGGCGGGCGAGGGGTTTTGGATGACGAAGGCGCGCGGATGAAGCGGCGGGCGGCAAAGCTCAGGTCCGTGCTTGTGAGGGCGGCAGCAGGGCTGATGGCCTGCGCGACACCAGTCATGGCGCTGGATGGATTTGCCTTTCAGACCCCGGGTGCCAGCGCCGAACTGCGTGACGTCCTGGTCAATGCCTCGCTTCTGGTGGAAGCCACCCGCGACAAGACCCCGGATGATCCGCAGGATCTGTTCGCCGCCGCCCGCGCCGATTATGGCCGCATTCTGGGGGCGTTATACGCCCAAGGCCGCTATGGCGGCGTGATCCATATCCTGATCGACGGGCGCGAAGCCTCGGGGATTTCGCCGCTGGACGTGCCATCGCGCATCGGCACCATCAGCGTGACTGTCGATCCGGGGCCGCTTTTCACCTTCCGGCAGGCCCGGATGCGACCCTATGCCCGCGGGACCGAGCTTCCGCGCGAGTATCTGGACACCGCGCCTGCCCGATCCACCGCCATCGTCGACGCCGCCCAGGCGGGGATCGACGGATGGCGCGCGCTTGGCCACGCCAAGGCCAAGGTCGAAAACCAGGACATCACCGCCGATCACCGCCGCCACACGGTGGACAGCTGGATCACCCTGCGCCCCGGCCCGGTCGTGACCTTCGGTCGCCTGACGATGGAAGGGTATCAGCGGATGAAGCCGGGGCGGCTGGCCAAGATCGCCGACTTCCCCACCGGCAAGCGGTTCGACCCCGATGAACTGGATGCGGTGATCCGCCGTCTGCACCGCACGGGGGTCTTCAAGTCCGTGACGCTGACCGAGGATGAAGCCCTGGGGCCTGGCAATACGCTTGGCTACCATCTGGCGCTGGTCGAGGAAAAGAAGCGCCGCATGGGGGCGGGGGCGGAGTGGTCCACCGCGGACGGCGCGGCGCTGACGGCCTACTGGATGCACCGCAACCTGTTCGGCGGGGCCGAGCGGCTGCGGTTCGATGGTGAGATCCGGGGCATTTCGGGTTCAACCGGCGGGACGGATTATTCATTGGGCGTGCGGCTGGATCGTCCGGCGACCTTTTCACGAGACACGACCGCCTTTGCCGAAGCCAAGATCGAGCATCTGGACGAAGCGGATTACACCGCCGACAAGGCCCGGATCGGCTTTGGCCTGTCGCAGGAATTCAGCCCGCAGCTGACGGTAACGGCAGGGATCAGCTATGAATTGTCAGATGTGCGGGACAGTGGTGGCAAGCGGCACTATCGGCTTGTCGCGGTTCCGGCGACGCTGGTCTGGGACCGGCGCGACAAGCCGCTGGACGCGGCGCATGGCTTTTACCTTGGCGCCACGGCCACGCCCTTCGTGGGCTTCGGAAAGACCGGAAGCGGTGCGCAACTGACGGCGGATGGCCGCGTCTACCGGGGCTTTGGCGTCGATGACAAGGTGGTGCTGGCGGCGCGGGTCCAGCTGGGAACCGTGATCGGGCCGACGCTGCTGTCAACGCCGCGCGACTACCTGTTCTATACGGGCGGTGGCGGCACGGTTCGTGGCCAGCCCTATCAGTCGCTGGGGGTCAATGTCCTGCGCGCCGGTCCCGCCCGGCTTCGGACCGGGGGGATGAGCTTTGCCGCCGCCTCGATCGAGACGCGGGTGAACGTGACCCAGAAGATCGGCGCGGTCGCCTTTGCCGATCTGGGCTATGTCAGCGCGCAGGAGTTTTTCGGCGGGCTTGACGGCTGGCATGCCGGCGCGGGCGTGGGGATGCGTTACGCCACGCCCATCGGGCCGATCCGCCTGGATGTCGCGGCACCCGTCCACGGCAATACCGGCGACGGCGTTCAGATTTATCTTGGTATCGGGCAGTCTTTCTGATGCGGCGTCTGATTTTCCTGCTGATGATGGTGCTTCTGCCGCTGCCGGTTCTGGCGCAGGATGCGACCAGCGAAGCCGACAAGGGCTACCTGACCTCGTTTCTGGAGCGCAATCTTTCCGGCCTGGGCCGCACCGTCAGCATCGATGGTTTCGCGGGCGCGCTGTCGTCGCGCGCGACCTTCAGCCGGATGACCATTTCGGATGGCGAAGGCGTCTGGCTGACAATCAACGATGGCGCCATTGCCTGGGACCGCACGGCGCTTTTGTCCGGGCGGATCGAGGTCAAGGAGCTTTCGGCCGCCAGCATCGACATCCCCCGCGCGCCGATCCCCGAGGGCAAGGTCAGCGCCGAGGCGAAGGGATTTTCTCTGCCCGAACTTCCGGTTGCGGTGAACATCGGCGCGATCCGCGCCGACAAGGTGTCGCTGGGCGCGCCGCTTTTGGGGCAACCGGCCGAGGTTTCCCTGGGCGGGTCCATGGCGCTGGAGGGCGGTGAGGGCAGTACCGATCTGGCGCTCAACCGGATCGACGGCAAGATGGGCGAGGTCACGCTCAAGGGTTCCTATTCCAACGCGACGCGGCAGCTGATGGTGGACCTTCTGGTGAACGAAGGCGAAGGCGGGCTGGCGGCAACGCAGCTTCACCTGCCGGGGGCGCCGTCGCTGACGCTGGCCGTGCATGGCGCGGGGGTGATCGACACGTTCAAGGCGGATGTCGCGCTGTCGACCGACAACCAGCGCCGTCTGGGCGGGTCAGTGCAGATGACCGCGACGCCCGTCGAAGGCCAGACCGACCCCCAGCGCGGATTCCATGCCGAGCTTCAGGGCGACGTCACCCCACTTTTCCGCCCCGAGTACCGCGAATTCTTCGGGCCGGATTCCCGCCTTGTGGCAACGGGTCAGACGCTGCCAGATGGTGGTTTTTCGCTATCTGAACTGACCATCGCGGCGCGGGCGATGGTTCTGTCGGGTCAGGCGCAGGTTGGCGCCGACGGGGTTCCCTTGAAGGCCGATCTGTCCATGACGCTTGGCCTGCCGGACAAGTCCGAGCTGCTGCTGCCGAAAGCCGGCGCCGATACATTCCTGCGGTCGGCGAAGCTGCATTTTGCCTATGATGCGGCGAAGGGCGAAGATTGGCGGCTTGATGGCAGCATCGCCGGTTTCCGCCGCGCCGTTTTGCAGATCCGGTCGATTGCGCTGGCCGGCGCGGGCAGCCTGGGCGGCGCGACGGGGGCCGAGGCTCCGCGGTTCAATGGCCGCGTTTCGTTCGAAGCGGCCGGGATGAGTTCGACCGATGCGGCGCTGGCACGGATGCTGGGCGACCGGATCGAAGGCCGCACCGGCTTTGCCTGGGTGGAAGGCGAACCGCTGACCTTGACCGACGTGGCGCTGTCGGGTGCGGGGATCGACCTTCAGGGGCAGGGTACGATCACCGACCCGGAAAAAGGCGCCATCATCGCGGGCGAGCTTTCGGGGAAGGTGGCGGACCTGTCGCGCTTTTCCGGGGTGGCCGGTCGCAGCCTTGGCGGGTCGGCCGAGGTGGCGGCGCGGGGCAGCTTCACCATTCTGGGCGGGGCCTTCGATGTCACCGGACAGGCCACCGGCCATGATTTGCAGGTCGAGCAACCGCAGGCCGACCGGCTTCTGGCTGGAACTTCGCGCATCGCGCTGTCGGTCCGGCGCGATACGGACGGCACGGAAATCCGGTCGCTGGCGGTTACGGCGAATACGCTGTCGCTTCGGGCGGCAGGCTGGCTTCGCAGCCACGGAAATGACCTGACGGCCGGCCTGTCCTTCGCGGACCTGTCGGTGCTGGGGCCGGGCTTTGGCGGGACGCTGGACGCCGAAGCGAAGCTTTTGACCGAAGGTCGGATCAACCGGCTGACCGTGAGCGGCACGGGCGAGGGGCTGAAGGTCGGCAAGGCCGAGGTGGATGGGCTTTTGAAGGGGAAATCGGGGCTTACGCTGATCGCCACCGAAGAGGACCGGCAGATCCGGGTCGAAACCTTCCGGCTTGCCAATCCACAGGTCACGGTGGACGGGCAGGGCACCCTGGACAATCGTTCGGGGCAGCAGCACCTGACGGCCGATCTTACGCTGCCCGATCTGGGCGCGATGGGCGGGCGCTATGGTGGATCGCTGCGGGCGACGGCATCGGTTTCGGGCCTGTCGGGTGCGCGGCAGTTCACCTTGCAGGGGAGCGGGCAGAACCTGCGTGTCGGACAGGCGGAGGCTGACCGGCTTCTGGGGGGTGCGGCGGACCTGACGCTTTCGGCGCGCGAAAACCGCAGCACGGTGCTGATCGAGGATCTGGTGCTGCGCACTGCCCAGTTGCAGGCCACCGCGAAGGGCAGCGATAGCGACGGCCGTCAGCAGGTGGATCTGTCGGTCAAGCTTGCGAACATGGGCGTTCTGGTGCCGGAGTTCCCGGGCCCGGCCGGAATCAGCGGCACGGCGCGCGATGACGGGACGGGCTGGCAGCTTGATCTTGCCGGGCGTGGCCCGGGCGAGACGTCGGCCACCATCACGGGGGCCATCGGCGCCTCGGGGCGCACGGATCTGGCGATCCGCGGCAATGCGCAGGCCGGGATCGCGAATGTGTTCCTGGGCAAGCGGAACATCGCGGGGCCGGTGCGCTTCGATCTGGCGCTGAAGGGCCAGCCGCTATTGGCGGACCTTTCCGGGCGGATCGACCTGCCGGACCTGCGGATTACCGACCCGGAACAAGGCATCGCCGTGGAGCGCGTCCGCGCATCGGCCGATCTGGCGAATGGTGTGGCGCAGGTGAACGCTACCGGCGCGGTCGCGGGTGGGGGCGAGGTTTCCCTGTCCGGTCCGGTCACGCTGTCGCCGCCCTTCGACGGAACGCTGGCGGTCGAGCTGCGGGACGTGCGCCTGCGCGACCCGAGCCTGTTCGACACCACGGCAAACGGCAATCTTACGGTCACCGGACCGTTGCGGGGCGGGGCGATGATTGCCGGGCGGATCACCCTTGGTCAGACCGAGCTTCGCGTGCCGTCGACAGGGTTCGGCGGTTTCGCCGATATTGAGCCGATCCGCCACCTTGCGCCGCCCGCCGATGTGGTGGCGACGCGCCACCGCGCCGGACTGGATGGTGCGACCGGGGGGGGTGATGGCTCTGTCACCGGGCAAAGCGACCGGGCGTTCGGGCTGAACATCCAGATCGCCGCGCCCAACCGGATCTTCGTGCGCGGGCGCGGGCTTGATGCCGAACTGGGCGGGTCGGTGAAGCTGTCGGGAACCACGGCCAATGTCGTGCCGATCGGCAGCTTCGGCCTGATCCGGGGCCGGTTGTCGCTACTGGGCAAGCGGTTCGAGATCACTGAAGGCAATGTGGCGCTGGAGGGTGCGATGGCGCCCTACCTGCACTTTGTCGCCACGACCGACAACGCGGATATCTCGGTTTCCATCGTGATCGACGGCCCGGCGTCTTCGCCGACGATCCATTTCACCTCATCGCCGTCGCTGCCTGAGGAAGAGGTGGTATCGCAGCTTCTGTTCGGGCGCGGGCTGAGCAGTCTTTCGGCCTTCCAGGCGGTGCAACTGGCCTCGACGGTCGCCACGCTGACGGGCCGGGGCGGTGACGGGCTGGTGTCACGCCTGCGGAGTTCGTTCGGGCTGGACGATCTGGACGTCCAGACGGGCGAGAATGGAAACCTGGCGCTGAAGGCCGGGAAATACCTGACCAGCAATGTCTATACCGACATCACGGTGGGCGGCGATGGCACGACAGAACTGAACCTGAACCTTGACTTGTCGAAGCACGCCAAGGTGCGCGGGACGGTTGAAGCCGATGGCAACACCGGCATCGGGGTCTATTTCGAACGGGATTACTGAACGGGCGTCGCCACCGGCTGGCTGTCGTCTCGGCTGGGGCGGATCCTGAGCTGGACCCGGTAGGTGCCGTTCTCGACCGCCTGATCCAGCGCCGCGCCAAGCTGGGCGGCAAAAGCGTTCATCAGTTGCGACCCAAGCCCCGAGGCCACTTGCTGCTCTCCGGCGTCGGGGCAATTCGCATCGATGCTGTTGGCCACGGAAAGATCGACCGCCGCGCCATCCTGCTTGAAGCTCACGCAGATCGTCGGACGCTGCCCTGGCACCCGGGGACGGGCGTATTTCAGGGCGTTCGTCACCGCTTCGGTCGTCAGCAACGCGACCGGCACGGCATCATCCGGGGTCAGGACCACCGGGTCTATATCGGTCGAGATCAGCGGGTCTTCGGGGTGCGCGCCGGCCATTCGGCCCAGTTGCGCGACGATCTCGCCCAAAAGTTCATCCGCCTGAACGGCGGCAAGGTTTTCGGCCTGATAAAGCCGACGATGGACCGAGGCGAGGCTCATCACCCGGTCCTGCACGCTTTTGAGCACCGCCTTCGCGGTCGGTTCGCGGACCTGGCGGATCTGCATGTTCATGATCGAGGCGATCAGTTGCAGGTTGTTCTTCACGCGGTGGTGGATTTCCTTCAACAGCGCCGTCTTTTCACGCACCGAATTCGCCAGTTGCTGTTCGTCCCGGATCAGGATGCGGCCGACGTTGTGGAAGGTCTGGCTGACGTCCTGAAGTTCGGCCGGGGCGTTTCGCAGGATCTCGGGCGGGGTGGTCCTGTCGCCCAGCGCGAAGCGGCGCATCTGGCTGCGGAGTTCGCGGACATGCCGGATGACCAGACGGTCGACCGAGACATAGGCAACAAGGATGCTGGCCACCCACATCAGCAGCGGAAACAGCATCGAAGCCGCGGCTTGCAAGCTGATGCGGTCGGTCGGGGCGGGCCGGACGCTGCCCAGCGCGAACACCAGATCAGGCACGATGGGAACGACAGAAAACTGCCGCTTTTCGCCGGATCGAGTCGTGCCGGTAAAGCTGACTTCGGTCGCGCCGGTCAGCCGCGACAGGCCGATGTCGTCGGGAAGAAGATCATGGGCCTTGTCAGGCGGAATCTCGGTGCCATCGGGGCTGTTGGCGGTGATGACGTCGCCCCTTGCGTTGTAGGTGACGATATCGAAAGGCAGACCCGCGCCGGCATAGCTGCTTCGCAGGCGGAGGGCATTGAACGGCATCGAGATCGAGAGATATCCCACGATTTCGTTGGCTTGCCGGATCGGCTGCGCCACGATGACGACAGGCAACCCGGTGATGGACCCGGCTTCCAGCTTCATGACTACCGGCTTGGTTGCGCCGCGAAGCTGCTTGAACCCAGGGCTCTGTGTGACCTGCTGACCGGCGCCCCTTGATGCGCATTGCAGCGTTCCGTCCGCCGAGGTGAAGCCGGCAAAGACAAACACCGTTGAGCGATTGACATAATCGCGCAGGATCTCGCTGCACCGGGCGCTGGTGGGCCCGACCTCGAAGATCGAAGGCGCAAGCGCTTCGCCCGCGCCCAGCGCCTGAAGGATCAACGCGCGTTCGCTGGCCGCGGCTTCGGCGGTCCGGCCCAGAAGCGCGGTTTTGGCCATTTCATCGCCTTGCCGAAAGCTCCGGTAGGTCTGAAGACCGGCCAGCGCGCCGATGGGCAGAAGGGCGATCGACAGAAGGACGGCAAGGCGCGTTCCAAGCTTTTCATGCCGTCGCAACCCGAACATCATTCGCCGGCAAGGCCGGAGTGACCGCTGAGGGCAGCAAGGGTCGTGGCATCCGTCAACCCGATCTCGTCGCCTTCTGCCATGTGAAGAAGCTCTGCCAACCGCTTGCGGCCACGGTTCGCACGGCTTTTGATGGTGCCGACGGCGACGCCACACATCTCGGCGGCTTCCTCGTAGGAAAAGCCCGACGCCCCCACCAGGATCAGCGCCTCGCGCTGTTCGTCGCCGATCTGTTCGAAGGCGATCTGGAAATCGCGCATCGCAAGACGCCCGTCATGTTCCGGCTTGCTGGCCAGGCGCGCGGAATACATCCCGTCGACGTCGGCCACCTCGCGCCTGACGCGGCGGCGCGACGAATAGAAGGTGTTGCGCAGGATGGTGAAAAGCCAGGCGCGCAGATTGGTCCCGGGCGTGAACTTGTCGATGTTCGTCCAGGCCTTGACGACGGTGTCCTGCACCAGGTCGTCCGCTGCCGAAGTCGTTCGTGTGAGACTGAGCGCAAAGGCGCGCAACGCGGCAAGATGAAGAACGATTTCATCCCGCGGATCGGCATGACCATTCATCTGGACCTGTCCTGCGCCTTGAGTTGCTGCAACAACTGCAGCAACTTGTCGGGAATTTCTTCCTGCACAGCCTGCTCGTAGACCCGCTTCAGGTTCTCGTCGATCTGCTTTTCTATGATCGACTTCTTCTTGTCTTCTATCATCTTGGGTTGTTCCCGGGCGCGCGGTTTTTTTTGTCGGATAGCGGAACGGAACGTGCGCGTCTGTGTTCTGGTTCCAGTGAACACTAAAAAAATATCTGCAGAGGACTATCACATATGCCCGACATTGGTGGGACCATCGGACAGGAACTTCCCTATCTTCGTCGTTATGCCCGGGCTTTGACCGGCAGCCAGCATTCCGGGGATGCCTTCGCCATCGCCACTCTGGAAGCGATCCTTGCGGACCGGTCGATCTTCAAGGAAGGGATGGCGCCGCGCACGGCCCTGTTCCGCGCCTTCCATGCCATCTGGTCCAGCGCCGGTGCGCCGGTCGCGGAACATGGCGCCGACACGCTGGAACAACGCGCCCAGGTCCACCTGCGCGCGCTGACCCGCAACACGCGCGAGGCGCTGCTGTTACGGACCATCGAAGACATGAGCTTTGAACAGATCGGGCAGGTGATGGACAGTTCGGCCGCCGAAGCCGAGGAACTGGTCCAGATCGCGCTGCGCGAGATGGAGGATTCGGTCCTTGGCACGGTAATGATCATCGAGGATGAAACGATCATCGCGATGGATCTGCAAAGCATCGTGTCCGCGATGGGACACCGGGTTTCCGGCATCGCCCGCACCCGTGACGAGGCGCGGGCGTTGGGCCACAAGACCCGGCCAGACCTGATCCTGTCCGACATCCAGCTGGCCGACGACAGCTCTGGCGTCGATGCGGTGAACGATCTTTTGGCGGATCTCGGCAATGTGCCGGTGATCTTCATCACCGCCTTCCCCGAACGCCTTCTGACGGGTGAACGTCCCGAGCCGGCCTTCCTGATTTCCAAGCCCTACACGGAAGAACAGGTGCGGTCGGCGGTCAGCCAGGCGATGTTCTTCGCTTCAACAGAAACACTGGTCAGCTGACGGCCAAGGGTCAGAAAATCGAAGGGGGTGCGGAACCTGAAGGGGGTCGGGCGGTTAGGTAGGCGAAGTTGCTGAAAGGAGATTTCCCATGGGCACTCTGGATAACACCTCGAAAACCGCGCAGGACGCCGCCTCGCAGATGTCTGACCGGATGTCGTCGGTTCGCGATGAACTTTCGTCGATGACATCGAGCCTTTACGAAGGCGGACGCGAACATGGCAAGGCGCTGGCCCGGTCGGCCGGACGCGATGCCAGCCGCCTGATGGAAAAGGGTTCGGACGCGGCAGGCCAATTGCGCAACCAGGCCACCGATCTGGCCGGACGGACCCAGGATCTGGTGCGGGAACGGCCTGCCGTGGCCTTGGGGATCGCAGTTGGTCTGGGCGTGCTGGTCGGCATGCTGACCCGTCGGCGGTAAGGCCGATATCGTGGGGCTCATGCTGCCATTCGTCATCGGAGCCAAGCGGGCGGTCAAGAAGACCGTCCGCAGGGCGATCTTCGGCGCTGTCGCGGGGCTGACCGCGCTGGTGGCGCTGGGGTTTTTCACCGGCGCCGGCTACCTCTGGCTTCAGGACCAATGGGGAAGCGTTGCTGCCGCGTTGGTCGTGGGCGGGATTTACCTTATCATCGCTGGCATCGCAGGAGTGATGGCGTCGTCAGACCGTCCGCCGGAACCCGACCCGGCGCCGGCGCCGCAGGTCTGGACCGCGCTTGCCGAGGCGTTTCTTATCGGCCTTAGCGCGACGCGGAAGAAGCGATAAACCGCGTCATCCACCCAGGGCGGACAGAAGCATGTCTTCGGAAAATGGGACTGCAAGAATGCGCCAGCCGGGCAGGGACTTGAGGTCGTCGCGCGATGTCACCAACACCGCGCAGCCAGCAAAGCCGACAATCCTGTCGTGCAGACCGCTTTGGTGCAGGTCTTCGGGCTGGGCGTCGGCGATGGCGGCCGAAAGCCGGGGTGCTGTCACGCTGGGCCACCGCGCGACCGCTTCCTCGGGCGTGCGACAGGCCGTTATTCTGGCGTTCGGCCAACGGGTTCTGATCGTCTCGGCGATGTCTTCCGCGATGAGAACATTCGAGACAACGATCAGGAAGGTGCTTTCCTGCGCCAACTTCAATCACCCATTCTGAAATCCGGTTCGGTCAATGTGACTGCAAAGAGATCCCGGTGCTATAAACCATGACATAAGCGTGCAAAAAATGATCGCCGATTGCGAAAGCTGTCCGCTTCGAAACTGCGAAGCCTTCGTGCCGCTGACGGCGGCGGAACTGGAATTTCAGAAATCCTTCAAGAAAAGCGAAAGGATTGTCGCAGCAGGACAGACGATCCTCATGCAGGGCGAAAACAGCCCGCATCTTTACACGGTTCTGAAAGGTCAGGGGCTGCGCTATATGACCCTTCCAGACGGGCGTCGGCAAGTTGTCAACCTTCTGTTTCCAGGCGACTTTCTGGGGTTGCAGGCGGGCCTTATGTCCGAAATGCGCCATTCCATCGACGCAACGACCGACATGGTGTTGTGCGTCTTCGACCGGGCCGATCTGTTCCGGCTGTTCAATGACCATCCGCAGCGGGCCTATGACCTGACCTGGCTTGCCGCCATCGGCGAACATTTCCTGGGCGAAGCCCTGGCCGTCGTGGGCCAGCGCGATGCCCTGTCTCGCATGGCCTGGGCCTTCGCGCGTTGCCTTCAACATGGCCAGGCGCTTGGTCTGGCCACGGGGTGGGAAATGCCGTTCCCCTATACCCAGCGCGATCTGGCCGACACATTGGGCCTGTCGCTGGTCCACACCAACAAGACGCTTGCCCGGCTGAAGCTTTTGGGAATAGCTGAATGGTCGGGGCAAAGACTCCGGGTGCTGAACCCGCGGCTGTTGTTCGAACTGGCGCAGATGCCGTTTGACCAGCACGAAAAGCGACCGCTGTTCTAGCGCGCCCGGCTTTCGACAGCACGGGCCCGGTGTTCCCAGCGCAGCCGCGCCAGTTCGGCATTCACCACGCCGCCCAGCAGCACGATATAGGCCGAGATGTAGAACCACATCAGCAGCGCGATGACCGCCCCGATGGAGCCATAGATCCGGTTGTAGCTGTGGAAGTTCGCAAGATAGAGCGAAAAGGCCGCCGAGGCGAGCGCCCAAAGGACCGCCGCCAGCAGCGCGCCAAGTGTGATCCAGGCGTGGCGCGCCTCGGGTTGGTTTGGGCCGTAGCGGTAGAATAGGCCCAGCGCGACAAGGCCCACGGCGGTCATCACGAAGAACGGCAGCGAGGCAAGGATCAGCCCCTCCCAAGGGCCGAGGATATCGACATAGGCGAGAACCGCCGTCACGCCCACGACCGTCGCCAGCGCGGCCAGCACCAATCCGATCAGCGCCACCGTCATGGCGAGCGACCCGAGCACCCGCCAGAGGACCGGCTGGTGACTGCGGGAATGGACGGCGTTCAGCCCGGTGATCAGAGACGCCACACCGGACCGCACGGAATAAAGCGCAATCAACAGGGAAATCACCGTGGTCCAGCCATGGGTGCCGGTGTTGGCCTGCAAAAGCGCCGTCAGCTGGCCTTCCAGCAGCAGAAAGGCTTCTTCCGGGATGAAATCATGTGCGGCGCGCAGGCTGTTGACGATGACGGAGGGGTCGTAGAACGCGCCCCAGATGGCAATGGTGGCGGCCATTCCGGGAAAGACCGAAAACATCCCGTAAAAGGCCACGCCAGCGGCGATCAGGCCAAGGTTGCGTTCATCCAGCGCGTACCAGACGGCACGCGTGAGTTCGCGCAGGCGTATGGGTTCGATCGCGGACAGGACGAAACCTCGGGGCCAGATTGGCGCGCAGTTTGGGCGAAGCCGGATCGAACTGCAACGGCTGGCGCCGCAGGTTCCTGGAGATCGAGAAACGACCAGCCATCATGCGGCGATGTCGCGCGAGGCCCCCAGAAGCCCCTCGGTCACTTCGGACAGTGCCAGCGCCGCCGCGCCATGGCCCCACAGCAGATCACCCCAGGCGTGGATCTCGATCCTTGGCGCGGGGCGCCCGGTATTGAGCGCGAGCGCCTCGATCTCGGCCAGGGTTTCCTTGGCGTAAAGGTAGTCGTAGCGCATCCGTTCGCCGGACAGGATTATCAGCTCCGGGTCGAAAAGGTTCACCACATTCGCAAGGCCCAGCGCCAGGTAGCGCCCCGCCCGGTGGAAGATCGACCGCGCCGCCGCGTTGCCGGCCTTGGCGTGGTCATAAAGGCTTTCAAGAAGGACCGTCATCGACTGCAATTCGCGCGTCGGCCAGTTGAGCGCGGTGGTCGCCTCGCGTGCAAGGGCATAGTCGGCCACATAAGCCTCAAGACAGCCGCGCTGCCCGCAGCGGCACAGCGCGCCGTCCAGCTGCACCTTGGTATGGCCCAGTTCCGTGCCAAGGCCTTGCGCGCCGCGATAGATCCGGTGGTTGAGGACAAAGCCCATGCCGACGCCATGTTCGATGGTCACCACGGCGAAATCCGACAGCCTGCGCCCTGCGCCGAACCAAAGTTCGGCCAGGGTGACAAGGTTGGCGTCGTTATCGACATGGACCGGCAGGCCCAGTACCTCGGCTGCCATGCGGGCAACGGGAACATGGCGTTCGGACAGGACCGGACACCAGTGCACGATGCCGCTGTTGGTGTCGACGAAGCCCGGCAGGCCCAGACCCACCGCCGACAGCGCACCCGGATCAAGGCCGATCCCGGCGCAGACGCGACCCAGAACATCCTCGACCAGGCGGATCAACTCGGTCGGTTCTACCGTGCCGGGATCACGGGGAATGGATTCGCCCCCCAGCAGGTTGCCGGCGAAATCCATGACCACCGCAATCAGCCCGCGATCCCAAAGCTTCACGCCACCCACATAATGCGCCGCCGCGCGCACGCCCAGGGATACCGCTGGCCGCCCACGGGCACCTTCCGAAGCGGTGGAGACTTCTTCCAGCAAGCCGAGGTCGATCAGTTCGGAGGTCAGCGTGGTGACGGTCGCCGGGCTGACGGCAAGTTCACGCGCCACCTGGACGCGGGGCATCTGGCCAGCGGCGCGGACCCGTTCAAAGATCTGCTGCCGCAGCGGACGCGGCGATTCCGACAGCGGCGGTATCATCGGCCCACAACCCAGCCGTTCCAGATCGTTGAAGGTGCGGATGGCAGGTCCGGGACGCAGAGCATGGGGCATTTGTTCGACTTCCGAATTATACTAGCGGGCAACCGCCCCGATCTTGCAGGCATATCGTCGTTTTTTCCGCGTTGCAGCGGCACCTTCGGCGGATTGCGTGCGCAAACCTAGTCTCGCTGCGTCTTTTTAATTTGACAACTAAAATTAAGAACAGCATCGTTTTGCCACTCCGGCACCAATGCCGTGATCCGGGCTGGGAGGCCCGACAAGGGGAGGATACGCATGCACAAGTCCGTTCTGGCAGCCGTGGCCCTGGCCGCCGGCTTTGCCGCCACTTCGGCCATGGCCGAGATGAAGGTCGGTGTTTCCTGGTCGAACTTTCAGGAGGAACGCTGGAAGACCGACGAAGCCGCGATCAAGGTCGCGCTTGAAGCCGCTGGCGCCACCTATGTTTCGGCCGATGCGCAGTCGTCCTCGGCCAAGCAGCTGTCTGATATCGAATCGCTTCTGGGGCAGGGCGTCAATGCGCTTATCGTGCTGGCGCAGGATACACAGGCCGTGATTCCGGCTGTGCAGGCGGCGGCGGATCAGGGGATTCCGGTCGTGGCCTATGACCGGCTGATCGAAGACCCGCGGGCCTTCTACCTGACCTTCGACAACGTCGAGGTGGGCCGGATGCAGGCGCGCGAGGTGCTGAAGGTGGCGCCGAAGGGCAATTATGTGATGATCAAGGGTTCGAACACCGATCCGAACGCCGATTTCCTGCGCGGCGGACAGCAGGAAGTGCTGCAACCGGCGATCGACAAGGGCGACATCAAGATCGTGGGCGAGGCTTATACCGATGGCTGGCTGCCTGCGAACGCGCAGAAGAACATGGAACAGATCCTGACCCAGAACGACAACAAGGTGGATGCCGTTGTCGCCTCGAACGACGGGACGGCGGGCGGCGCCATCGCGGCGCTGGCCTCGCAGGGGCTGGTGGTGCCGGTGTCGGGCCAGGATGCCGACAAGGCGGCGCTGAACCGGATTGCCGCCGGGACGCAGACCGTGTCGGTCTGGAAGGATTCGCGCGACCTGGGCAAGAACGCCGCGGAAATCGCGCTGGCGCTGGCGGGGGGCAAGAAGAACACCGAAATCGACAAGGTGCAGACCTTCAAGACCCCCGGCGGCAATGACATGAGCGCCGTTCTGCTGACCCCGGTGCCGATCACCAAGGACAACCTTGGCCTTGTGGTCGATGCCGGATGGATCACCAAGGAAGAACTGTGTCAGGGCGTGACCGGCGGTCCGGCCCCCTGCAACTGATCTTCGCGTAAAGCCCCGGCCGTGGTGCCGGGGCTTCACCCCCGGCCGCCCGGCCCAGGCGGCAACCGTTCAATCAAAGGACCGGACATGACTGACGTGGCCTCCCCCCATACTGATCCCGAACAGAAGCGCGGCCTGTTCGAGACGCTGGAAATCGACACCCGGCTTCTGGGCATGATCGGTGCCTTCATCCTGATCTGTCTGGCCTTCACCTGGTATACCGATGGCCGGTTCCTCTCGGCCCGCAACATCTTCAACCTGACGATCCAGACTGTTTCGGTCGCGATCATGGCGACGGGGATGGTCTTCGTGATCGTCATGCGCCACATCGATTTGTCGGTGGGGGCGCTTCTGGCGCTGTGTTCGGCCGTGATGGGCCTCTTGCAGGTACGGATCCTGCCGCAATACGGCATTCCGCTGGGCAGCCCGTTGATCGCGCCGATCGCCATGCTGGCCGGCATCCTAACCGGCGCACTGGTCGGGGCGGTGAATGGCTGGCTGGTGGGCTATCAGCGCATCCCCGCTTTCATCGTGACGCTGGGCGGCTTGCTGATCTGGCGCAACGTCGGGTGGTACATGACGTCGGGCCAGACGCTGGGGCCGCTTGATCCGACCTTCCTGAAGTTCGGCGGATCGGAGGGCACGCTTGGCGTCACCCTGTCCTGGATCGTCGGGCTGCTGGCGGCGGCAGGCGCGGTCTGGGTCATCTGGCGCGGGCGGCACACCAAGCAGCGCCACGAATTTCCCGTGAAACCCTTCGGAGCCGAAGTGATCCTGTCCGGCCTGATCGCCACCGTGATCCTCGGATTCGTCTATTTCCTGAATTCCTACCTGGTCCCCGATGCGCGGCTGAAACGCATGTTCGAGGCCCGGGGCCAGATCATGCCCGAGGGCTACACCGAAGGCTTCGGCCTGCCGATCTCGGTGGTGGTGCTGATCGTCGTCGCCATCATCATCACCATCGTCGCGCTGAAGACCCGCTTCGGGCGCTACGTCTTCGCGGCGGGCGGCAACCCGGATGCGGCAGAGCTGTCGGGCGTCAATACCCGCTGGTTGACGGTGAAGGTCTTCGCGCTGATGGGCGCGCTGTGCGGCCTGTCGGCGATCATCGCGCAGGCGCGGTTGCAGAACCACACCAATGACCTGGGCACACTGGACGAATTGCGGGTCATCGCGGCGGCGGTGATCGGCGGGACGGCACTGTCGGGCGGGGTCGGCACGATCTATGGCGCGATCCTAGGCGCATTGATCATGCAGTCCCTGCAATCGGGGATGGCGATGGTCGGGGCGGAAAGCCCGTTCCAGAACATCGTCGTCGGACTCGTCCTTGTCCTCGCCGTGTGGCTGGACATCCAGTACCGTAAACGCGCCGGCAAATAGGGGGCCGCAATGGACAACGAAATGACCGCCGACCGCAGCGGAACCCCCCTGGTCGAGATGCGCGACATCTCGATCTCCTTCGGGGGGATCAAGGCGGTGGACCATGTATCGATCGACCTTTACCCCGGCGAAGTGGTGGGCCTCCTGGGCCACAATGGCGCGGGGAAATCGACGTTGATCAAGTGCCTGTCTGGCGCCTATCACGCCGATGCGGGCGAGATCTTCATCAACGGCGAGAAGGCCGCGATCAACAATCCCCGCGATGCCCGCGCCTACAACATCGAGACGATTTATCAGACGCTTGCGCTGGCCGATAACCTGGATGCGGCATCGAACCTGTTCCTGGGGCGCGAGCTGGTGACGCCGATGGGCTTCGTCGACGACGGCGCGATGGAGGCCGAGACGCGCAAGATCATGGCGCGGCTCAACCCGAACTTCCGCAAGTTCAAGGAGCCGGTTTCCGCCCTGTCGGGCGGGCAGCGACAGTCGGTCGCCATCGCGCGGGCGGTCTATTTCAACGCCCGCATCCTCATCATGGACGAACCGACAGCGGCGCTTGGCCCCCATGAAACCCGGATGGTGGCCGAACTGATCAAGGAGCTGAAGAAGCAGGGCCTGGGCATCTTCCTGATCGAACATGACATCCATGCGGTCATGGATCTGTGCGACCGGGCGGTGGTGATGAAAAACGGCAAGCGCGTCGGCACGGTGAACGTGAACGAGGTCACGGACGATGACATCCTGGGCATGATCATCCTGGGCAAGAAACCCCCGCAGGCCGTGTGATGTATATCGGGCTGGATCTGGGAACCTCGGGGCTGAAGGGCGTTCTGATCGACGAAGGCCAGAAGGTTCTGGCCGAGGCTTCCGCGCCGTTGACTGTCAGCCGCCCGCAGGACGGTTGGTCAGAACAATCGCCGACCGACTGGATCGCCGCCGCTGAAACGGTTCTGGGGAAGCTTTCGGCGCGGGGCCTGTCATCGGTGAGGGGCATCGGGCTGTCGGGGCAGATGCATGGCGCGACGTTGCTCGATGCTTCGGACAATGTGCTGCGGCCCTGCATCCTGTGGAACGACACCCGTTCGCATCGTGAGGCGGCCGAACTGGATGCCGATCCGCGCTTTCGCGACATTTCCGGCAATATCGTCTTTCCGGGCTTCACCGCGCCAAAGCTTCTGTGGGTGGCGCGGCATGAACCGGCTATTTTCGCGCGGACAGCCAAGGTGCTTCTGCCGAAGGACTACCTGCGGCTTTGGCTGACAGGCGAGCATCTTGCCGAAATGTCGGATGCCTCGGGGACAAGCTGGCTGGACACCGGCGCGCGCGACTGGTCGGACGCGCTTCTGGCGGCAACGGGAATGACCCGGGCGATGATGCCTCGGCTGGTCGAGGGCTCCGAAGTGTCGGGCGCGCTGCGCGACGGGCTGGCAAGCCGCTTCGGCCTGCCGCGCGGCGTGATAGTCGCGGGCGGCGGCGGGGACAATGCGGCCTCGGCGATCGGGGTCGGGGTCGTGCGCGGAGGGCAGGCTTTTGTGAGCCTTGGCACCTCGGGCGTGCTGTTTGCGGCGAATGATGGCTACCGGCCCGATCCGGCAACGGCGGTGCATACGTTTTGCCACGCGATTCCCGACACCTGGCACCAGATGGGGGTGATCCTTGCGGCGACCGATGCGCTGAACTGGTTCGCGCGGCTGGTCGGATCGGATGCGGCGGAATTGACCCGCGACATCGGTCCGCTGCGGGCACCGGGGAAGACGCAGTTCCTGCCCTATCTGGGGGGTGAGCGGACTCCGCTTAACGATGCGGCGATCCGGGGGGCCTTCACGGGGCTTGAACATGCGACGGATCGGGCCGCGGCGACGCGGGCGGTGCTGGAAGGGGTCAGCTTCGCGCTTCGCGATTGCCGGGATGCGCTGGCTAGCACCGGCACCCGGATCGACCGGCTGCTGGCGGTGGGCGGCGGATCGCGGTCGGATTACTGGCTGGCAGCGATTGCCACGGCGCTGGATACGGCGGTGGCCCTGCCGGTCGCCGGAGATTTCGGCGCGGCCTTCGGTGCGGCGCGGCTGGCGATCATGGCGGCGACGGGGGCGGGCGCGGAAGTGGCGCAGATGCCGCCGATTGCGCGGGTGATCGAACCTGACGCCGCCTTGAGGGATGCTTTCGATGAAGGGCACGCGCGCCATGTCGCGGCCCGCGATGCGATGAAGGGGCTGACATGACCGACTTTTTCAAGGGTATCCCGCAGATCCGCTACGAAGGGCCGGACTCTGGAAACGAATTTGCCTTCCGCCATTACAACCCCGATGAACTGGTGATGGGCAAGCGGATGGAGGATCACCTGCGCTTTGCCGTCGCCTGGTGGCACAGCTTTGCCTGGCCGGGCGGCGATCCCTTCGGCGGGCAGACCTTCGAGCGGCCCTGGTTTGGCGACACGATGGACCTGGCGCGGCTGAAGGCCGATGTGGCGTTCGAGATGTTCGACATCCTGGATGTGCCCTTCTTCTGCTTCCACGACGCCGACGTGCGGCCCGAGGGCGCGACCTTTGCCGAAAGCCTGCGCAATCTGGAAGAGATGACCGATTATCTGGCCGCCAGGATGGACCAAAGCCGGACCCGGCTTTTGTGGGGAACGGCCAACATGTTCTCGCACCGGCGCTGGATGGCCGGGGCCGCGACGAACCCCGATCCCGAAGTCTTTGCCTATGCCGCCGCGACGGTGAAATCCTGCATGGACGCGACGCACCGGCTGGGCGGGCAGAACTATGTCCTTTGGGGAGGGCGCGAAGGGTATGAGACGCTTCTGAACACGGATCTTGCCCGCGAAAGCCAGCAGGCCGGGCGGTTCCTGCAGATGGTCGTCGATTACAAGCACAAGATCGGCTTCCAGGGCGCGATCCTGATCGAGCCGAAGCCCCAGGAGCCGTCGAAGCACCAGTACGACTATGACGTGGCGACGGTTTACGGGTTCCTGAAACGCTTCGGGCTGGAAAACGAAGTCAAGGTGAACATCGAACAGGGCCATGCGATCCTGGCGGGGCATTCGTTTGAACATGAGCTGGCGCTGGCGGCCTCGCTGGGGCTGTTCGGGTCGATCGACATGAACCGCAACGATTACCAGTCGGGGTGGGATACGGACCAGTTCCCCGACAACGTTCCCGAAATGGCCCGGGCCTTCTACGAAGTGATCCGCGCCGGGGGATTCACCACGGGCGGGACGAATTTCGACGCCAAGATCCGCCGTCAAAGCCTTGATCCAGAGGACCTGATCCTTGCCCATGTCGGCGGCATGGATGTCTGCGCGCGGGCGCTGAAGGCGGCGGCGGCGCTTTGGGAAGACGGATCGCTGGAACGGGCACGTTCGGATCGCTACGCGGGATGGGACAAACCGGAAAACCGCTCGATGCTGGACGGCGGATCGCTGGATACCATCGCCGCGAAGGTGCTGGCCGGTGGCACCGATCCGCAGCCCCGGTCGGGCCGGCAAGAACGGCTGGAGAACCTCTGGAACAGATTCGTCTAGCCGCGCGAATCGCTTGTTGATATGTGATTGCGGCACCGCGGCCCCAATTCGCCGCAGTGCCGCGAAGATCTGTGACAAGACGGTGACGGACCATCTGGATTGTTAATTGTATGTTCCCGGCATGTTCACGAAATTGCGGCGCATTATGACTAATTTTAGGACAAAACCGTTTCCGCCTGCCCCGAGTTTGTCGTTTGTTTTTATGACAATACTCGCCTAGACAGGTCATTACTTAAGGCCGGGGGGCTGATTTTTTGAGGTTATTGGAAGCGGAGCATCGCCAGATGACATTCCCCCTGTTTGAAACGTCGGTCTTCCCGACGAGTGATCCGGTAACGAGTCTCTACGCCACCAAGGGCAAACGCCTTTTTGACCTTTCGCTTATTCTTCTTGCCCTGCCGGTCCTGGTGCCGGTGTTCATCCTCATCGTCGGCCTGACATTGCTGCAAGGCGGCAGGCCCTTCTATTCGCAACTGCGCGTCGGGCAGAACGGGCGCAACTTCCGGTGCTGGAAGATCCGCACCATGGTTCCCAATGCCGAACAGGTGCTGCGGGACATGATCGCGAACGATCCGGTCGTTGCCGCCGAATGGAACCTGAACCAGAAGCTTGCCAAAGACCCGCGCATCACCCGTATCGGGACGATCCTGCGCAAGACCAGCCTCGATGAGCTGCNNGCTGCCGCAGCTTTTCAACGTGCTGAACGGCACCATGAGCCTGGTCGGCCCTCGCCCCTTCATGCCGGATCAGCAGCCCCTGTATCGCGACGGCCGGACTGACACGGCCTATTACCGGGTGCGGCCGGGCATCACCGGGTTGTGGCAAACGGCGCGGCGCAATTCGGGATCCTTTGCGGAACGGGTCCTGTTCGACACGCGCTACGTCCGCCGGATGTCCTTGCGCGAAGATCTGATGATCCTGGTGCGCACGGTCAGCGTCGTGCTGCGCGCGACCGGCAAGTAATCAAACCTCGAACCGAAGCCAGATCGCGCCTTCGCCCAGACCGGTGACGAAGGCGCGATGCGCTTCGACCTCGGCCACCGTGATCCGCGCCGCAAGCGCGACCGGGCGCGGCGCGGGCCGCCAGGCGGTGTCGATCTGATCCTGACCGCTGCGATCCGGCAGGACAGACAGCGCAAAATCGGGCTGACGGCCGCCGGTCAGTTCCAGATAGACTTCGGCCAGCAATTCGCTGTCCAGAAGCGCGCCGTGCTTTTCGCGGGCCGAGTTGTCGATCCCGAAGCGGCGGCACAGGGCATCCAGCGTCGCAGGCGAACCGGGGAATTTCCGCCGCGCGACGGCAAGCGTATCAAGCGCCCTATCCATCGGAATGGGCGGAAGCTTGGCCCAGGCCAGTTCGGCGTTCAGGAATTTCATGTCGAAGGCGGCGTTGT
>DJWG01000001.1 GCA_002440945.1 Rhodobacteraceae bacterium UBA6236 | reverse complement strand
GCGCCAGTTCGTCGCAGTATTCGGCTTCCTCCATGTAGTGAGTGGTGACGAACACCGTGGTGCCGCGGTGCGACATCTGCGCGATCATGTCCCAGAACTGGCGCCGCGACAGCGGATCGACGCCGGTCGTCGGTTCGTCCAAGAGCATGAAATCCGGGTCGTGGATCAGCGCGCAGCATAGACCCAGCTTTTGCTTCATGCCGCCNNGCCGCCCGACAGCTTGCCCGCCGGACGTTCGAGGAACGGGTAAAGCCCGGTCGCGCGGGTTAGGCGATCAATGCGGACGGATCGATCAGCACGGCCGAGCCCGAACAACTTGCCGAAGAATTCGAGATTTTCGCGCACCGAGAGATCATGGTAGAGGTTCCGCCCGAGACCCTGCGGCATGAAGGCAATGCGCCCGCCCATACGCGCGCGGTGGCGGGCATCGTTCATGTCGCCTCCCAGACATTGCACCGCCCCCGTCTGCAAGCGTTTCGCGCCGGCGATCAGCCCCATGAGCGTGGATTTTCCCACGCCGTCGGGGCCAATCAGCCCGATCATGCGCGCCCCAGGCAGCGATAGGGACACATCGTCCAGCGCCGTTACCGCGCCATACCGGTGCCGTACATTGTCCAGTTGCGCGATGTACTCCGGTTCGTCCTTCATGGCGTGGCCGGCGCTCTGACCTGGGGAACGTCCAACGGCGGCGGGGTCAGACCGTCGGGCCACTCAGGCAGGCTGCCGTCGGGTGCGGCCAGGCGCACCCAGGCCACGCCGCGCACCCCGGTCTTCACTTGATCGATTCGCGCCATGACCAGTTCTGGCGGTATGCGCACCCGCACCCGGAACATCAGGCTTTCGCGTTCGCTCAGCGTTTCAACCTGTTTTGGGGTGAATTGTGCCTGCGGCGAAACAAAGGCCACTCGCGCCGGGATAGACAGTTCCGGCAGGATGTCGGCCACGATCCGTGCCTCATCGCCGATCTTCACCCGCGGTGCATCCGCGGCGGACAGAAAGAACTCCATGTGCACCTCCTCGAGGCTGACCAATGTCAGGATCTTGCCGCCGGCACCGACGATCTCGCCCGGTTGCGCCAGACGATAGAGCACTCGCGCTGGCCCGCCGGCATAGAGCGTGGCATCCGCGATCCGGGCCGCGATCTCGTCGCGCGACGCCTTTTCCGCCTCAACCGCGCGTTCCTGTGCGCGCTGCGTCGCCCGGGCCGCGACAAGCCCCGCGTCGGCCAGTTGCGTCTCGGTCCGGCGGATCTCCAGTTCCGCCTGAGAGACGACATTGCGTGCAGTCAACTCCTCGGCCCGGTCCTGTTCGCTTTGCGACAGTGCCAAACGGGCCACAGCCTCGGTGACATGGGCCGCGGCAACGCCGACTGCGGCCTCGGCGCTGGCCACGGCAGCTTCGGAACGGGCAAGCTGCGCGCGCAGTTCGGTGGTATCCATGATCGTCAGCACGTCACCTGCCGCGACAAGATCACCCTCGCGCACGCGGATTACGGCCACCCGCCCCGTGAGACGCGGCGAGATATCGACCAGATCCGCCTCGATCCGGCCGTTGCCTCGAGAAAACCCCTCAGGCGGAAGATCCGAGGGCTTGAACAGCACGGTCCAGGCCCCGAAGCCAAGGAACCCGGCAAGGACAAGGGCGACGATTATGATGGAAATTCGGCGAGACATCAGTGTTCTCCTGAGAAGAGCGGTCGCCATCGGGCTGTTGCGGCCCAGCGTCGAAACTGGTGCCGGATGTGATGCGGGCCTCGCGGGGTCTTCGCCCGCGCTGTCCAGGTCGGACCGAGGCACGACGGCCATTTTGCGGGCCAGGTCGCCACAGTCTGATGCGGGGAGCTATCCTGCCCCCAACCGGCCCGGTTCGTCCTGTGCGAGATAGGCCTCCTCCGCCGCCGTCAGGTCTACCTTGTCGAAGCCGGTCAGCATGGGCTTCACATGCGCGCGGAGCGCGCCTCCGACCGTCAGAAGATAGACGTGGACGATGACAAAGCTGGCGATGGCGAACCCGACAAGGGCATGAAGGTTGGCGACGAGGGGCAGCCACGCCGCTCGGCCCGCGTCGGCCCCCCAAAGATTGTAAGTGAGATAGAGCAGGCCGGTGATCCAGATCGCCGGAAACAGAAAAATCTTCAACGCCAGATAGGTCAGCGCCTGCAAGGGGTTGTGCTTGCGCCAATAGGCCTTGCGATAGGGATGCGCCTCGCCCTTCAGGATGCCGTAGCTGTAGAACCGCGCCATCTTCAAGAGACCGTTCGTCGTCGGCACATAGTGCCGCCATGTGCCGGTGGTCAGGTGCCAGAAGATGGCGAACACCCAGAGCGCCATCAACAGGATCGCCGCGCCGACATGCGCCAAGAAGGCCAGGCCGAAGGGTATCGACTGCAACACGCCCAGGATCCGGAGGCCCGACGCGAAAAGTGTGAGGATCAAAAGCGCCTGCGACCAGTGCCAGAACCGCTCGAACAGCGGGTAGATGCGGACCAGACGTTCAGTCATGGCGGGCCCCCTTATTACCGAACAGTCGCAGAACCGCATGGCCCGCTACACCAAGCGCTGCCAGCGCAAGCAGCAAAAGCCCGATCTGCCCGCCCGGCCCCGGCTCCGCTCCGGGGACATAGATCCCGGCAAGATCGGAAAGGCGGCCATCTGTTGCGTGACAGGCCTTGCAGTCCAGCGCCTGATCGGCGGGCGCCACCATATGGGTGATCGGCCAGTCCATCCGGGTGTCGATGAAGTCATATTTGCCAGAATAGGGCAGGCCGACATAGTCCATCGCCGCCTTGATCGATTTGTCCCAGTCAAAATTCGTCCAGAAGGCCGTTTCGGTCGTGGGGCCATAGGTGTGAGTAAACAGAAGGTGGTTCAGTTCGGTGTCGTAGGCCTGGCGTCCCTTCATCGCCTTGAAAGGCCAGATGCGCGAGATGCCGTCGGTGGGCGCCCCCTCGATCCGGTTGATGGCGACGGTCTGCTTCGGGTCAATGCCAATCAGGCCGGTGGTGTATTCAACCTGCCCATTGAACCATTGGTAGTCTGGCACGACGTTCTCGGCCCACTCGAAGGT
>DJWG01000115.1 GCA_002440945.1 Rhodobacteraceae bacterium UBA6236 | reverse complement strand
ATGTCGGCAAACAGGATCGCCGCGTCAAAGCCATAGCGCCGGATCGGTTGCAGCGTGACCTCGGCCGCAAGTTCGGGGTTGTAGCAGAGCTTCAGGAAATCGCCCGCCTCTGCCCGGGTCGCGCGGTATTCGGGCAGGTAGCGCCCCGCCTGCCGCATCATCCAGATCGGTGGGGTCGGCAGGATTTCCCCCTTCAGCGCGCGCAGGATCGTCTTCATGGCCAAGCCCCCCTCCTGCCACCGCAGGATCCGAAATCACCCAATCGCCCCGCCAGATCCCGGGGGCCCGGCCTTTGACCCGCCCCGCGCCCGGAATGTCAAGAGCGGCAGGGCCGCGCACCCCGCGGAAGGCATTGTTCCGCACCCGCATCCGCATCGTTCATTTCCAAGCCATTGCGCGGCGGCCCGGTGAAGGATATGCCCCGTTCCATGACCATGCCTGATGCCCAGACCCCGCTCAAGATCGGCACCCGCGGCTCTCCGCTCGCGCTGGCGCAGGCGTTCGAAACGCGCCGCCGCCTGATGGTCCGGCATGGCCTGTCGGAAGACGGGTTCGAGATCGTCATCATCAAGACCACCGGCGACCGAATCCAGGACCGTTCGCTGAGCGAGATTGGCGGCAAGGGCCTTTTCACCCGCGAGATCGAGGACGCGCTTCTGGACGGCAGCATCGATATCGCCGTCCATTCGATGAAGGACATGCCGGTCGCCCAGCCCGATGGCCTGGTGCTGGACTGCTACCTGCCGCGCGAAGACGTCCGCGATGCCTTCGTCTCGCGTCGGGTGGCCTCGCTGGCCGACCTCGCGCCGGGCGCGGTGGTCGGCACCTCGTCGCTGCGTCGCCGCGCGCAGCTTCTGAACCGCCGCCCCGACCTGCGGGTGGTCGAATTCCGCGGCAACGTGCAGACCCGGCTTCGCAAGCTTGATGAAGGCGTGGCGATTGCGACGTTCCTTGCGATGGCGGGACTCAATCGGCTGAACATGGCCTCTGTGGCCCGCAGCGCGATCGACGTCGTCGACATGCTGCCCGCCGTCGCCCAAGGCGCCATCGGGATCGAACGGCGCGCCGATGACGACCGGATCGCCGCATTGCTCGCAGGTATCCATGATCACGACACCGGCCTGCGGCTGGCGGCAGAGCGCGCCTTCCTCGCAACGCTCGACGGTTCCTGCCAGACGCCCATCGCGGGTCTCGCAACGCTCGCGGAAGGCCAGCTCTGGCTCCGGGGGGAGATCCTGCGCCCCGACGGCAGCGAAGCCTTCACCGGAGAGCGCCGCGTACCGGCCCCAGATGGCGCTGCCGCTGGTGCCGACCTGGCACGCGAACTTCTGGGGCGCGCGCCATCAGGCTTCCTGGCGGGTCACTGAACCTCAACGTCGACAGCACTTTTCCGATCACGTCAGCGCGGGGCCATCCTGCGGAGATGAGTATTTGGACAAAGAAGAAACATGTGCTTCTTCTTTGTCCAAATACTCATTCTGCATCGGATACCGCCGCGGCGCGGTTCAGTCGCGGGCGCGCAAGGTCCGGGCGGGGCCGCTGTTCAATGCGGGTTCGGCAAAGGCCAGACCGGCGATCAGCACCGCGCCCATCCCGCCAAGGATGAGCAGCAGGGCGGAAACGGGCTCGAACCGGTAGGGCGCCTCCAACACGAAGCGCATCACCGCCCAGCCGGCCAGGGCGCCGAAGGCGCTGGCCACCAGACCTGCGGCGCCGCCGGTCAGCGCGGCACGAAGGGCGAAGGAGGTGCGGACCTGACCCCGGCCCGCACCAAGGCTCCGCAGGATCGCGGCTTCGCGCCGCCGGTCGGCATCGCCTGCGGCGGCGGTGCCGATGAGGACGACGGCGCCGGTCAGCAGGGTAACGCCCGCGGCAAGAGCCACGCCGCGGGCAATGGCGGTCAGCGCCTCGGAGACGCGGGCGATGACATCGCTGATCCGGATCGCGGTGATGTTGGGCCAGGTGGCGCTTGTCTCGCGCAGAAAGGCGGCATGGTCGAAGGCGGCATCGGTATAGACCGTCGCGATGTGACTGTGCGGCGCGCCGGCAAGCGCGGCGGGGTTCATGGTCATCACGAAACCGATGCCGGCAGTGGAAAAATCGACACGCCGGAACGACGTGATCTGCGCCTCGATGTCGCGGCCCAGAATGTTGACCGTCAGCCGGTCGCCAAGCTTCAGGCCAAGCTCGACCGCTTCCTTTTCCGAAAAACTGATCTGGGGCGCGCCGCTGTAATCGGCGGGCCACCACTGACCCTTGGTGACGACGGCGTCCTGCGGCGGCTCGGCTGCGTAGGTGATGCCCCGGTCACCGCGCAATACCCAATGGTCGCCGGCGACCTTGCGCGCTTCGGTCCCGTTGATCCGGGTGAGGATTCCGCGCAGCATCGGGGCGGATTCGGTGCGGGTGACGCCGGGCGTTGCCTGCGCCCGCGCGAGGAAGGGCGCGATCTGGTCGGGCTGGATGTCGATGAAGAAATAGCTTGGCGCGCGTTTCGGCAGGTCGGCGGCAATGGCGGCGCGGAAGTTCGCGTCGATCTGGCCCATCGCCGCCAGCACCGAAAGGCCAAGCCCCAAGGCCAGCACCACCGGGACCGTGCCGCCCTTCGGGCTGCCGATCGAGGCGAGCGCCAGCCGCAAGCCGGGGCGTCCGTTCATCCGGGGCGCCAGGCGGCGGGCCAGCGCGCGCAAACGGTCGGCAGCCAACGCGAGAGCCGCCAGCGCCGCGGCCACGCCGCCCAGCGCCCCAAGCGCCAGCGCCGGATTTCCGGCCGTGGCGGTGGCGATCCCGACCAGCGTGGCAAGCACCAGCCCCGTCGCGATCAGCGTGCGCCAGCCGGGCCATCCCGCCGCGCCTTCGCCCAGATCGCGGAACAGGGCCGCGGGTCGGATGCGTTCCAGCCGTGAGAGCGGCCAGAGCGTGAAGAGCGCGGCGGTCAGGGCACCATAAAGCGCCGCCATGCCAAGGCCGGACAGGCTGGGGCGGATCGTGATCGGGATCGGCAGGCTCGCCTCGACCAGCGGCGCGGCAAGGATCGGGGCCGCCGTGCCCAGAATGAGGCCAAGTCCGACCCCGGCGAGCGTGGCCAGCGCGATCTGCATCCCGTAGATCCAATGGATCAGCGCCGATTCCGCGCCAAGCGCCTTCAGCGCCGCGATGCTTTCGCGGCGTTGCGCCAGCCAGTCCTGCACTGCCGCCGCGATCCCGATGCCGCCCACCGCCAGCGCCGCCAGCCCGACCAGCACCAGGAAATCGGCCATCCGGTCGACGAACATCTCGGTTCCCGGCGCGGCCTTCCGGCGATCCTGCCAGCGCAGCCCGCTGTCGGGGAAGGCGGTCTGGACCTCGGTCTGCAACGCGGACAGGTCGTCGCCCGGCTTCAGCACCATCCTGTAGCCGCTGTCATAAAGACTGCCCGGCGCCAGAAGCTTCGCCGCCAGCGCGTCGGGCAGGGCGACGATGGTGCGGGGCGCAAAGCTCATCCCCGTCGCCGCGCCGTCGGGTTCGCGCAGAAGCAGGGCGCGGAGGGTGAAACGCGCCCCGCCAAGATCGAAGGCGTCACCCGGTCGAAGGCCCAGCTGAACGGCCAGCAATCTGTCCATCACCGCGCCACCCCCGGCCAGCGCCGCCTGCACCGGCATCGGCGGGTCCAGCCGGACCGCGCCGACCAAAGGATAGCCGTCATCCACCGCACGGACCTGCGTCAGCGCCCTTTGGCTCTGGTCGGTGGTCACCGCCATCGACCGGAACTCGGCCGTTTCGGACAGCTGCCCGGCGCGGGCGGCAAGGAAGGCGCGTTCATGGGGCGTGGCGAAGCGGTAGGTGAAGGACACCTCGGCATCGCCGCCCAGAAGCGTCGCGCCCTGTTCGACCAGCGCCCCCTGGATCGCGCCCCGGACGGTGCCGACGGCGGCGATCGCCGCAACCCCGAGCATCAGGCTCAGGACAAAGAACCTGAGGCCGGAAAGTCCGCCCCGAAGATCGCGGAGCGCAAGCCGGAACGCCATCCGCAACCGGGGCGTCATGACGCGATCTGCCCGTCGGACATCCGCACCACGCGGTCGCAGCGGGCGGCGAGTTCGGGCGCGTGGGTAACCAGCACCAGCGTTGCGCCATGCCGGTCGCGTAACGAGAAAAGCTGATCCATGATCGCGGCGCCGGTCGTCCCGTCCAGATTGCCCGTCGGTTCATCCGCCAGAAGGATCGCGGGGCGGGCGACAAAGGCGCGGGCAAGCGCCACGCGCTGCTGTTCGCCGCCCGAAAGCTGGGCCGGATAATGCCCGGCCCGAGCCCCAAGACCCATCGCGGCCAGTTCATCGGCAGCGCGCGCCATTGCATCGGGGGTGCCCGCAAGTTCAAGCGGCAGGGCCACGTTTTCCAGCGCGGTCAGCGTCGGAATCAGGTGGAAGGACTGGAACACGATCCCCATATTGGCGCGGCGGAAGCGGGCGAGTGCATCCTCGGACATCGCGGAAAGGTCTTGGCCCAGCGCCAGGATCCGCCCCGCCGTGGCCCGTTCAAGCCCGCCCATGACCATCAGGAGAGACGACTTGCCCGACCCGGACGGCCCGATCAGCCCCAGACTTTCGCCGCGCCGGACGTCAAGATCGACGCCGCGCAGCACCTCGACGGGGCCGACGTTTCCGGCGAGGGTCAGCTTGACGCCCGAAAGCGAGAGAATGGATTCCGTCATGACTGCCGCCCTTCGCCTGCCTGCCGCCCTTGGATATGGGGCATCGCGCGGTTTTCGCAATCTGATTTTCATGACATTTCTTGCACTTGCCGCCCAATCTCCCGCCTTCGCCGATTCGCTGACGCTGGTGGCGCTGGGCGACAGCCTGACGCAGGGCTACGGCCTTCCGCCCGAGGACGGATTCGTGCCGCAACTGGAAGGCTGGCTGAAGGCGCATGGCGCCGATGTGGTGGTGATGAACGCCGGCGTCTCGGGCGATACGACGGCGGGGGGGCTTGCGCGCACCGACTGGGCGCTGGTGCCGGAAACCGACGCGCTGATCGTGACCCTGGGCGGCAACGACCTGCTGCGCGGCCTGCCGCCGTCCGAGGCGCGGGCAAACCTTGATGCGATCCTCGGCAAGGCCGATGCGCGCAAGATCCCGGTTCTGCTGGTGGGGATGCCCGCGCCGGGCAATTACGGCCCCGCCTACAAGGCCGAATTCGACGCGATCTACCCGGATCTGGCCGCTCGCCACGGCGCGCTTCTGGCCCCTGATTTCCTCGCCCCCTTGCGCGCTGCGCATGATGCGGGCACCCCGCAAGAGCAGCTTTTGCAGGCGGACGGCCTGCATCCCACGGCCAGGGGCGTGGCGCTGATCGTCGAGGCGCTGGGTCCGCGTGTGCTGGAGCTGTTGGACAAGGCAAAACCCGCAGGTGGCTAGACCTGCGGGTTTTGAAGAAGGCGCAGGCCGGATGGCCTAGCGGCGGCGGTCGCGGCGCGAGGACATCGGCTGGAACGCGACGCCGACATGGGCTTCGCAATAGGGTTTGCCGGCGTGGCTGGGCAGGCCGCAGAACCAGAAATCATCGGTGGCCGGATCGCCGATCGGCCATTTGCAGGTGCGCTCGGTCAGTTCCATCAGCGTGAGCTTGCGGGCCTTCTTTTCCACCTCGCGGACGGAAGCCAGCGCCTCGGGGCTGATCTCGTTGGCCGAAGGCTGCGGCGGCAGCGGCTGGCCGGCGGGCACGATCTGCTTGCGGAGCGGCGTCACATTCGACGCGGCGGGCGCAGGCTCGGCCCGGGGTGCGGCTGCGGCAGCAGGGGCGGCCGGGGCCGGACGTGCGGCGGCGGTGGGCTGCGGTGCGGGGCGCGCCGCGGCAGCGGCCGGGGCCGCTGCGGGCTGCGGCGCAGCGGGGCGTGCGGGCGTGGCGGCAGCGGGTTCGGGTCGGGCGGCGGGCGCGTCAGACGCGGCTTCATCGCCGCCCACGCGGTTCGACAGGCCCAGCCGGTGCACCTTGCCGATGACGGCGTTGCGGGTCACGCCGCCCAGTTCCTTGGCGATCTGGCTTGCGGACTGCCCTTCGGCCCACATCTTCTTCAGCGTCTCGACGCGCTCATCGGTCCAGGACATGATCGTGTTCCTTATCGCGGCGCGGAAACCACCTCCGGCGCGGCTTTCATCCCATTCTAGTCGGGACGCACTGGGATACAAGGCGGCGGCGGGGATTTCAAGCGCCCCGAATCGAGGCAGACGGGCAAAACCGGCGGCTTTCCTGCAAATCCCGCGCATTTTTCTTTGACAGGCGAACCCGCGCCGCGCTATCCCGCCGCCATGATCAATCGGAGCCGACAGACCCCGTTCCGACGCCGCCGCGCCTTTCGCGCCTGACGGCAGATCAGCCGTGGCTTCCCGCCGCATTCCCTTTTCCGAACCTCTCCAGCGCATTGACAAGCTTCCGGCCTTCGCCGACGCTCGCGCCTTCCTTTCCAGGAGACGACCATGATCCCTTCGGTTCTGCCCACCTACAACCGCGCCCCGCTGTCCTTTGTGAAGGGCGAAGGCGCCTGGCTGACCGAGGCGGATGGCAGCCGATATCTTGACCTTGGCTCGGGCATCGCGGTGAACGCGCTGGGTCATGCCAACCCCGATCTGGTCGCCACGCTGACCGAACAGGCCGCGAAGCTCTGGCATGTGTCGAACGTCTACACGATCCCCGAACAGGAACGGCTGGCCGATCTTCTGGTGGCCAATACCTTTGCCGATACCGTCTTCGTCACCAATTCCGGCACGGAAACCGCCGAACTGGCGATCAAGATGGCGCGGAAATACTGGTATGACAAAGGTCATCCCGAAAAGATCGGCATCATCACCTTCGAAGGCGCCTTCCACGGCCGTTCGACCGGGGCCATCGCCGCTGCGGGCAGCGAAAAGATGACCAAGGGCTACGGCCCCTTGATGCCGGGCTTCACCCATGTGCCCTTCGGTGATCTCGATGCGGTGAAGGCCGCGATCACCCCGCAGACCGCCGCCATCATGATCGAACCGATCCAGGGCGAAGGCGGCATCCGCACCGCGCCCGAAGGCTTCCTGAAGGCGCTCCGCAAGCTTTGCGACGAAACGGGCGCGCTTCTGATCCTCGACGAGGTGCAATGCGGCATGGGCCGCACCGGCAAGCTGTTCGCGCATGAGCTTGATGGCGTCACCCCCGATATCGTCATGGTGGCGAAGGGCATCGGCGGCGGCTTCCCGCTGGGCGCGGTGCTGGCCACCGAAGAGGCGGCATCGGGCATGACGGCGGGCACGCATGGGTCGACCTACGGCGGCAACCCGCTGGCCTGCGCGGTGGGGGCGAAGGTCGTCGAGATCATCGCCAACCCCGATTTCCTGGCCGAGGTGAACCGCAAGGGCGCCCTGTTCCGCCAGCGGCTGGAAGGGCTGATCGCCGCCCACCCGACGGTCTTCGAAGAGGTGCGCGGCGCCGGTCTGATGCTTGGCCTCAAATGCCGCGTCGCCCCCGTCGATCTGGTGAAGGCGGGCTATGCCCAGCACCTGCTGACGGTCGCGGCGTCGGACAATACCGTCCGCCTGTTGCCGCCGTTGACCATCACCGACGAGGAAATCGCGGAAGCCGTGGCGCGGCTTGACCGCGCGGCGGCGATGCTGGAGGCGTGACGGTGAACCGCCCCTCTGCCCTGTCCGAGCGCGAGCAGCACATGTCGCGACGACCGGCGAGCCCCTTGGCCGCCGACCGGTGCGGTCTGTCGTTCCCTGATTTCCACGGCCTTCGGGGGCTTTGATCCCCGGGCCGCATTTTACGCGAAGAAACCATGAAGCATTTCCTCGACATCAACCAGACCGACCCCGCCGAGCTGCGCGCCATCATCGACCAGGCCCGCGGCATGAAGGACGCCCGCAATGGCGGCCCGAAAGGCGGTCTGGATGCAGACCAGCCGCTGAAGGGTCGCATGGCGGCGCTGATCTTCGAAAAGCCCTCGACCCGCACCCGCGTCAGCTTTGACGTGGGCATCCGACAGATGGGCGGCCAGACGATGGTGCTTTCGGGCGCCGACATGCAGCTGGGCCACGGCGAGACGATCGCCGACACCGCCCGGGTGCTGTCGCGCTATGTCGACCTGATCATGATCCGCACCTTCGAGGAAGCGACGCTTCTGGAAATGGCGGAATACGCCACGGTGCCGGTCATCAACGGCCTGACGAACCGCACCCATCCCTGCCAGATCATGGCCGACATCATGACCTACGAGGAACATCGCGGGCCCATCGCGGGCAAGAAGGTGGTCTGGTCGGGCGACGGCAACAACGTCTGCGCCAGCTTCATCCACGCCGCGGGGCAGTTCGGCTTTGACCTGACCTTCACCGGACCCGAACCGCTGGACCCCGAACGGGTATTCATCGAGGAAGCCCGTGCGAAAGGTGCCGACATCCGCATCGTGCGCGATCCGGTCAAGGCCGTCGAGGGCGCCGACCTGGTCGTGACCGATACCTGGGTGTCGATGCACGATCCGCAGTCGGCCCGCGAACGGCGCCACAACCAGCTGCGCGGCTATCAGGTCAACGATGCGCTGATGGCCCATGCCAAACCCGACGCCCTGTTCATGCACTGCCTGCCCGCCCACCGCGACGACGAGGTGACGAGCAGCGTGATGGACGGCCCGAACTCGGTCGTCTTCGACGAGGCCGAAAACCGTCTCCACGCCCAGAAAGCCATCGTGCGCTGGTGCCTGGGGCTTTGATTTCCAACGGAGCTAATCGAATGACCCTCTACGAATTCAGCGTGCCCGCATTTGCCAAGGGGCTGCGCGCCATGTCCGAGATCCTCGCCAAGGTCGAGGCCGAATGCGCCGAGCGCAAGATCGACCCCTCGGTGATCCTGGCCGACCGGCTGACGCCCGACATGTTCACCTTCACTCGCCAGATCCAGATGGCGACCGACCACGCCCGCTATGGCGCGGGCCGCCTGGCCGGGGCCGAGACCCCCGCCGCGCCGGACACGGAAGCCAGCTTCGCAGAGCTGCGCGCCCGCATCGCATCGGCGCTGGCCTTCCTTCAAACCGTCGATCCGGCGGCCTTCGCGGGTGCTGAAACCCGGACCATCGCCTTCAAGGCGGGCCCCTATGCCCTGAGCTTCAACGGGCTGGACTACCTGCGCAATTTCGCGCTGCCGAACTTCTGGTTCCACCTGACCACCGCCTACGCCATCCTGCGCCACAACGGGTTCAAGGTGGGAAAGATGGACTTCCTGGGCGGCTGATCGCCGTGAACATATCCCGCGCGGCGTTCAGGTGCCGCGCGGTTTCGCGCGCAGCGTCGGTTCGGCCTCGGTCGGATCCTCGGGCCAGGGGTGTTTGGGATATTGACCGCGCATGTCCTTGCGCACATCGGCGTAGGACGTCCGCCAGAACCCCGGCAGGTCCATCGTCACCTGCACCGGGCGCTGGGCCGGCGACAGCAGCGTCATCCGCAGCGGCAGGCGCTTTGGTCCCACGGTTGGGTGGGCGGTCACGCCGAACACTTCTTGCAGGCGCAGCGCGACCGACGGGTGGTCGCCGTCATAGTCGATCGGCACGGCCCGGCCCAGGGGCGTGACAAAGGCGGCAGGGGCCAGGCGGTCAAGCTCTTGCAGCCGGTCCCAGCCCAGGCGGGCCTTCAGCGCCTCGGTCAGGTTCAATCCGCGCAGATCGGACTCGGTCTTGCAGGCCGAAAGCCAGGGCAGGATCCAGTCAGCATCGGCCAGCAGCGCGGCATCCGAAACATCGGGCATGTCGGCGCCTTCGTGGCGCAAAAGCGCGACCCGCGCCCGCAGTCGTCGGGCAGGTTCTGACCAGTTGAGCCCGATCTGGCGCAGCCCTTCCAGCGCGGCCTTGGCC
The DNA here is from genome assembly GCA_002440945.1 of Rhodobacteraceae bacterium UBA6236. Next base: position 4,199 of record DJWG01000115.1, on the reverse strand, counting down.
AGCGCCTCGGGCGGGGCCTCGGGCCAGAGCCGGTCCGCCAGCACCAGCGCGCCCAGCCGTTCCTGCCGCCGCGCCACCACGCGCCCTTCGCGGCGTGACCATTCGACCACATCCACCCAGCCGATCCGGTCGCCATGCAGGGCGCGCAGATCGGATTCATGCAGCGCGATGCCCTGACGGATCTTCGCCTCGCGCGGGTCGCCGTCCAGATCGGTGGCGACGATCAGCCGCGACGCGCCCAAAGGATCGGCAGGGGACGCGACGGCGCCCTTGCCGCCCGACAGGACAAAGCGCGGCTCGTCCCCCTTGCGGCGCAGGCCGATCCGGTCCGGGTAGGCCAACGAGGCCATGCCGCCCGCCGGGATATCCGCCGACGTGTCAGGCGCAAGGCGGGTCAGCCGCCGCGAGTCTTCGCGCACCCGTTCCAGCGTGCCGCGATGGATCGGCCAGGGATGGTCGTCCGCGAAGCGGCGCGGATCGCGGAGCGCCGACAGCCGCAAAGCCAGATCAGCGGGCGCGCCGGACAACACATCGCGGTCGGACAGAAGCGCCGCCAAGGGTGCCGCCGCCTTGCCGGCCCGTAGAAGCATATGCGCCAGCCGGGGGTGGAGTGGCAGCGCCGCCATCTGCCGCCCGTGGCCGGTGATCCGCCCTCGGGCGTCCAGCGCCCCGAGCCCCGCCAGCAGCGCCCGTGCCTCGGCCAGCGCAGGGGCGGGCGGGGGCGTGAGGAAGGCGAGGCTTTCCGCCCCGGTCCCCCAAAGGGCAAGTTCAAGGGCCAGCCCGGCCAGATCGGCCACCTCGATTTCTGCCGGGGGGAACGCGGGTAGGGCGCCTTCTTCGCCCTTCGACCAAAGCCGATAACAGACTCCGGGTGCGACACGGCCCGCGCGGCCCCGGCGCTGGTCGGCCTCGGCTCGGGAAACCCGTTCGGTGACCAGCCGCGACATCCCCGAGGACGGATCGACCCGCGCCCGCCGCGCTTTTCCTGCGTCGATCACCACGCGGATATCCTCGATGGTGAGCGAGGTTTCGGCGATGGCGGTGGCCAGCACGATCTTGCGGATGCCCTGCGGGGCCGGGGCGATGGCGGCGCGCTGGGCTGAAAACTCCATCGTGCCGTAAAGGGGGCGGACCTGTGTCGATTGCGGCAGGTCCGAGAGCGCGGCGGCCACGCGGCGGATCTCGGCCTCGCCGGGCAGGAATACCAGGACGCCGCCTGCGGTTTCCTCAAGCGCCTGTCGGATCAGCGCTGCGGTCGCGGGTTCGATTCGGATCCCAGAAGCCAGCGGGCGCGGCAGCCAGCGGGTTTCGACCGGGAAGGCGCGGCCTTCCGAGGTGATGATGGGGGCGGACAGAAGCCGCGCGACGGGTTCGGCATCCAATGTCGCCGACATGACCAGAATTTTCAGGTCGGGCCGCAGGGCGTCCCGCGCTTCCCACGTCAGGGCAAGGCCGAGGTCGGCGTTCAGCGAGCGTTCATGGAATTCGTCGAAGATCACGCAGCCAATCCCATCCAGCGCGGGGTCGGACTGGATCATCCGGGTGAGAATGCCTTCGGTCACGACCTCGATCCGGGTGTCGCGCCCGGATTTCGCTTCGCCCCGGATGCGGTAGCCGACGGTGCGACCCACGGGTTCGCCAAGCGTCTCTGCCATCCGTTCGGCGGCGGCGCGGGCGGCAAGGCGGCGCGGTTCCAGCATCACGATGCGGCCGGAGATGTCGGGAAGCAGCGCGAGCGGCACGCCGGTGGTCTTGCCCGCGCCGGGCGGGGCCTGCAGCACCGCGACGCCGGTTCTGGCCAGCGCGGTGCGCAAGGGGGGCAGGGCTTCGGTGATCGGCAGCGGCGGGTGTGACATGGGGCGGGTGTAGCGGGGTGCGAGGGCCCTGACCAGCCTGACGGGTGGCGATGTCGGACGCCTCCGGCGGGAGTATTTGGACAAAGAAGAAATGACGGCCGGACAGGTCTGGGCTGGATTGTGCGGATGGGGTCTGGTGAATATGGGTCGGATGGAAAACGGAGGAGGATCTGGACCCCATGGATGTGACCGAACTGGCCCAACGGGTGGCGGCAGGCGATCGCCGGGCACTTGCGCGGGCGATCACGCTGGTCGAAAGCGGGCGGGCGGATCACCGCGAAATGGCCGCCGATCTTCTGGCGCGGCTGGCGCCGCTTGGCCGGCAGGCGCTGAGGATCGGTTTGTCGGGTACGCCTGGGGTGGGAAAATCCACCTTCATCGAAAGCTTCGGCATGTTGCTGACAGGGCAGGGGCTGCGGGTGGCGGTGCTGGCGGTGGACCCGTCCTCGGCGCGGTCGGGGGGCTCGATCCTGGGCGACAAGACCCGGATGGAGCGGTTGAGCCGCGAGCCGCGCGCTTTCATCCGACCCTCGCCCAGCCAGGCGCATCTGGGCGGCGTGGCGCGGCGCACCCGCGAGGTGGTGACGCTTTGCGAAGCGGCGGGATTCGATGTGGTGCTGATCGAGACGGTGGGTGTCGGCCAGTCGGAAACGCTGGTGGCCGAGATGTCGGATCTGTTCATCCTGCTGCTGGCGCCTGCGGGCGGGGACGAGTTGCAGGGCGTCAAGCGCGGCATCATGGAGATGGCCGACCTGATCCTGGTCAACAAGGCCGATGGCGATCTGAAATCGACGGCGATGCGCACGGTGGCGGATTATTCCGGCGCGCTGCGGCTTTTGCGCAAACGCCCGCAAGACCCGGCCGATTTCCCCAAGGCGCTGCCGGTGTCGGCGGTCGAGGAGGCAGGGCTTGACCGGGCCTGGGCCGAAATGAAGACGCTGGCCGATTGGCGGCGCGAACAGGGCCACTTTGCGCGCATCCGCGCCGACCAGGTCCGGCACTGGTTCGAGGACGAGGTGCGCCTTGGCCTTCTGTCGCGGCTGACCGAGGAAGCCGAGGCCCGCCGCCAGATGGACGACCTGGGCGGTGCGGTTGCGAAGGGGGAACTGTCGCCGGCGACGGCGGCGCAGCGGATGCTGGCGATCCTCAAGGCATAATGCGGATGAATCGCTTGACGAAGGCCGCCGAAGGCTCTATCCGAACGACCTGTCATTCTGGGCGCTGCCTCAAGCGGTGCCCGTTATCTTATGGGTCCGGGGCCTTCCCGGTTGCCGGAAACTGAAGGATCTACACCATGTCGCGCGTCTGCGAACTGACCGGAAAAGGCCCGNNTTCAAGCTGCGCATTTCGGCGGCGGCGCTGCGTTCGGTTGATCACCGCGGCGGTCTGGACGCCTTTCTGGCGAAAGCCAACGACGCCGAACTGTCGGATCGCGCGCTGAAGATCAAGAAAGACATCTCGAAGAAGGTCGTCGCTGCGGCGGCCTGACCCTTCGGGACAGATGAATGGAAAAGCCCGCCGATGGCGGGCTTTTTTGTGCTTGGCGGTCGGGGTGTGGTTCAGACCCCGGTGCAGGATTGTTCCGCAGCCGTGCCAAAGGCCGAATAGCGCCGCCAGAAGGCCCTGGCGTGGTCGCTGTTGGCGGTGCGGGCTTTCTGCGCCAGTTCCGGGTCGCGGAAGAACTTGACCGCCCTGACCTGGTCTGAACGGCTGAGCATCTGGTTGGCGACCTGCTGCGCGCAGCCGCAGGTCCGCCAGCTGGCGCCATCGCGCCCCGAGGACATGCAGGCCTGCGCGATGGGGCCGTCGCTGCCGTGTCCGCCGCGCCCGCAGGCGGCAAGGCCCGCCGTGACCGCCAGAGCGGTTGCCAGGATCATGAAAGTCTTGCGCATCTCTGCCTCATCCGCCGTTCGCGCCGGTTCTCCGGCGTCTTCATGGATCGGCGGGGACTATGCCGAAGCCCGCGGCGGGGTTCAAGACACCCCGCCACCGGGCCAAGGCCTCAGGCCGGAGTCGCCGGATACCCTTCGGCCTTCAGCGCGTTCAGCACCGCACCTTCGGCGGCCGTGGTCGTCACCTCGACCGTGCGGCTGGGCAGATCGACGCGCACATCCGCGGCGCTGTCCAGATCGATGATCGCTTTCTCGACCGCGGCCTTGCAATGGCCGCAGGTCATGTCGGGAACCTTCAGTTTCATCTTCATCTCCTGCTTTCCCCCCAGATTGGGTCTGGCGGCGAAAACGTCAACCGGGGAAGCCCCGCGGACCGCTTGACCGGTGGCGGATTCCCCTGCATATCCGCGCCATGACCGAGCTTTCCCATATCCGCAATTTCTCGATCGTG
>DJWG01000058.1:5524-10013 GCA_002440945.1 Rhodobacteraceae bacterium UBA6236 | reverse complement strand
CCGCCGGCGTCGGGTTGATCGCCGTCACCAGCACCAGCTTGCCATCCGCGCGGCCCGAAAGGCTCTGGATGAACGCCTGGCTCACCTTCGCCTTGTCATGACCATAAGGCAGAAGATGCTCCGCCTCGATCCCAAGCTTCGCCCCAATCTCCTGAATCGGCCGCTTCGACGCTTCACGCGCAATCTCAATGTCCGTCTTGACGCTCATTTTATCCTGATCTCCCTGAGGACGCGGCCAAGGAAAGCTGGCCTGCGTTTATTCCTTTTGTTAAATAGTTTTTCTTTTCAGTCAACATCAGAGAATGCGCATCGGCAAAAAGAAAACGGGCAGGACCTGCGCCCTGCCCGTTTCCTGATTTTCCGAGCGGTAAGCTCAGGCCAGCTTGATGTTGACGGCGCTTTCGCGGCCGTCACGGCTGGTTTCGATGTCGAAGGTGACCTTCTGGCCGTCCTTCAGTTCGCGCAGGCCAGCGCGTTCCAGCGCCGTGATGTGCACGAACACGTCCTTGGATCCGCCTTCGGGGGCAATGAAGCCATAACCCTTGGTGGCGTTGAACCATTTCACCGAGCCGTTGGCCATGGTGACTACTCCTTCATCTGCCGCCCGCGGAATTGCGGCGGCCCGGCGCAGTTTGATCGCTCGAGTATCTGCGCCCGAAGGCAGTAGGGTCGAAGAGATAACGTCGCGCTGACCATATGAGGGCGAAGCAGCCGCAAATCAAGGTTCTTGTGCGCCCCGGCCCAAGCTCCGCGTCCCGGTTCGGCAAGATGGTGCCCGGGCGCCGCCCGTTGCCTTTCCCCAGGGGAATCGCCCATATCTTCGCCACGCGGTCCGAAGCAGGACCGGGGCAGGACCGGAACGGCAGGCCGATGAGCAGACAGATCCAGCGCAGACATATCCGCAGGCCCCTCACCGCGGCACGGGCGCTTGTGGGGCACCACCGGTCAAGCGGCAGCGATCTGGTTCTGGCGACGGTACTGGCGGCAATCGCGGGGGCGGCCAATGCGGGCGGGTTCTTCGCGCTGGGGCACTACACCTCGCACATGACCGGCTATCTGTCGCAACTGGCCGACAATGTCGTCTTGCTGAACCTGCGGCTGGCCTTCGCCAGCGCCCTGGCCATCGCCTCCTTCACCACCGGCGCGGCTTTCAGCACGGTGCTGATCAACTGGGCGCGCCTGCGCGACGGGCGGCAGCAATATGCCCTGCCGCTGGCGGTGCAGGGCGTCTTCATGGCCTGCTTCGCCTGGGGCGGCATCTTCACAAGCGAAGCCGGGCGGCTGTTCGCATTGTCCTGTCTGTGCTTCATCATGGGGATGCAAAACGCAACGATCACAAAGATTTCCGGCGCGCGCATCCGCACCACCCATGTCACCGGCATGGTGACTGACATCGGGATCGAAATCGGCCGCGCGGTCTTTGGCCTGAGCCAGGGCCGTGCCCCCGCGACCACCGGGCTGAAGAAGCTCGGCATCCTGCTGCGGCTGGTCGGGTCGTTCCTTTTGGGCGGAATCATCGGCGCCTTCGGCTATGGGCAGCTTGGCTTCTTCTTCTCGCTTCCGCTGGCGGCGCTGCTTCTGGGCCTGTCGCTCCCCTCGCTCTTGATCCGGCGCGAGGCATGAGGGCCGGGCCAGGGTGTTTGCAGCCCGATCCGGCTTTGTTACTGCTGTGCGACATTCGCCCTGACCCGCAAGGAGATCTCGATGCCCGGCCCCTATGTCGTTCCCGTCCACGGCGATCCCGAACTGCCGGGAGAGGTGGATGTCGTCGTCATCGGCGGGGGGATCATCGGCTGTTCGACCGCGCTGGAGCTTGCCGAAAGCGGGCTGCGGGTCGCGCTTTGCGAAAAGGGCGGCATCGGCAAGGAACAATCCAGCCGCAACTGGGGCTGGGTCCGTATTTCCCGCCGCGACCCGCGCGAAGTGCCGCTGATGGCCGAGGCGCTGCGAATCTGGAAGGGGCTCGATACCCGAATCGGCCGCGACACCGGCTATCGCCGCGCCGGGATCATCTTCACCTGCGCGACCGACCGGCAATATGCCGACCACGAACGCTGGAACCGCAACCTTGAAGGCTATCAGGTCGAAAGCCGCATGATCTCGGGGCGCGAGTTCAAGGCGATGCTTCCGGGCGCGACGCTTGACCTGAAGGGCGCGCTTTACACCGGCGCAGATGGCCGGGCAGAGCCGCAGAAGGCCGCCCCCGCCATCGCCGAGGCCGCCCGCGACCGGGGCGCGCATGTCCTGACCGAATGCGCCGTGCGCGGGATCGAAACCGAGGCCGGCAGGATCAGCGGTGTCGTCACCGAACGCGGCGCCATCCGCTGCCGCGCCGTGGTGCTGGCGGGCGGCGCCTGGTCGAACCTGTTCGCCGGAAATGCCGGGATCGACTTCCCGCAGCTGAAGGTCATGAATTCGGTCCTGCGCACGAAGCCGATCGAGGGCGGCCCGGAGCAGGCGATCTGGCACAGCGATTTCGCGATCCGCAAGCGGCAGGACGGCGGATACACCATCGCCTCGGGCCATGAAAACGTGGTCAGCATCGTTCCGGCCTCGTTCCGCTATGCCCGCGCCTTCCTGCCTGCGCTGCGGAAGGAATGGCGGTCGCTCAACTTCCGCTTCGGCCTGCGCTTTCTGGACGAAGCCCGCATCCCCACCCACTGGTCGCTCGAGGAGCCGAGTCCCTTCGAATACCATCGCGTGCTGGACCCGGTGCCGAACCAGACGCTGTCGAACCGCGCCATGTCCGCCGCGATCCGCGCCTTTCCGGCGCTGGCAAAGGCCGAGATCGCGCAACGCTGGGCAGGCTATATCGACGTCTCGCCCGACGCGGTGCCGGTGATATCGGCGGTGGACAAGGTGCCGGGCTTCTATCTCGCTTCGGGGTTTTCCGGCCACGGCTTCGGCATCGGACCGGCGGCGGGGCGGCTGATGGCCGATCTGGTCCTGAACCGCACACCGCTGGTCGATCCGACGGATTTCCGCTTCAACCGTTTCAGCGACGGATCGAGGATCGAGTTGATCAGCGGCTTCTGACGCAGCGGCGCGGGGCCATTCCCGCCTCTTTCGCCTTCGCAAGTCGCTGCACTGCGGCTAGAGTTCGCGCCGACACCTGCCCCGAACCCGAAAGCCCGCCGCCATGACACGCATTCCCCGGTCCGCCCTCATCATTGCGATTCTTCTGATCGCCGCAGCGGTGGGCTATGCCCTGTGGCAAAACGCGCAATCCGCCGCCCTGCCGGCAGGCATCGCCTCGGGCAACGGGCGGATCGAGGCGACCGAGGTCGATATCTCGGCCCTGTCCGGCGGGCGGATCACCGCGATCCTTGCCGGTGAAGGCCAGTCGGTGAAGGCGGGCGATGTGCTGGTCGAAATGGACACCGACCAGTTGAAGGCCCAGAAGCGCCAGTCCGAAGCGGCGCTGCGCCGGGCGCGGATCGGGGTCGATACGGCGGGAAGCGGCGTCGAACAGGCCATTGCCCAGCGCGCGGCGGCGGCGGCGCAGGTCGAACAGGCCGAAGCCGTGGCCGACGCGGCGCGGATGCGGCTTACGCGGTCAGAGGCGCTATCCAAATCCAGCACGGTGTCGCAGCAGGTTCTGGACGACGACCGCGCCAATGAACGGCAGGCCCGCGCCGGGCTGGCGCTGGCCAAGGCGTCGCTGGCCGCCGCCGATGCGGGCATCGGCGCGGCCCGGGCGCGGGTGGTCGATGCCGAAGCGGCGGTCGAGGCGGCAGAGGCCGCCATCGACGCCATCACCACCTCGATCGAGGACATGAGCCTCCGCGCCCCCCGTTCGGGAAGGGTCCAGTACCAGATCGCCCAGGTGGGCGAGGTCGTTGCCGCCGGCGGGCGCATCCTGAACATCGTGGCGCTGGATGACGTCTACATGACCTTCTTCCTGCCCACCTCCGAGGCTGGCCGCGTTCGGATCGGGCAAGAAGTGCGGCTGGTGCTGGACGCCGCCCCCGGCATCGCCATCCCGGCTTCGGTGTCCTATGTCGCCGATGTGGCGCAGTTCACGCCGAAGACGGTCGAAACCACCGCCGAACGCGAAAAGCTCATGTTCCGGGTCAAGGCGCAGATCCAGCGCGCGCTGCTTGAGAAATACATCGACTACGTCAAGACCGGGCTTCCCGGCACGGCCTATCTCAGGACCGACCCCAAGGTGGACTGGCCCGAATTCCTCATGAAGGTCGCAGAGTGATGGGATCGCAGCCCGGCCCGGCGATCCCTCGCGCCGATCCGGTGGCGCGTGTCCGGGGCCTGTCGCTGCATTACCGCAAGGCCCGCGCGCTGGATGACCTGACGCTCGACATTCCGGCGGGGGTCATGGTCGGTCTGATCGGGCCGGACGGCGTGGGGAAATCCAGCCTCCTGTCGCTTCTGGCCGGGGCACGCAGGATCCAGCAAGGCGCGGTGTCTGTGCTGGGCGGCGACATGCGATCGGCCCGCCACCGGGCGCGGGTCTGCCCGCGCATCGCCTACA
>DJWG01000058.1:0-5457 GCA_002440945.1 Rhodobacteraceae bacterium UBA6236 | reverse complement strand
TCGACTTCTTCGCCCGCCTTTTCGGGCAAGACGTGGCCGAACGCCGGGCCCGGATCGCGACGCTTCTGGCGCGGACGGGGATGGCGGCCTTTGCCGACCGGCCCGCTGCGAAACTGTCGGGCGGGATGAAGCAGAAGCNNTGCGCGCTGATCCATGACCCGGACCTTCTGATCCTCGATGAACCGACCACCGGCGTCGATCCCCTGTCGCGGCGGCAGTTCTGGGATCTGATCGCGGACATCCGCGCCGAACGCCCGGGCATGAGCGTGATCGTCGCCACCGCCTATATGGAGGAAGCGGCGCGCTTCGACTGGCTGACCGCGATGCACGACGGCAAGGTTCTGGCGACGGGCACGCCGGCAGAGCTTCTGGCCCGCACCGGCAGCGCCACCCTTGACGATGCCTTCATCGCCCTTCTGCCCCGCGAAGCCAGCACGGGGCACGAACGCGTGACGATCCCGCCCCGCGACTTCGACCCGGCCGAGCCCCCCGCCATCGAGGCCGAGGGGCTAAGCAAGCGTTTCGACGGGTTCACCGCCGTCGATGACGTGTCCTTCCGCATCCGCAAGGGTGAAATCTTCGGCTTCCTCGGCTCGAACGGGTGCGGCAAGACCACGACGATGAAGATGCTGACCGGGCTTCTGGAACCGACCGAGGGCACAGCGCGCCTGTTCGGCAAGCCGGTCGACGCCCGCGACATGGCCGTGCGTCAGCGGGTGGGCTTCATGTCGCAGTCCTTCTCGCTTTATTCCGAACTGACGGTGCGCCAGAACCTTGACCTCCATGCCCGGCTGTTCGGCATGGACCCGGGCCTCATCCCCGCGCGGATCGACGAGATGGCGGACCAGTTCGATCTGGCCCCGGTCCTCGACACCCTGCCCAGCGCCCTGCCCCTTGGCATCCGCCAGCGGCTGTCGCTGGCCGTCGCGATGATCCACGGCCCCGAGATCCTGATCCTTGACGAACCGACCTCTGGCGTCGATCCGGTGGCGCGCGACCACTTCTGGCAGATCCTGTCGGACCTGTCGCGGGCGCATGGGGTGACGATCTTCGTCTCGACCCATTTCATGAACGAAGCCGCGCTTTGCGACCGGATTTCGCTGATGCATGCGGGCCGGGTGCTGGTGTCGGATACGGCCGAAAACATCGTCCGCTCGAAAGACGCCGCCAGCCTTGACGATGCCTTCGTGGCCTATCTGCAGGACGCGATCGACACCGAACCGCCCAGCCCCACAGAACCGCGCCCGGAACCGGCCCCGGCGCTGGCCCCCGCACGGGTCCGCACCGCCTTCAGCCTGCGGCGGCTTTTCAGCTTCTCGCGGCTTGAAGCCTTGCAGCTTCGTCGCGATCCGATCCGGGCGGCGCTGGCGCTGATGGGATCGCTGATCCTGATGTTCGTCATGGGCTACGGCATCAACATGGATGTCGAAGACCTGAGCTTCGCCATCCTCGACCGCGATCAGACCACCTTGTCACGCGACTATGCGCTCGACATCTCGGGGTCGCGCTACTTCACCGAAGAGCCGCCGCTTAGCGGCTATGACGACATGGACGCGAGGATGCGCACCGGCAGGCTGGCGCTGGCTCTCGAGATCCCGCCGGGATTTGCCCGCGATGTGGCGCGGCGCGAACCCGTCGAGATCGGCGCCTGGATCGACGGCGCCAATCCGCAACGGGCCGAGATCGTCCAGGGCTACGTCCAGGGGATGCACGCCACCTGGCTTGCCCGTCAGACGCGCACGATCCTCGGGGACGCGGCCCAGACCAGCCCTTTCACGCTGGAAACCCGCTACCGCTACAACCCGAACGTCAAAAGCCTTGTGTCGATGGTGCCGGCGGTCATCCCGCTTCTTCTGATGATGATCCCGGCGATGCTGACCGCGCTGTCGGTGGTGCGCGAAAAGGAACTGGGCTCCATCGTCAACCTCTACGTCACCCCGACCCGCAAAGCAGAGTTCCTGATCGGCAAGCAGCTTCCCTATCTTGGCCTTGCGATCATCAACTTCCTGATGATGGTCTATGCGGCGATCTGGCTGTTCGGCGTACCCTTCACCGGCAGTTTCCTGACGCTGACCGCGGCGGCGATCCTGTATTCGATCATCGCGACGGGAATGGGGCTGATGATTTCCTCGTTCATCTCAAGCCAGATCGCGGCGATCTTCGGAACCACGCTTCTGACGCTGATGCCCGCGATGCAATACGGCGGGCTGATCGACCCGGTGTCCACCCTTCAGGGCGCGGCGCGGGTGATCGGGACGATCTATCCGACCAGCCATTTCATGACGATCACCCGCGGCACCTTTTCCAAGGCGCTGGGGTTTTCGGACCTCTCGGCCTCGTTCCTGCCCCTGCTGATCGCGGTGCCGGTGACGCTGGCGCTTGGCATCCTGCTGTTGAAGAAACAGGCGCGGTGATCCCATGTCGCAGACGCTTCGCAATATCTTCCATCTTGGCCTGAAAGAGCTTCGCGGCCTGTCGCGCGACTGGGTGATGCTTTTGCTGATCGTCTATTCTTTCACGCTGTCGATCTACGTTGAAAGCAAGGCGGCGCCGGAAACGCTGAACCGCGCTGCCATCGCCATCGTGGACGAGGACCAATCGCCCCTGACGGCGCGGCTTTTCGTGGCCTTCCAGCCGCCCTACTTCACCCCGCCCGCCGCCATCCCCGCCCCCGAGCTTGACCGGCGTCTGGATGAAGGCGTCGACACTTTCGCGCTGGAAATTCCCGCCGGGTTCCAGGCCGACCTGCTGGCGGGCGCGCATCCGACGATGCAGCTCAACGTCGATGCGACGCGGATCAGCCAGGCCTTTACCGGCACCGGCTACATCCACCAGATCGTCAACGCCGAGGTGGGGGAATTCCTGCACCACTACCGCGCCGAGGATACCCCGCCCGTCGATCTGACGCTCAGGGCGCGCTACAACCAGCGGCTTGATCCGGGCTGGTTCGGGGCGATCACCCATGTCGTGATGTCGGTGACGATGCTCGCCATCATCCTGACCGGCGCGGCGCTGATCCGGGAAAAGGAACATGGCACCGTCGAACACCTGATGGTCATGCCCGTCACGGCGACGGAACTCATGCTGTCGAAGATCTGGTCGATGGGGCTGGTCGTACTGCTGGCGTCGGGCTTCGCCATCGCGGTGATGGTGCGGCTGATCCTCGAAGTACCGGTGGCCGGTTCCGTCCCGCTTTTCATGTTCGGGACGATGCTGATGCTCTTTGCCACCACATCGCTTGGCATCTTCCTTGCCACCATCGCAGGGTCCATGCCGCAGTTCGGGCTGCTTCTGATCCTTGTCCTGTTGCCGCTTCAGGCGCTGTCGGGGGCGATGACGCCGGTCGAAAGCATGCCCGACGCCATCCGCTTCATCATGTCAGGCGCGCCGAACACGCATTTCATCGTGTTCTCGCAGGGCGTCCTGTTCCGCGGTGCGGGCATTGACGTTGTCTGGCCGCAGCTTGCCGCGATGGCGGCGATCGGCGCCGTGCTGTTCTGGCTGGCGCTGCGCCGCTTCCGGGCCTTCCTGCGCTAGACCGCGCGGGCCCAGGCCCCCTTGCGAAACACCGCCACGCGGGAACCGTCGGGCTTCACCCCGTCGATATCGGTTTCCGGCCCGCCGATCATCCAGTCGACGTGGATCAGGCTGGAATTGCCGCCCTGCGCCGCGATCTGGTCGGGCGAAAGGCTCGCGCCATCAAGGAAGCATTTCGAATAGCACTGGCCCAGCGCGATGTGGCAAGCGGCGTTTTCATCAAAGAGCGTGTTGTAGAACAGAACCCCGGTGTCCGAGATCGGCGACCGGTGCGGCACCAGCGCCACCTCGCCCAGCCGCCGCGCGCCTTCGTCGCTGTCGAGAAGCTTCAGCAGGACTTCCTCACCCCGGTCCGCCTTCGCCTCGACGATGCGGCCAGCCTCGAACCGGACCTCGATCCCTTCGATCAGGCTGCCCTGGTGGGCCAGCGGCTTGCTGGCCCGCACCCGACCGTCCACGCGACGGGCGTGGGGCGTGGTGAAGACCTCTTCGGTGGGGATGTTCGGGTTGCAGGAAATGCCGTTCCTGGCGGTGGACGCGCCGCCATGCCATTCGTGCCCATCGGCAAGACCCACCACCAGATCGGTGCCTGGCCCGGTGAAATGCAGGGCGCTGAAACGTTCGCCATTCAGCCAGGCGGTGCGAGCCTTCAGCGCGGCATTATGCGCCTCCCAGGCGGCGACGGGATCATCCCCCTCAAGCCGCGACGCGGCGAAGATCGCCTGCGCAAGCTTCGCCACGGCCTCGTCTTCGGGCAGGTCGGGGAAGACCTGCCGCGCCCAGGCTGCGCCGGGATAGGCGACGATGGACCAGTTGATGTCGAAGTTCGAGATCTTCTCGAGCGCGGGCTTGTAGGCGACCGCATTGGCTTTCCCGGCGCGGGCGACCTTGGCCGGATCCTCTGCGGCAAGCAGCATCGGGTTGTCGCCGACGATGGCCATGCGCGCCGCATTGCCGGCGTAGGCCTCGGCCATGCCACGGTAAAGCCAGCCGGGGGCGCGGTCGAAACTGTCGTCGCTGGCGTTGCGGTAGCGCGCCAGCGCCACCTCTTCATCCGCCAGGATCGGCGTCACCAGCCCCGCCCCCGCCCGATAGGCCGCCGCCACCACCCGCCGCACCAGGGGCAGCGCCGCGACCGGCGCGGTCAGCACCAGATCCTGCCCCGGTTGCAGGTTCAGGCCGACACGCACCGCGACCTCGGCCAGACGGTCGAGCATGGCAGGGTCGATGCCCTTGGGGTCTGAAAGCGTCATGACAGCGGTCCTTTGTTTGGTGGTCGGCGCAGGATGGGGCGCGGCCCCGGGCGGGTCAATGCCCCGGGGCCGCGTCAAGGCGGGCTCAGTCGGCCAGCGCCGGATAGTCGGTGTAGCCTTCCGCCCCGCCGCCGTAGAAGGTCGTCTTGTCGGGCGCGTTCAGTGGCGCGTCTTTCCGCAGCCGCGCCACCAGATCGGGATTGGCGATGAAGGCGCGGCCAAAGGCCACCAGATCGGCGCGCCCGCTTTCGACCGCTGCGATGGCGCTTTCGCGGTCATAGCCGTTGTTGCCGATATAGGCGCCCCTGAACATCGCCCGCAGCGCCCCCAGATCGCAGCCCTCGGGCAGATCGCGGGTGCCGCCGGTCTGGCCCTCGATCACATGCAGGAAGGCAAGCCCGCGCTGGTCAAGACCTTTGACCACATGCGAAAAGAGCGCCATCGGGTCGCTGTCGGCCACGCCGTTGGCGTTCGAGAACGGGCTGAGCCGGATGCCGACATGCCCCGCATCCCAGGCGCCGACCACGGCATCGACGACGTCGAAGAGGAAACGGGCGCGGTTCCCGATCGACCCGCCATAGGCGTCGCTGCGGGTGTTCGAGCCATCGCAGAGGAACTGGTTGATCAGATAGCCGTTCGCCGCGTGGATCTCGACCCCGTCGAACCC
>DJWG01000076.1:29120-30210 GCA_002440945.1 Rhodobacteraceae bacterium UBA6236 | reverse complement strand
GCGCGCGCGCCGGGGCGGCTTGGGGCCTATCTGGGCCTGACCGGCGCGCGGATGGGGCCGGCGGATGCGATCGTGGCGGGCTTTGCCGACGCCTATCTGCCCGAGGCCGCCTGGGACGACGCCAAGGCCGCGATGATCGCCACCGGCCGGCCCGAGGTTGCCGCCGCCGCCGCGCCGCCGCCGGGCCGGCTGGAGGCGCTGCGCCCCGAGATCGACCGGCTGTTCGCGGCCGACACGCCCGGCGCCGTGGTCGCGGCGCTGGAGCAGGGCAGCGGCGCGCTGGCGGCCGAGGCGCGCAAGGCCATGCTTCGCAACGCGCCGCTGTCGATGGCCTGCACGCTGGGGATGCTGCGCCGGCTGGGCCCCGATGCCGGCATCCGCGAGGCACTGGCGCAGGAATACCGCTTCACCTGGCGGGCGATGGAACACGCCGACTTCCTGGAAGGCATCCGCGCCGCGATCATCGACCGCGACCGCGCCCCGCGCTGGCGCCATCCCGCGCCAGGGGCGGTGACAGCGGCCGAGGTGGATGCGATGCTGGCCCCGCTGGGGGCAAACGAGCTTTCATTCGAGGAGGAGATGCCATGAAGATCGGATTCGTCGGGCTGGGCAACATGGGTGCGCCGATGGCCGCCAATCTGGTGAAGGCCGGCCACGAGGTGACCGGGTTCGACCTTGCCGCCCCCTGCCCCGAGGGCGTGGTGCCGGCGACAAGTGCCGCGGCCGCCGCGAGCGGCGCCGAGGTGGTCATCACCATGCTGCCCAACGGTGCCATCCTGCGCGCCGTCGCGTCCGAGGTGATCCCCGCCATGGCCCCCGGCGCGGTGCTGTGCGATTGCTCGACCGTCGATGTCGAAAGCGCCCGCGCGGTGGCGGCCGAGGCCGAGGCGGCCGGGCTTGGCGCGCTTGACGCCCCGGTTTCGGGCGGGGTCGGCGGGGCCGAGGCGGGCACGCTGACGTTCATGGTCGGGGGCGGCGCGGCGGCGTTCGAGACGGTGCGCCCGCTGTTCGAGGTGATGGGCCAGAAGGCGGTGCATTGCGGGCCCGCCGGCAACGGGCAGGCGGCCAAGATCTGCAACAACATGATCCT
>DJWG01000076.1:0-29112 GCA_002440945.1 Rhodobacteraceae bacterium UBA6236 | reverse complement strand
TGGCCGACAAGCTGGGGCTCGACCGCAGCAGGATGTTCGATGTCGTGTCCACCTCGTCGGGGAGTTCGTGGAGCATGAACGCCTATTGCCCGGCCCCCGGCGTCGGCCCGAAATCGCCCGCCGACAACGGCTACAAGCCCGGCTTCGCGGCCGAACTGATGCTCAAGGATCTCGGCCTGTCGCAGCAGGCGGCCGAGGCGGTGGACGCCGACACGCCGATGGGCGCGCTGGCCGCCGCGCTCTACCGCCGCTTCGTCGAGGACGAGGACGGGCGCGGGCGCGACTTTTCGGCGATGCTGCCGCGGTTCGAGAAACGCGGCCGGGGGTGAACGGCTGAACCGCGCGCGCGGCCCAAGCGGCCGGTGCCGGGGGGCTGGTGCCGGCGCTGCCGCCGGCCCGGCCCCGCGAGCGCGCGGATGGGCCCTCGCCGGCCGACCCGTGGCCGTGCCCGCGGCACAAGTCGCCCGGGGCGGGCACGGTTCCGGCGCGGGCGCTGCCGCGGCCCGGGCGGCACCGCCGCCGCCGCCGCCGACCGCCTTTCCAACCCCTTCGCCCTGCGCTATGGGGGGCCGAACCGCACAGGAACGCCATGGCCCGCCACCTGATCACCTCTGCCATCCCCTACATCAACGGCATCAAGCACCTCGGCAACCTCGTCGGCAGCCAGTTGCCGGCCGACCTTTTCGCGCGCTACCTGCGCGGGCGCGGCCACGAGGTGCTGTTTCTGTGCGCCACCGACGAGCACGGCACCCCCGCCGAGCTTGCCGCCGCCAGGGCGGGCAAGCCGGTGGCCGAGTATTGCGCCGAGATGCACGGCGTGCAGAAACGCCTCTCGGACGGCTTCCGCCTCAGCTTCGATCATTTCGGACGCTCGTCGAGCCCCCAGAACCACCGCCTGACCCAGCATTTCGCCACGCGGCTGCATGAACAGGGGCTGATCCGCGAAGTGTCGGAAACCCAGATGTATTCGCCCACCGACGGGCGCTATCTGCCCGACCGCTATATCGAGGGCACCTGCCCCAATTGCGGCTACGAGTCCGCGCGCGGCGATCAATGCGACAATTGCACCAAGCAGCTTGACCCGGTTGACCTGATCAATCCCCGCTCGGTGATCTCGGGCGCCACCGATCTGGAGATGCGCGAGACCAGGCATCTCTATCTCTGCCAGTCGAAAATGAAGGACGAGCTGGAGGCGTGGATCGACTCCAAGACCGACTGGCCGCTGCTCACCACCTCGATCGCGAAGAAATGGCTCAATGACGGCGACGGCTTGCAGGATCGCGGCATCACCCGCGATCTCGACTGGGGCATCCCGGTGCAATTCGACGGTGCCCCGTGGCAGGGGATGGAGGGCAAGGTCTTCTACGTCTGGTTCGACGCGCCCATCGAATACATCGCCTGCGCGCAGGAATGGGTCGAGGCGGGCAAGGGCGCGGATTGGGAACGCTGGTGGCGCACCGACAAGGGGGCGGGCGATGTCCGCTATACCCAGTTCATGGGCAAGGACAACGTGCCCTTCCACACGCTCAGCTTCCCCGCCACCATCCTTGGCGCCAACCGCGCCGGCGGGGCGCAATGGAAGCTGGTCGACTACATCAAGTCCTTCAACTACCTGAACTACGACGGCGGCCAGTTCTCCACCAGCCAGGGCCGCGGCGTCTTCATGGACCAGGCGCTGTCGATCCTGCCCGCCGATTACTGGCGCTGGTGGCTTCTCAGCCATGCGCCCGAAAGCTCGGACAGCGAATTCACCTGGGAAAACTTCCAGGCCGGCGTGAACAAGGACCTGGCAGACGTGCTGGGCAACTTCGTCAGCCGCATCACGAAATTCTGCCGGTCGAAATTCGGCGAGGAAATCCCCGCCGCAGGAAGCTACGGCGACCAGGAACGCGCCCTCATCGCCGACCTGACCACCCGCATCCGCGCCTATGAAGCCGCGATGGAGGCGATGGAGGTCCGCAAGGCCGCCGCTGAACTCCGCGCGATCTGGGTCTCGGGCAACGAATACCTGCAATCCGCCGCCCCCTGGACCGTCTTCAAGACCGACCCGGACCGCGCCGCCGCCCAGACGCGCCTGTCGCTGAACCTGGTCCGCCTTTACGCGGTGCTGTCTTCGCCCTTCATCCCCGATGCGTCCCAAAAGATGCTCGAAGGCATGCGGACCGAAGACCAGACCTGGCCCGACGATGTCGAAGCGGCCCTCGCCGTCCTTCCCGCCGGCCATGCCTTCACCACGCCCGAGGTGCTCTTCGCCAAGATCACCGACGAAGAACGCGAGGAATGGCAGGGGCGCTTCTCGGGAATCCGCACCTGAGGGAAACCATTTTCACCTTGCGGAAATATCCCGCAGGGTGAGGCCGAAGGCCGAGGGGGCGCGCAAGCCCCCTTTTCTTTTGCCCGCGCATCACCGTCACCGATGCGTTACATGTCCAGAACAGACGCGTCGATGTCCGATCCGAACGAGGCAAATAACCACACCCTCTGCCAGTCTCGATCCATGGGCCACTGTTCCCGTGGCGAACCGCAAGGGGCAAAGACATGCGATATTCCGGCTTCCGCGTCATCCGCGAGGCGTTGACCGGCCACAAGGGCTGGCAGCCCGCCTGGCGCGACCCCGCGCCGAAGGCCAGCTATGACTACGTCATCATCGGCGGCGGCGGACACGGGCTGGCGACGGCCTATTATCTCGCCAAGGAATTCAACCAGGCCCGGATCGCGGTCCTGGAAAAAGGTTACATCGGCGGCGGCAACGTCGGGCGGAACACCACGATCGTCCGTTCGAACTACCTGCTCGACGGCAACGAACCCTTCTACGAATTCTCGATGAAGCTCTGGGAAGGGCTGGAGCAGGACTTCAACTTCAACGCCATGGTCAGCCAGCGCGGCGTCCTGAACCTTTGCCATACCGATGCCCAGCGCGATGCCTATACCCGGCGCGGCAATGCGATGCGCCTGAATGGCGTCGATGCCGAACTGCTCGACCGCGAAGGCGTGCGCCGCATGGCCCCCTTCCTGAACTTCGACAGCGCCCGCTTCCCGATCAAGGGCGGGCTCCTGCAACGCCGGGGCGGGACGGTGCGCCATGACGCGGTCGCCTGGGGCTATGCCCGCGGCGCCGACAGCCGCGGCGTCGACATCATCCAGAACTGCGAAGTCACCGGCATGCGGATCGAGAACGGCCGCATCCTGGGCGTCGAGACCAGCCGCGGCTTCATCGGCGCCAAGAAGGTCGGCTGCGCGGTCGCCGGGTCGTCCTCCAAGGTCATGTCGCATGCCAACATGCGGCTTCCCATCGAAAGCCATGTCCTTCAGGCCTTCGTGTCCGAAGGGCTGAAGCCGGTGATCCCGGGCGTCATCACCTATGGCGCGGGCCATTTCTACGTCAGCCAGTCCGACAAGGGCGGCCTCGTCTTCGGCGGCGACATCGACGGCTACAACTCCTACGCGCAGCGCGGCAACATGCCGGTCGTCGAGGACGTCTGCGAAGGCGGGATGAGCCTGATGCCGATCATCGGCCGCGCCCGGCTCTTGCGGATGTGGGGCGGGATCATGGACATGTCGATGGACGGCTCGCCCATCATCGACAAGACCGATGTCGACGGCCTCTATTTCAACGGCGGCTGGTGCTACGGCGGGTTCAAGGCCACTCCGGCCAGCGGCTGGGCCTTCGCCCATCTCCTGGCCACCGACAAGCCGCATCAGACGGCCCGCGCCTATCGCTTCGATCGGTTCCGCAAGGGGCTGATGATCGACGAAAAGGGCATGGGCGCGCAGCCCAACCTGCACTGAACGGCCATGTCCATCCCGACCCCTTACACCGATCACGCCAGCGCCGCCATGCGCCAAGGAAGACCCGAATGATCATCAACCATCCCCTTCTCGGACCGCGGGATTCGCAGGAATTCACCTATCTCGGTGACGCGAGCCTGATCGACCGTCCCGACTGGCAGGCCCCCGGCGCCGTCGACCAGTTCCACGACTACCTCTACCTGCGGGACAACCCCGCCGGCGCCCACCGCGAGCTGTGGTTCCACGAACAGGGCGACCGCTCCTGGCTGGTCGTGACCCGCAACGTGGTGACGCATGAAATCCTGAATGTCGAACTGGCCAGTGACGTGGCCCGCAGCCGGGGACGCAGCAAATGACCGCCAACCAGATGTCGGGCGAAATGAACGCCGTCTTCGCGCCCTCGGGCTCACAGGGGTCGCAGAATACCACCGTCAACCGGCTGGCGGGCGGCCAGATCGACCGCAGCCGCAGCCTGCGCTTCACCTTCGACGGCAAGGGCTACCTGGCCCATCCCGGCGACACCCTCGCCTCGGCGCTTCTGGCCAACGGCGTGCGGTTGATGGGCCGCAGCTTCAAGTATCACCGCCCGCGCGGCGTGATCTCGTCAGGGTCGGAAGAGCCGAACGCGCTGGTGGAACTGCGCAGCGGCGCGCGGCGCGAACCGAACACCCGCGCCACGGTGATCGAGATGTTCGACGGCCTGGACGCCACCAGCCAGAACCGCTGGCCGTCGCTGTCGTTCGACGCGATGGGCGTGAACGACCTTCTCAGCCCCTTCTTCGCGGCCGGGTTCTACTACAAGACCTTCATGTGGCCGAAAGCCTTCTGGGAAAAGCTTTACGAACCGATCATCCGCCGCGCCGCCGGTCTGGGCAGCCTGTCGATGGAGGCCGATCCCGATGCCTATGACAAGGGCTTCCTGCACTGCGACCTGCTGGTCGTGGGCGCCGGTCCTTCGGGCCTTGCCGCGGCGCTGACCGCGGGGCGCGCTGGCGCCCGGGTCATCCTCGCCGATGAGGACTTCCGCCTTGGCGGCAGGCTCAATGCCGAAACGCTGGCGCTCGGCGACCAATCGGGCGCCGAATGGGCGGCGGGAACGGTGGCCGAACTTTCCGCGATGCCGAACGTCCGGCTGATGACGCGCACCACCATCATCGGCGCCTTCGATCACGGCATCTACGGCGCGCTGGAACGGGTGAGCGACCACCTGGCCGTGACCCCGAAGGGCAAGGTGCGCCAGACCTTGTGGCGGATCTATTCGAAACGCGCGCTGGTCTGCGCGGGGGCCATCGAGCGGCCCATCGCCTTCGTCAACAACGACCGCCCCGGCATCATGATGGCGGGCGCGCTCAGGGCCTATACCAACCGCTGGGCGGCGACGCCGGGCAAGCGGGTGGCGGTCTTCACCAACAACGACGACGGGCTGCGCACCGTGGCCGACCTGCGCGCCAAGGGCGTCCAGATCGCCGCCGTCATCGACAGCCGCCCCGATGCGCCGGCGATGAGCGGCGTCGAGCATCTGCGCGGCGCAATGGTCATCGACGCGAAGGGGCGGCTTGGCCTCAGCTCCATCGTCGTGCGCACCGCGTCCGGCGATACCCGCACCATCCCCTGCGATGCGCTGGGGGTCTCGGGCGGCTGGAACCCGAACGTGGGCCTGACCTGCCACCACCGGTCGCGCCCGGTCTGGAATGACGGCATTGCCGCCTTCGTGCCGGGCGACGACCTGCCCGCGGGAATGACGGTGGCCGGGGCGGCCGCGGGTCACATGACCACGGCCTCTGCCCTGCGGACCGGGGCCGAAGGAGCCGTCGCCGCGCTGGCCGATCTGGGCCAGACCGCCGCCCTGCCCGACCTGCCCCGCGCCGAGGATGACGCGCCGCGCCTGACTCCGCTCTGGTATGTGCCGCATACCAAGGGCCGCGCCTGGGTCGATCCGCAGAACGACGTGACCGTCAAGGACGTGAAGCTGGCCCACAAGGAAGGCTACAAGTCGGTCGAACACCTGAAGCGTTACACGACGCTGGGCATGGCCACAGACCAGGGCAAGACCTCGAACGTGACGGGCCTTGCGGTGATGGCGGCCATGACCGGCCAGAGCATCCCGCAGACCGGCACCACGATCTACCGCCCGCCCTACACGCCAGTTCCGATCGCCGCCTTTGCAGGCCGGTCGGCGGGCGCCGATTTCCGCCCGAAACGCCTGACGCCCAGCCACAAATGGGCTTCCGAACAGGGCGCGGTCTTTGTCGAAGTGGGCATGTGGATGCGCGCCCAGTGGCTGCCGAAACCGGGCGAAACCACCTGGCGCCAGTCGGTCGACCGCGAGGTTCTGGCGACGCGCGGTTCGGTCGGCATCTGCGACGTGACCACGCTGGGCAAGATCGACGTGCAGGGCGCCGATGCGGCCGAATTCCTCAACCGGATCTACGCCAACCCGTTCGGGAAACTGGGCGTCGGCAAGGTCCGCTACGGGATCATGCTGCGCGAGGACGGCATGGTGATGGACGACGGCACCGCCGCGCGTCTGGCCGAAGACCACTTCGTCGTGACGACCACCACCGCCAATGCGGTCGGCGTCTATCGGCATATGGAATTCTGCCGCCAGTGCCTCTGGCCCGATCTCGACGTGCAGCTGATCTCCACCACCGAAGCCTGGGCGCAGTTCTCGGTCGCCGGTCCCAATGCGCGGAAGCTTCTGCAGAAGGTCGTCGATCAGGACATCTCGAACGAGGCCCTGCCCTACATGGGCTGCGCCGAAGTCACGGTGATGGGCGGCCTGCGGGCGCGGATCTTCCGCATCAGCTTCTCGGGCGAACTGGCCTATGAAATCGCGGTGCCGACGCGCTATGGCGACGGCCTGATCCGCGCCATGGCCGAGGCCGGGAAGGAATTCGGCGGCGTGGTCTACGGCACCGAAGCCCTGGGCGTCATGCGGATCGAAAAGGGCCACGCGGCCGGGAACGAACTGAACGGCACCACCACCGCGCTGAACCTTGGCATGGCCGGCATGGTCAACAAGAAGAAGGACGCCATCGGATCCACGCTTTCGGAACGCGAAGGGCTGAACCAGCCCGATGCGCTGAACCTGGTGGGCTTCCGCCCGGTGTCGAAGGATGCGCTGATGTCGGCGGGATCGCATTTCATCAATGCGGGCGCCGAGGCGAACGCGGCCAACGATCAGGGCTACATGACCTCGGTCGCTTGGTCGCCGAACCTGGGTCATTACGTCGGTCTTGGCTTCCTCAAGAACGGCGCCAACCGGAAGGGCGAACGCCTGCGCGCGGTCTGCCCCGTCAAGAACCTGGAAACCGAAGTCGAGGTCGTGAGCGCACATTTCATCGACCCGGAAGGAGAGCGTCTCCGTGCCTGAGCATCGTTTGAAAGCCCTGACGCCCTTGGCGCAGGCACGGCCCGTCATTGCCACCGTGGGCCGGATCACCATCGCCGAAAACCCCGACGTGGCGCTGGCTTCGCTCGCGCAGCGCCGGGGCCGCGAGGCGGAGTTCACCCAGCGCGCCGAGGCCCTTCTGGGCTTCGCCCTGCCCGCCCCCGGCCATGCCGTGCAGGGCGGCGACTGGGGCGCGATCTGGACCGCCCCCGGCCAGTGGTTCATCGAGGCGCCCTTCGCCAGCCACGAAGACATCGCCGCCGTCGTGAAGAACGCTGTAACCGACGCCGGATCGGTCACCGAACAGACCGATGCCTGGGTGCGCTTCGACGTGACCGGCCGCGGCGCGACCCAGTTCTTTGAACGGCTCTCGGCCATCGACATCCACAAGATGCAGGCGGGGCAGGCCACCCGCAGCCTGATCGAACATCTGGGCTGCTATGTGATCTGCCGCGAGGCGGGCAGCCGTTATTCGGTATTGGGGATGCGGTCGGCGGCGGCTTCGCTGCACCATGCGCTGGTCCAGGCCGCCGAGGCGGTCGCCTGAGGCTTGCGCCCCGGCGGCGCTCAGCCGCCCTTGCGAATGCGCAGGCCCGCCTGGGCCGCGCGATCTTCCTGCGGGGTCACACCGAATTCCGCGACGTAGTGTTTGACCATCGGCGTGGTGCTGCCATAGCCGATGGCCAGCGCAATCGCCGTCAGCGTGTCTTGCGTGTAAAGCACCAGCTGCCGCGCCTGCTTCATGCGCAGCATCCGGTAATAGGCCAGGGGCGCCCGGCCGGTGTAGCGCCGGAAGCTCCGGTCCAGCTGGCGGGCGGAAATCCGCAGCCGTTCGGCCACTTCGGCGATCTGGACCGGGTCTTCCAGATGCGCCTCGAAGATCTTGATCGCCCGCGCGATGATGGCAGGCATGGTGTCCTGCGTCCGGTCGGCGCGGTAGCCCGGCGTCTTCTGCGCCACGCCTTCGCCCCGGATCACCGGGTGCTGGAACCAGCACGCGACCTCGGTCATCACTTCGGGGCCCAGCGCCTCCTCCACCAGCCCCAGCGCCAGGTCGAAGGCCGAGGACGCGCCCGCCACCGTCAGGCGGTTGCGGTCGATCTCGATCACGCTGGAACTGGCTTCGATATCGGGAAACTCGGCCTGGAAGGCACTATGATAAAGCCAGTGCACCGCCACCCGGCGCCCGTCCAGAAGCCCGGCCCGCGCCAAGGGAAAGATCGCGCCGCTCACCGCGCCGATCCGCATCCCCGCCCGCGCCAGCCGACGAAGCTGCCCGTTGGCGCGCCCCGGATTGGCAAAAGCCCCGTCCGGGCCGCTGAGAAGGAAAAGGTAATCAAGATCTGCCACCTGATCGAGCGGCAGATCCGGTTCGAACGCCACCGCCGCCGAGGATTCGACCCGCCCCCCCGTTTCCCCGATCACCTGCCAGCGGAAGGTGCGCTTGCCGGTAATTTCATTGGCAGCCCGCAAGGGTTCGATCGCCGAAGTCAGGCAGGCCATCGGAAATCCTGACAGAACGAGGAATCCGAGGGATTGAGTCATGCGATCGCCATTGCTATCCTATATTCCTTATAGGAATATTGTTTCACCGAAAGACAGTGCCAAGTTTCCGGGACTACCCGTTTCTGCCTGGGGATGTCCTTTCAGTTTGAACCCGGAGTATCCAGATGGACTCGACAAAGGCAATCCCGCCGCCAGCCAAGGCGGCCGACAGCAAGACGACTTCCCGCAAGACGACCGCCAGCAAGACGGCTGGCAAGAACGCGGGCAAGATGGTCGATACGTCGGCGGAAAAGACCGCCACGCAGACCGCCCCGAACAAGCACGACGCCGACAAGAAGCCCGACAAGAAGCCCGACAAGAAACCCAAGAAGCCGCTGTCGCAGAACCCGCACCGGGTATCCGAACCGCGCGAGAAGAACCTTGAAGTTGCCATCGGCCGGTCTGTCCGGGCCTTCCGGCGGACCAAGGGCATGACGGTGGCCGATCTGTCCAAACAGACCGGCCTGTCAATCGGGATGCTGTCGAAGATCGAGAACGGCATCACCTCGCCCTCGCTCACCACGCTGCAAACGCTTGCCCATGCGCTCAGCGCCCCGATCACATCCTTCTTCCGCCGCTATGAGGAACATCGCGAGGCCATGCATGTGAAGGCCGGCCAGCATGTCGAGATCGAACGCGCCGGGACGCGGGCCGGGCATCAATACAATCTGCTTGGCCATATCGGCGTGAACGCCTCGGGCGTGGTGGTCGAACCCTACATGATCACGCTGTCGGAAACCTCCGACGTGTTCCCGACCTTCCAGCATGACGGGATCGAACTGCTGTACATGCTCGAGGGCGAGGTCGAATACCGCCACGGCGAAAACTGCTATCTGCTGCAACCCGGCGACAGCCTGTTCTTCGACGCCGACGCGCCGCATGGTCCCGACAAGTTGAACAAACTGCCGGCGCGCTTCCTGTCGATCATTTCGTATCCGCAGTCGGACTGAATGGAAAAAGGGCGGCCCGGTTCCCCGGCGCCGCCCCTTTCGCTTCTGGACGCCCCCCGGGCTTATTCCGGTTCGGGCCACCAGCCGGGGCTGGTCGGTTTGCCATCGTCGAACTGCGCCAGATATTCCACCAGCAGCGGCTGGTTGCGCAGGAAGCCCTTGTAGGTCGCCAGCGGTTCCGGGACGTCGCGGATCACGCGGTGCAGCCGGCGCGCCCATTTCGGCATCGTCACCAGATCCTCGAAACTGATGAGGTAGGCGCGGATCGGGAAGGCGATGGCGTTCGACCGCGGCAGCCGGTGCAGGGTCTGCAATTCAACGCGCAGATGCTGGCGGCGACCGATGTTTTCCTTCGTCAGCGTGGTTTTGGTCGGACCCCATTTCGGGTAGTTTTCCGGGCTGGTGTCCAGCAGCGGATCGACCGTCATCGTCCAGTTGAAGCGCCGGACAGGCGCCCCGAGTTGCAGTTTCAGCAGGAACTTCAGCGCCCGGTCGAAAACGCCCATCTCATGCGCCAGCGGCACCGGGGCGTGCCATTCGTGGAAGGACATGCCGATGTCGAAATCCAGCGACCAGTCGGCCTGCGTCGTCACCATGCCCGCGTCGATGAACAGGTTGTTGTCGCGCTGGTCCTGAAGGGTGAAGTCGCCCTGCGTCTGGCGGGTGATGTATTCCAAGGGGCCGCAGGGCAACGTGGTTTCATCGAGGAAGGTGAACTTCTGCTCGATCTCCAGCGGCCGGTTGATCCAGTGCCACTTGTTGCCGTTCTTGTGCAGCTCGAACCACTGCGGGTAATCGCGCGCCTTCGATTCCATGATCAGTTCCAGCAGGTCCCAGCCCGCCAGCGTCATGTGCGGCAGCGACTGGCAGCGCAGCGGATCGTCCGCCAGCACCAGCGCCCGGTCACGCATTTCGGCGACGTAATGTTCATCGACGTCGAAGATATGTTCAAAGACCGACCCTTCCCGGCCCGGAACATGCGGCTCCATGTTCACCGAATACATGTAGCTGTCTTCGGGAAACGGGAACGGGAACCGTTTGATGGCCCTGGGCGAGTTCTTGAAGGTGAAGTCGCCGCGGAAGGTTTCGTTGTTGAATTCAAATCCCATCGCGCTTCTCCTCTAGCGGTCGATGACAAGCGCCGCGCCGTGGAAGCGCGAAACGCAGGGCATGATCTTGGTGTTCGACGCCTTCTGGTCCGGCGTCAGCCAATGGTCGTTGTGTTCGATCGTGCCATCGCAGCGGTGCACATCGGTTTCGCACTGCCCGCAGGCCCCGCCCCGGCACAGGTAGGGCGCATCGACCCCGGCGGCCTCCATCGCCTCAAGCAGCGATTGCGCGGGGCCGACGGTGATCGTCTTCTTCGACGCGGCCAGTTCCACCTCGAAGGCATGACCCACGGGGGGCGCCAGGAATTCTTCGGAATGGAGCGTGCTGTCATGCCAGCCCGCGCCACGGGCGCTGTTCAGCACCCATCCGATCATCCCCTTCGGCCCGCAGACATAAAGATGCGTCCCAAGGGGTTGGCCCGCCAGCAGGTCGGCAAGCGGGATCATGTGGTTCTGGTTGTCGTAGTAGATATGCACCCGTTCGCCGTAGCGCGCCTTCAGATCCTCGGCATAGGCGCCAAGTTCGGGGCTGCGGACCGAATAATGCAGTTCGAACCGGTGGCCCAGGTGTTCCAGCTGCGCCATCTGCGCGATGAAGGGCGTGATGCCGATGCCGCCCGCGATCAGCAGGTGCTTCTTGCCGCGCAGGTCCAGTCCGAACAGGTTGACCGGCTGGCTGACCTGCATCGACATGCCCGGCCGGACCTGGTTGTGCATGTAAAGCGACCCGCCCCGCCCCGCATCGTCACGCCGGACCGAGATTTCGAAACCCGAGGTGTCGGTCGGGTCGCTCATGAGCGAATAGGGGTTCATCCGCCGGGTGCCGTTGTCGTCCATTTCGACGACGATATGGGCGCCGCCGGAAAAGGTCGGCATCGGCTTGCCATCGGTGCGGACAAAGCGGAAGCGCTTGATCAGCGGGTTCAGTTCGACCATCTCGGCCACGACGACGGGAATCTTCGGGGCTCCGACGCTCATTTGAACCGCTCCACGGCTGGCGGAACCTCACCGGGGTCTTCCGCATCGATGTTGACGCCCTGATAGGCGGCAAGGCGGCGCGAATAATGGTCGCGCACGAACAGGTGCAGGCCGCAATGGCTGCACTGGAAGGGATCGGTGCGGACGTTTTCCGTGACGCCCTTGCAATGGACGCATTGCACGCGCCGCACGGTCGAGCCGCGATGTTCGGTCTGGATCGACTGATAGGGCAGCCCGGCCTCGGCGGCATCGCGCATGACCTGGCCCATCAGGCCCTCGGTGCCCGCCAGATAGATCTGAAGGCCCATGTGCGCGTCGCCCAGCACCTTCTTCAGCCGCGGCTGCGCGGTCGAATAATCATGGGTCCGATGCGTCTGGGCAGCACCCAGCGCCTTCAATCGTTCGAATTCATCGGTGCCATTCGGCCCCGGCATGTAGATGATATGCGTCTGGGCCAACATCCGGGGCGCATCCTCCCCGGCCTTTGCCACCAGATCGACCACGGCCCCGGCCCCTTCGCCATCGGCCACGATCAGATGCGCCTTGCCCACGCGGGGTTCCAGAACCCCATAGACAGGACGTGAGCACATCGTTCCTTCCAGAACCGAATTCGTCATCCGTCACCTGCGATATGGAAAAATCGCGCCGGGCGGACCCGGCGCGTCAGGAAGTGTTCAGCCCTTGGCGGCGCGGCGCTTCTTCTCGACGTCGTAGAACGGCATCGAGTGCGTGGTCGCGGCGATCTTGCCATGTGTCGCGCAGTTGACCGTCAGCTTTGTGCCGTCATTGGCGCAGTCCACCGGCAGGCGGGCGATGGCGATGGTCCAGTCGTTCAGCGGCGAATGCATGGCCTGGGTCACGACCCCCACCTGCTTGCCATCCCGCAGGACCGGCGCGCCGTTGCCGGGCACGTTCTTGCCTTCCAGCTTCAGGCCCCAGATCTTGAAGCGTTCCTTGCCCTTCAGGCGGTAATGCTCCTCGGCGCCGCGGAAGCCGGTCTTGCCGGGGCTGACGGTGAAGTCGAGGCCCAGTTCCCACAGCGTGTCGCCGCCGCTTTCGTTCTCGAAGGGATACATCTCCGAGTTGTCGTAGGGGAAGAACAGCAGGTAGCTTTCGGTCCGCAGCATGTCGAGCGTGGTGAAGCGGCAGGGGATGATCCCCATCGACTTGCCCTCGTCCAGGATGCGGTCCCACACCATCCCGGCGTCCTGGCCGCGCACGAAGATCTCGTAGCCGCGTTCGCCCGTGTAGCCGGTGCGTGAAATCATGACCGGCTTTCCGAACAGGCTCGTCTGCATATGCGAGAAATAGGGCAGCTGGCGGATGCCTTCGACGTGCTTTTCCAGATAGTCGACGGCCAGCGGCCCCTGCAGCGACAGGTCATGCAGGTTGTCGTCGAACCGGATCGAGACATCGCGGCCCGTCGCCGCCATCGTCAGCTGTTCATAGGCCCCGCCCGAGCCGTGAACGACCATGAAACTGTTCGGCCCCATGCGGTAGATCACGCAGTCGTCGATGAACTTGCCGCCATCGTTCAGCATCGCCGCATAGACCGACCGGCCCGGCATCAGCTTTTCGATGTTGCGGGTCGTGGCGCGTTCGATGACATGGCTGGCGGCCGATCCGGTGATGTGGACCTTCTTCAGTCCCGACACGTCCATCAGGCCCGCCTTGGTGCGGATCGCCATGTATTCGGCATCGGGATCGCCGGTCTCGTAGGACCAGGCCGTGCCCATCCCGCTCCAGTCCTCGAGCTTGGAGCCAAGCGCGCGGTGACGGTCTGCGAGAGCCGAAAATCTCCAGGAATTGGTCATGTTCCCCCCTTGGGATCGTCTTGTTGTCTTCATATACTTTGGAGACAAGTTTCCGCAAAAAGCAACAACCATATGCAACTTTTATTCCCCACAGAGATAAGGGTGCGGAACCTTGCCAATTGAATCGGACGGCCCCGAAGGGCCGCCCGCTTGTCTTGTGGATCGCAGGCGATCACGCCGGCAGGACAAAGAACCAGTTGGCCCAGAGAACCACCGCCACACCGGCGATCAGCGCCAGATAGGGCATGATGCCGGCACGGCGCTGTCCCAGCGACCCATAGGGAAGGCCAAGGTCTTCGTAGACCGCCGGCGGGAACTTGCCCTTGTCCTGGACATAGTGCCGGAAGACGAACACCGGGATGATGAGCGAGGCGAAGACCGCCCCGGACCAAAGCGCGTTTTCATAGCCCCAGACCTTGGCCCCGGCGCCAAGGAACAGCGCGTTGACGAAAGCCAGAAGCGTGTTGAAGCCGATCAGGAAGGTCGGCGCCCGCCAGGCGCGCGGCCGGTCGCCCGAATCGACCCGGTGGATCCAGCCAGCGTTCAGGTTGAGGAAGTTGAAGGTGATGTAGCCGACGTTCGAGATGGCCAGCACATAGAAGTAGCCGCCCGGGTCCGAAGCCAGCGCCAGAAGGATCACGTTGAAGCCCAGATCGGTCCACATCGCATTGGTGGGCGCGCCGTGTTCGTTGACGTGGCTCAGGTATTTCGGCAGCCAGCCGTCACGCGACCCCTGGTAAAGCGTGCGCGACGATCCGGCCATTGCCGTCATGATCGACAGGAACAGCGCGAGGATCATCAGCATCACGAAAAGATGCGTGATGACCTTGCCCGATCCGACCATCGAACCCAGCGCCTCGGCGACGCCGGTGCCGTCCACGATCCCCGGCGCCAGCATCCCGGCATGGCCGAAGACACCCTGGAAGGCGAATGGGATGATGAAGAAGAACACGACGCAAAGCAGACCCGAGAAGAAGATCGCCTTGAAGGTGTCGGTCTTGGGGTTCTTCAGTTCGGACGTATAGCAGACCGCAGTCTCGAAGCCGTAGGTCGACCAGGCCGCGATATAAAGGCCGCCAAGGAACAGGGTCCAGCCGCCGATGTTCCAGGCGCCTTCCGCAGCCGAATAGGCCGCCGCCGGGGGCACCAGCGCCGTGACGTTGGCGCTTTCGATCGCGCCGGTCAGGATCGGCACCAGACCGACCAGCAGCAGGGGCACCAGAACGATGATCGCCAGCGCCTTCTGGGTGCGGGCGGTCGAATGGATGCCGCGATGCTGGATCGCGAAGATGATCAGCATCAGAAGCACGCCAACGATGAAGGTCGAGTTGAAGTGCAGCGTGCCAAGACCCGGAATGGTCAGCGCCAGCGCCTCCCAGGTGCGGATCACGGGCGTCAGCGCCGTAATGGCGTCGGTGGTGGCGACAGCCTTGATCGCATCATCAACCGATGCGCCGGCATTGGCCGCGATATAGTCGATCACCGATTGCGACTGCGCGGTGTAATCGGCCAGATGCGCTCCCACCCAGGTCGTGACAGCCGCCGCATCCGCCGCGGGGATCGGTGCCAGCGCGTTCAGGATATAGCCCGCCGCGATGGCGCAGCCCAGGGACAGCACCGGCGACCAGGCGAACCAGTTGCACCAGACCGACAGGGGCGCGATCAGCTTCGAATAGCGCAGCCAGGCCGTCGCGCCATAGATCGAGGCGCCGCCCGATTTATTGCCGAACATGCCGGCCATTTCCGCATAGGTGAAGGATTGCAGGAACCCCATGATCATCGAGATGATCCAGACCACGAAGGCCAGTTTTCCAGTAACCCCGGCAATCCCGCCGATCGAGAAAAGCACAAGGGGCGGCACACCGGCCGCAACCCAGAATGCCCCCCTCCAGTCCAGCGCGCGGTGCAGCGCACCATCGCTGTCCTCGCCTCGCGTTATCGTGGCATCCGTCATGCCATACCCTCCTGTTCGCATTTTATGGGTGCGCTTGGGGGTACGTCGGCCCGTTGAGGGCCCTGATCACCGGAAAGGTGGGCTCCATTCAGACTCATTCGTGCACTCCCCAGCCACACGGTCGGGGGTTCCGCTTCCGGTCAGACCGGCCTTGGGATTCTGAATGTCCAGCGGCTCCCGATGTCACGAACTTGTCGCAAGAACGGCGGGCTGCCTAGCAAATTTTGAATGTGGCTAAAATATTTTTCCCAGAGATAGGTTTTAGCTCGTCCCGTCGCCCGCTTTTGCGGCACGCTGCCCGTAAGCCCAGACTTCGTAGCGGACGCGGGCGATCCGGTAGGCGTCGAAGATCGCCATGGCATGGACGAAAAGCCCGCCAGCCAGCTTCCCGATGATCGAGACATCAGGCGCCGCGGTCTTCAGCGTGAAGCCGCCTAGGAGCACCGTGAAGAACAAAAAGATCATGCCGCGAAGGGGTTGGCGGTTCATGACCTGCCCGCCCCCCGGCAAGAGGATGGCGACGGCAAGAACCAGAAGCGGCGGCAGCGGTCTGGTCATCAGGCGGATTTCCTGCGGTCGGCGACACCCTCGGCCAGGTCCGCGGCCAGCGCCGACAGGGCCGAGGTCAGGCGCCGCGCCAGTGCGGCGGGCAGCGGTTGGCGCCCAAGTTCGGCATCGCGGTACAGAAGATAGCGCGTGCGGTCGGCCTCTTCGGTCAGCCAGACGATCCGAAGGCCCGCCGGGGTCATCAGAAGTTCCTTCGCGGGGGCCTCATGCAGAATCGGCAGATGCGGCGCCAGTATCGCCGGATCGGGCAGCGCCCCCATTCCGTCGCTGCGCAGGCCGGCATCGGCAGGCAGGCCCGGCGGCGGGGTGACGGTCGCGGGCAGGCGCATGAAGGGGCTGAAAGGCTCGGCCCCGGAAGGGCGAAGCAGGATGTCGGTGGTCGCGGCCAGCGGCTGCGGCTCGGCCAGGGTGACCAGAAGCCAGAGCGCCGGAAGTTTGCGCATTGTCAGCGTGTCCTGCATGACGCGCAGATCGAATCGCTGGCCGTTCAGCCGCCCGCCAAGCCGCGCGAACCCGTCGGGTTCCTGCGTGAGAAGCGGCTGGTCGAACAGCGGCGCGATCTCGTCAAAGATGGCGGCCCGGTCCCGCGCGCGTGCAAGCGAGGCACGCCTGACCATCGTCGCCACCGCGCCTGCGGATACCGCCGCGGCACCGGCTGTCAAAGTGAATGGATCCACGCGCGCCCCCTGTCATCTGGATGCGCGCCCGGATCGCCCGGACGCGCGGTTTTTTCATCAATATCCGGCCGGCCGATGCCACGGCATGGTGAACTGCCCGGCGCGGTAGACGAAGCGGTAGCGCCAGAAGTGGAACCACAGCGACACCAGAACGTAGAAGATCAACATGGCGATCAGCTGCGTGCCGTAGCCCAGGAACACCGCGAAGTAGGCCACGCTGCACAGCGCCAGAAGCATGAAGGCCGGCAGCGGGTGGAACGGATGTTCATAGCCGCGCTTGATCGATTCGAGCGGCCATTTCTTGCGGAACAGGATCACGTTGAAGGGCATGAAGGTATATTCCAGCAGGCCCGACAGGATCGAGAAGGTGATCACCTGGTCCAGAGGTGCGCCCAGCGCGAAGATCAGCGCGATCGGCACCAGGAAGATGATCGCACGATAGGGGGTGCGATACTTCGGATGCACCGCGCCGAACCAGGCCGGCAGGTAGTGGTCGCGGCCCATCGCGAACCAGGCGCGGCTGGCGTCGTTGATGCAGCCGTTGGCCGAAGCCAGCGTCGCAAACAGCGTCCCGAAGCCCAGAAGGATCATCAGGGGCGTGCTTTGCGACAGACGCGCCGCGTCGAAGAGCGGCACACCGGATTGGCCAAGGTATTCCCACGGCATCAGACCCACGCAGATGTACCAGGTCAGCGTCGCGGCGGTCAGCAGCGTCATGATCCCGGCGAGCGTTCCGAAGGGCAAGGACCGCGCGGGCGAACGGACTTCCTCGGCGGCCTGGGTCGTGCCCTCGATGCCAAGGTAGAACCACAGCCCGAAGTGCATCGCTGCCAGAACCCCCAGCCAGCCGTAAGGCAGGTCGGTCATCAGTTCCGCATGGGCCAGGATGCTGTCGCCGCTCCAGGGTTTCAGCGACAGGAACAGCAGGATGATCGCGGTGAAGGCGATGGCGGTGATGACCAGGTTGAAGGTCAGGGTCGCCAGAACCCCGCGATAGTTCAGCCAGGCCAGGAACATGATGGCCAGGATGATGAAGGGCCGCTGGTCGATGCCGCTGTGCCCGGTCATGGAGGACACGGTATCGACAAGGAAGCCCACGGTGATGGCGTTCCCCGCTTCCAGCATCGTATAGGCGAAGACCAGGTAAAGCCCGACGTTGAAGGCCATCAGCGGCCCGATGATGTGCTTGGCCTGCGTGTACTGGCCGCCCGCGGCGGCGACGGTCGATGTCACCTCGCTGTCGATCATGGCGACGCAGGTGTAAAGGATGCCCGCGAACCAGCAGGCCATCAGCGCCGCATAGGCCCCGCCTTTGCCGACGGCAAAGTTCCAGCCCATGTATTCGCCCACCAGAACGATGCCGACACCCAGCGCCCAGACGTGGGCGGGCCCCAGCACCCGAAGAAGGCCGACGCGTTCAGTCGGCTCATGAGTCGTTTCAACCATTTGCCCTGCGCCCCTAGTGATGATGTTGTTCGGTCATCGCTTCCAGCTCGCCTTCGCGCGACGAGGTCAGGAAGTCTTCGTCATAGGTGGTGTCGGTGCGGATCCAGTCGCTGACGATCAGCAGGCCGAAAAGCGCCGCAAGCCCCCAGGCCGCGTATTCGATGTAGATCCAGACATCCATGTCAGCCCCTCCTGCCGCTGCCGAATTTCTCGGAGATCATTTCGCGGTATTCCTTTTCGGAAAGGATCAGCATCATCGCGAAATAGCCCACGAGGATGATCACCATGAGCGCGAGGCTCGCCCAGCTGAAGGTGTAGTCGAAGCGCGCCGTGATGATGTCGGCGGCCCCGGCCGGGTCGGTGAACCCCAGTTCGTTCCAGCGCTGGACCATGGTCGCGTTCTGGCCGAGGCTTTCCCAGGTGGGATTGTCCACGACCTGCGGCGTCTTGGTGCTGCCCGCCATGCCAAGGAACAGCGGGATGTAAAGCGAGCCGATCGCAAGCACCAGAAGCACGATCACGTCAATGATCTGGCCGATCTTGCCCTGTTTCGGGGGAACGTAACGCGCCATTTCCTTACCCCCTCGCCGCGCGGGCGGCGTCAAGGAACTTGATGTCCAGCCCGTACATGAAGTCGCGGTCTTCGCGGTAATGGCGAAGCATCGCCATGATCGCGGCGGTGTTGAACAACAGCACGATGCTGCCGCAGGTCAGCAGAACGATTCGCGCCGTCGGGTTCGGCGCCAGGTTCCAGGTCGCCATCGCGACAAAGATCACCGCCAGCCACAAACCGATGACAAATGCCCATGCCACCGCCATGTCGCGGCGATGCATGGCTTCGATTCTGGACGTCAGAGTCGAGTTGCCGTCGAGTCCGGATGCCATATCCATCTTCGTACCTCCCATTGTGTGATGCGCTGCTTGCGCTTGCACGCTTGGGTCGCGGACCTCCTTCCGCTTTCCCCGCGTGATATTTTTTTTCTTGCAAGAAAACTCTCGATGGTGGCTCCTGTCAAGAAATCTGCGACGGCGGATGCAAGAAAAGGCGGACTGCGAAAAGTTCTCGACAGACGAAAACCGATTTGCCTATGATGAAAAAAACTTTCCTGTGGGGCGACACCACAAGATCGCCTCCCCAGGAACCGGACACAGGAGAAGGAGACACCCATGTGCGGGATCGTAGGACTGTTCTTAAAGGATAAATCACTGGAGCCTCAGCTGGGCGCCCTGCTGACGGACATGCTCATCACCATGACCGACCGCGGCCCCGACAGCGCGGGAATCGCCATTTACGGCCGTCCCGACGACGGCCTTGGCAAGATCACGGTTCAATCGGCCACCCCCGATCAGGACTTCGCGGGCCTTGATGGCGAACTGCACGAAGCGCTCGGCACGCCGGTCACCATGCTGGTGAAAAGCACCCATGCCGTGATCGAACTGCCGATCGAGCAGATCGAAGCGGCCCGTTCCGCGCTGGCGCATCTGCGCCCGGAAATGAAGATCATGAGCGTCGGCGACAGCCTTGAAATCTACAAGGAAGTCGGACTTCCCAAGGACGTCGCGGCCCGCTTCGACGTGTCGAAGATGAAGGGTTCGCACGGGATCGGCCACACCCGGATGGCCACGGAATCCGCCGTGACGACCATGGGCGCGCACCCGTTCTCGACCGGGCCGGACCAGTGCCTTGTGCACAACGGCTCGCTCTCGAACCACAATGGCCTGCGCCGGGAACTGATTCGCCAGGGCATGACCTTCGAAACCCAGAACGACACCGAAGTCGCCGCCGCCTACGTCAGCCAGAAGCTGAAGGAAGGCCAGAACCTTGGTCAGGCGCTGGAATCGGGCCTGGACGACCTGGACGGTTTCTACACCTTCGTCGTCGGCACCAAGGACGGCTTCGGCGTCGTGCGCGACCCGATCGCCTGCAAGCCCGCCGTCATGGCCGAAACCGATCAATATGTGGCCTTCGGGTCCGAATACCGCGCGCTGGTGAACCTGCCGGGCATCGAGAACGCCCGCGTCTGGGAGCCTGAACCTGCCACCGTCTATTTCTGGAAGCACTGACATGAACAAGCCTAGTCTTCCCATCGCCGGAGCATCCGACATGCAGACATTCGATCTTGCCGCCCGCGGCTTGCGCGAATTGAACCAGACCCTGCACGCGCTGCGGGGCGTCCAGACCAACGAAACCGTCTGGGAAATCGTCAACACCCGCGGCAGCCATGCCATCGCGGTGGGCGTCGATGCGCCGCTCGACATCACCGTGCGCGGCACCACCGGCTACTACTGCGCCGGCATGAACAAGCAGGCCACCATCCGCATCACCGGATCGGCCGGTCCGGGCGTGGCGGAAAACATGATGTCGGGCACCGTCATCGTCGAAGGCGACGCCAGCCAGTATGCCGGCGCCACCGGTCGCGGCGGCCTCTTGGTCATCAAAGGGAACGCTTCGTCGCGCTGCGGCATCTCGATGAAGGGCATCGACATCGTCGTGCACGGCAACATCGGCCACATGTCCTGCTTCATGGCGCAGTCGGGCAGCATGGTCGTCCTGGGCGACGCCGGCGACGCGCTGGGTGATTCGCTTTACGAAGCCAAGCTTTTCGTGCGCGGCAAGGTGAAGTCGCTTGGCGCCGACTGCATCGAGAAAGAGATGCGTCCCGAACATTACGAGGCGCTGGAAGACCTGCTGCGCCGGGGCGAGGCCACCGGCAAGGCGAAACCCGAAGAGTTCCGCCGCTACGGCTCGGCCCGCAAGCTCTACAACTTCAACATCGACAACGCGTCGGCCTACTGAGGCACTGAGAACATGAGCGATTTTCCCCATACCCCGCCGCGCTACTCGGCAACCTTCACCCCGGCGATCAACGCGGAAATCCGCCGCGCGGCTGCTTCGGGCATCTACGACATCCGCGGTGGCGGCACCAAACGCCACCTGCCCCACTTCGATGACCTGCTGTTCCTTGGCGCCTCGATCAGCCGCTATCCGCTGGAAGGCTACCGCGAGAAATGCGCCACCGATGTCTGGCTTGGCACCCGCTACGCCAAGAAGCCGATCCACCTGGACATCCCGGTCACCATCGCGGGCATGAGCTTCGGCGCGCTTTCGGGCCCGGCGAAGGAAGCCTTGGGTCGCGGCGCATCGGAAGCCGGCACCTCGACCACCACCGGCGACGGCGGCATGACCGAGGAAGAGCGCGGCCATTCCAAGACGCTGGTCTATCAATACCTGCCCTCGCGCTACGGCATGAACCCCGATGACCTGCGCCGGGCCGACGCGATCGAAGTCGTCGTGGGCCAGGGCGCGAAGCCGGGCGGCGGCGGGATGCTGCTGGGCCAGAAGATCTCGGACCGGGTGGCGATGATGCGCAACCTGCCCAAGGGGATCGACCAGCGTTCGGCCTGCCGTCACCCCGACTGGACCGGCCCGGATGACCTGGAAATCAAGATCCTCGAACTGCGCGAGATCACCGACTGGGAAAAACCGATCTACGTCAAGATCGGCGGCGCGCGTCCCTACTACGACACCGCGCTGGCGGTGAAGGCCGGGGCCGACG
This sequence comes from Rhodobacteraceae bacterium UBA6236, assembly GCA_002440945.1. The sequence continues at coordinate 7,335 of DJWG01000076.1, read as the reverse complement.
TCGTGGTTCTGGACGGGATGCAGGGCGGCACCGCGGCAACGCAGGACGTCTTCATCGAACACGTCGGCATGCCGATCCTGGCCTGTATCCCGCAGGCGGTGAAGGCGCTGCAGGACCTGGGCATGCATCGCAAGGTGCAGCTGATCGTCTCGGGCGGCATCCGCACCGGCGCGGACGTGGCCAAGGCGATGGCGATGGGCGCCGATGCCGTCGCGATCGGTACCGCAGCCCTGGTCGCCCTGGGTGACAACGACCCGAAGCTGGAAAGCGAATACCAGAAGCTCCAGACCACGGCCGACGCATACGACGACTGGCACGAAGGCAAGGATCCGGCCGGCATCACCACGCAGGACCCGGAACTGTTCAAGCGCTTCGACCCGGTTCTGGGCGGACGCCGCCTGAAGAACTACCTCAAGGTGATGACGCTGGAAGCACAGACCATCGCCCGCGCCTGTGGCAAGAATCACCTGCATAACTTGGAGCCCGAGGACCTGGTTGCCCTGAACGTGGAAGCTGCCGCGATGGCGGGTGTTCCGCTTGCAGGCACGACCTGGATCCCCGGCCGTAACGGAGGAAAATAATAAAATGAAGCACGACAGGGAGATTTCGATGGTCTCGGACCTCGAGAAATGGGCGAAGGACAAGGGTGTCAAATATTTCATGATATCCTTCACCGACCTTTGCGGGGCGCAGCGCGCCAAGCTGGTTCCGGCCCAGGTGATCAACGACGTCGTGGCCGGGGGCGCAGGTTTCGCGGGTTTCGCGGCGGGGTTCGTAGTGACCCCCGCCCACCCCGACACGCTGGGGGTTCCTGACCCCAGCAGCGTCATCCAGCTGCCGTGGAAGCCCGAGGTCGCCTGGGTGGCCGCGAACTGCACGATGGAAGGGTCGGAACTGGCGCAGGCGCCGCGCAACGTGCTGCGCAACGTCATCGCTCAGGCCGCCAAGGAAGGCCTGCGCGTCAAGACCGGGGTCGAGCCGGAATTCTTCCTGCTGACCCCCGAAGGCGACAAGCCCGCCGACCCCTGGGACAGCTCGGCCAAGCCCTGCTACGACCAGCAGGCGATCATGCGCCGCTACGACCTGATCGCCGAAGTCAGCGATTACATGCTGGACCTCGGCTGGGAGCCCTACCAGAGCGACCACGAGGACGCGAACGGCCAGTTCGAGATGAACTGGAAGTATGACGACGTGCTGAACACCGCCGACAAGCTGTCGTTCTTCAAGTTCATGCTGCGTTCGGTCGCCGAAAAGCACGGCCTGCGCGTGACCTTCATGCCGAAGCCGTTCCTGAAGCTCACGGGGTCGGGCATGCATGCGCATATCTCGGCCTGGAGCCTGGATGGCCAGGACAATGCCTTCTACGATCCCGAAGGCGAACTGGGCCTGTCGCAAAAGGGCAAATACTTCCTCGGCGGCATAATGAAGCACGCCTCGGCGCTGGCCGCGATCACCAACCCGACGGTGAACAGCTACAAGCGCATCAACGCCCCGCGCACCTCTTCCGGGTCGACCTGGGCGCCGAACACCGTCACCTGGTCGGGCGACAACCGCACCCACCTGGTGCGGGTGCCGGGCAAGGGCCGGATCGAGCTTCGCCTGCCCGATGGCGCGGCCAACCCCTACCTGATGCAGGCGGTGATCGTGGCTGCGGGTCTGGACGGCGTGCGCACCAAGGCCGATCCGGGCAAGCGTCTGGACATCGACATGTATCAGGACGGCCACAAGATCAAGAACGCGCCGAAGCTGCCGCTCAACCTCCTCGATGCGCTGCGGGCCTATGACAAGGACACGACGCTGAAGTCGATCATGGGCAACGATTTCTCGGATGCCTACATGAAGACGAAGCACCGCGAATGGGACAGCTATGTCTCGCACATGTCGTCGTGGGAAGTGGAAAACACCCTCGACATCTGATCCCCGAAGCCCCCCAGGCTGCAATCAGGCCTCCTTCGGGGGGCCTTTTTGTTGGGCGGCCGGCGGCGAAACCCCAAAATGATGCATTCTTCGCATGAATATTATTTGACACCCAGGCAAACAGACAGGAAGAATTGAACAAAAAACAGGTGCCGTAACGGCCTGTTCGCAAGGGAGATCAGCATGAAGAAACGAGTCGCCGTTCTGGGCGCAGGTCCATCCGGTCTGGCGCAGTTGCGGGCCTTCCAGTCCGCCGCGCAGAAAGGCGAAGACATCCCCGAAATCGTCTGCTTTGAAAAGCAGTCCAACTGGGGCGGTCTGTGGAACTACACCTGGCGCACGGGCGTCGACGAATATGGCGAACCGGTCCACGGGTCGATGTATCGCTACCTGTGGTCGAACGGCCCGAAGGAAGGGCTGGAATTCGCCGATTATTCCTTCGAGGAACATTTCGGCAAGCAGATCGCCAGCTACCCGCCCCGCGCCGTGCTGTTCGATTACATCGAAGGCCGCGTGAAGAAGGCCGATGTGCGCAAGTGGATCCGCTTCTCGACCACGGTCCGCAACGTGGCCTATGACGAAGCGACGCAGAAGTTCACCGTCACCGTTCACGATCTGGCCAACGACCGCGTCTATTCAGAGGTCTTCGATCACGTCGTCTGCGCCACGGGCCACTTCTCGACCCCGAACGTGCCTTTCTATCCGGGCTTCGACACCTTCAACGGCCGCGTGCTTCACGCCCATGATTTCCGCGACGCGCGTGAATTCGCCGGAAAGGACATCCTGCTGCTCGGCTCATCATACTCGGCCGAGGATATCGGGTCGCAGTGCTGGAAATACGGCGCCAAGACGGTCACGGTCGCCTACCGGAACGCGCCCATGGGCTTCAAGTGGCCCGACAACTGGAAGGAAGTCCCGGCGCTGGAAAGCGTCTCGGGCCGCACGGCGACCTTCCGCGACGGGTCCACGGGCGACTTCGACGCGATCATCCTCTGCACCGGCTACAAGCACCACTTCCCCTTCCTGCCCGACGACCTGCGGCTGAAGACGGCAAACCGGCTGGCGACGGCGGACCTGTACAAAGGCGTGGTCTGGGTCAACAACCCGCGGATGTTCTACCTGGGCATGCAGGACCAGTGGTTCACCTTCAACATGTTCGACGCGCAGGCCTGGTGGGTCCGCGACGCGATCATGGGCAAGATCCAGATCCCGGCCGACAAGGCCACACTGCTGAAGGACGTGACCGACCGCGTGGCGGGCGAGGATGCCGGCAAGGACGCGCATGACGCGATCCATTATCAGGGCGAATACGTCAAGGAACTGATCGCCGAAACCGACTACCCGAGCTTTGACGTCGACGGCGCCTGCGAGGCCTTCTTCGAATGGAAGGACCACAAGAAGCAGGACATCATGGGCTTCCGCAATCACAGCTACAAATCGGTGATCACCGGCACCATGGCGCCCCAGCACCATACGCCGTGGAAGGACGCGCTGGACGACAGCATGGAAAGCTACCTTCGGAACTGATCCGATTCCCCCCGGATCAGGACTGAAAAGGGCGCCGGGAAACCGGCGCCCTTCTTGTATTCCAGTGTTGCGGCGGGCCGCTATTGCAGTTGCGCCTGCGCTTTCGGCGTCGGCGCGGGCATTCCCCATTCGCCCAGGTCGTTGACCAGCATCATCGACACCCGGCGGAAAGTGGCCCGCATCCGTTCGACCGCCGGACCCGCCACCAGCGTCTCTGCGATGGCCTGGTCCATCAGCGCCAGCCAGTCCTCTGCCTCGACCTCGCTGATCGGCACATGGGCGTGGATGCGCCGCAGGTCCATGTCGCCATGCCGTTCGGCGTAGTAGCGTTGGCCCCCCAGGAAGCCGCTCAGAAAATCGAACTGTTCCACCCGGACATGGGACAGCCCATGCCCACGCAGGTGAAGCCGCATCAGCCTTTCGCCGCGCGGATCGGTTTCGATAAGGTCGTAGAACCGGTTCACGAGCGCCCTCAGCGCGTTCTCGCCTCCGATCTGGTCAAGAATGGACTGCATGGTTCCCTCATGATTGTGGGCGGGTCTTCTTGGGATCGTAATGCGCAAATCCAACGATGGTTGCCGGCAGGCGCTTCTGCTGCCCGTCCAGCTTGCCGATTTCCACGGCTGTTCCCAGATCGGCATGGGCGACGTCGATCCGCGCCAAGGCGATCTGCTTGCCAAGCAGCGGCGAGCGCATGGCCGAGGTGATCTCGCCCACCTGCGCGCGCCCCACATGGACGCAATCACCATGCCCGACCTCGATCGCGCTGTCGATATCCAGCCCCACAAGCTTGCGGCTGGGGTGTTCCTTGCGGCGGATCAGCGCCTCGCGGCCGATGAAGTCATCGGGCTTGGTCTTCAGCGGCACGGTGAAGCCGATCCCTGCCTCGAACGGATCGGTCTGGTCGCTGAAGTCATAGCCCGCGAAGATCAGCCCCGCCTCGATCCGCACCATGTCCAGCGCCTGAAGGCCCATCGGGCGGATGCCATGATCCTGACCCGCATCCCAGATCGCGTCAAAGACCGTTCCGGCGTGTTTCGGATGGCACCAGACTTCATAACCCAGTTCACCCGTGTAGCCGGTGCGCGACACGACGACCGGCACGCCTTCGGCATCGCCGATCCGTCCGACGGTGAACCGGAACCAGCCAAGCTCGGCCATCGTCGGCTGGTGCGGCGGGGTCCAGATCACCTTTTTTAGCAGCTCGCGGCTTTCCGGCCCCTGAACCGCAAGGTTATGCATCTGATCGGTCGAGGACCGCACCAGCACCTTCAGCCCCAGCTTTTCGGCCTGTTCGCGCAACCAGACCCCGCTGTAGTCATCGCCGCCGATCCAGCGGAAGTTGTTCGCGCCCAGCTTGAAGACCGTGCCGTCGTCGATCATGCCGCCATGCGGATAGCACATCGCCGAATAGACGATCTGCCCCGGCGTCAGCTTCTTGACGTCCCGCGTCAGCGTGTATTGCATCAGCGCCTCGGCATCCGGCCCAGTCACTTCCCATTTCCGCAAGGCCGACAGGTCCAGCACCACGCATTTTTCCCGGCAGGCCCAGTATTCCTCGACCGGGCCGGCGGCGGCGAAGGAATTCGCCAGCCAGTAGCCACGATATTCGACGAAATCGCGGGTCAGCTCCGACAGCCGGTCGTGAAAGCCGGTTTCCTTGGTCATTGTCGGCTCCGAATCTGGGGTGGCGCGAATGGCGATCGCGCGTTTGAAGGAATGCGCCCAGGAATAGCTGCGCACATGGATGTCGGTCGGGTTCCAGCCATTGGCGGCGGTCGTGTCATCGGGGCAGGCCGAGGAAACGCAGACGATATCGGTCAGCGCCCGCATCAGCACATAATCCCCCGGCCGCGACCAAGGCTCGTCCGAGGTCATGACCCCATGCGCATCGACGCCGGTGTTGAAGAAGAAATTCGCCGCCATCCAGCCGCCACGCGGCCCGATGCCATATTGCGACAGCGCGCCGTTGAAGTTTTCGGTGCAGTTGGTGTGACCGGGATAACCGATGTCATCATAATACTTGGCGTAGCAGGCCAGCGAAAAGGCGTCATGGCGCCCGCAGGTGTCCTGCACGACCTCGACCAGCGGCGTGAAATCCTGATCGTAGTATTTCGCGTGCAGCCCCGGCATCGGATAGGCATGGCCCATCAGGCTGCGGGTGGCCGTCACGTCCATCGCCAGTTCCCGGCCCTTGTCGAGCTTGCGGGCCGAGAAGCACTGAAAATCGGTGCATTGCCGACCGTCCACATCAAGGATCTGGATGTAATCCCCGGCCTTGACGAAATAGGCCTCGGCGGTTGCGGACTTCACCCGCAGATCAAGGATCGGATCGGCCAGCGGATCGGGCAGATCGTGGGCAAGCTGCATCCGGCCCTTGGTCCGCGTGACGATCACCGTCAGCGGCGTTGCCGTATCCTGACCCCAGACATCCATCTGTCCGGCAGGGGTCGCAATGATGACATGGCCGCTTCCCGACGCCGTCAGCGTCTCTTCCGTCCCGGCCGGAGTATCTGCGCCAAAAAGGTGCAGCGCCTCACGGCCTGCCCGCGCCAGATCGATGCCCCGCCGTTCAAGCCCCGCGCGCAGTTTCGACAGGCTTTCCTCGCCAGACGACAGCAGCGCCATCACCCCCTCGGCCCCGCCCTGCCCTGCAAGTCCCAGCAAACGGGCCGAAATCGCGCCATCCGTTCCCGCCGCCACGACTTCGCAGCGTTGGCCGCCCTCGTCGTTGCGGATGGTGATGCGGTCGCCTTCCGAAATCGGGATGACGATTGCCCCGGCCCCCGGCACGCCGTAGCGTTCGACATTGCTCGGAAGCGTCAGACCGCGGGGCAGGATCAGGCCACTGGGCCGCGGCGGCCCCGGATGGACAGGGGGGTAAAGACTGTCGGGCATCGGACTTGACATGAGGGCCTCGGCAGATTGAACCATTGGAATATTTATTTAATAGGAAGAATATGACCGAAAAACCTGTGTCGCAAGTGTCATGATACCAAAGGTGACTTTCTGATGTCCGTTCTGCTGGGGCTCGTCGCCGCCCTTGCCTGGGGCATTCACGACATGCTGGTGCGCTTCGCCGCGCCGGGCCGTCCGGTGCTGCCGCTGATGGGCACGGCGCTTGCCGCCGGTCTGGTCCCGGTCGGAGTGCTGGCGGTGACGCTCGGCCGCCCGGTCAGCGTCGATGCGCCCGGCGCGCTGATGGCGATTGGCGCCGGGGTCGGCTTCGCGCTTGCAGGCTACGGGCTTTACCGGGCCTTCGCCATCGGCCCGGTGGCGCTGGTCGCGCCGATCATCGGCGCCTACCCGATCCTGACGGTGCTGATCGCGGCCTTCTCGGGTCGCGCACCCACCCTCCTGCAGACACTCGCCGCCGGTGCAATCGTCGGCGGAGTCGGGATCGTGGCGCTCTTGTCGCCAGACAACGAAGGCGCAGGCGGCGGCCGCAGGCAGGCGGTCTTCTGGTCGCTGGCAGCCGGGCTTGGATTTGCGGCCACCTTCGCGCTGGCCCAGATGGCGGCGCAGTCCGGTCTGGCCGAGGCCGAATGGCCGAAGATGGCAATCACCCGGGCCGCCGCGCTGACCGTGACGATCCTCGCCATTTCAATGCTTCCGGATCAAAGGAGCGATGGCCCCATGCCCTGGCGGCTCCTGGTCCCCATGGGCCTGCTGGACGCGACGGCGATGGCATCCGTCACGCTGGCCGCCGCCCTGCCCCGGCCCGAATTCGCGGCCGTCGTCGCCTCGGTCTTCGGCGTCGTCACCATCCTTCTGGCGCGCGCCTTCCTGTCCGAGGCGGTCCGTCCGACGCAATGGCTGGCGATCCTTGCGATCTTCGCCGCCATCGCGTCGCTCGGGGTCTAGATCAGGCCGTCAGCCCCTTCGGTTCCG
>DJWG01000015.1:4673-7430 GCA_002440945.1 Rhodobacteraceae bacterium UBA6236 | reverse complement strand
GGTCGATCAGTTCCTGCGTCACCGGAATCGGCAGCGAGATGATCCTCGCGATGTCGGAAACGGTTTCAAGGTTCATGCGGAACATGGTCTTGAGAAGGATATCCCGCATCATCACGACGGTCAGGCCGGTATCGGCCAGGGTTTTGGGGGGAACGGGGGCAAGGACGTTTCCGACTTGAACGTTCATTTGAGACAATCTTCCCGAGCGCGCAATTTTGTCCATTTTTCTCCCATCCCACGCCTTGGTAAGCGGCCAGACTGGGGGTAGGACGTTTCAATGACGATCCTGTCGGGCCAATGTGGCGGAAAAATGGAAAATCAGGCGGATAATCAGGGCATGATCGGGCAGGGTGAAGAAGCGGTTGCAGGCGGTATGTCGCAGGGACTTCGCGCGTTCCTCACGCGGCTGTCCGAGGCGCGGACGGGTGATCTGGCGGCGGTGATGCTGTTCCTGATTGCCGCGCTGGGGGGGGCGGCGCTGGCCAAGGGCGGCTTCTACATCGGCAAGCACGAAGGCGATACCTTGCAGCTTGCCGACATCGTCCTGCGCATCGCCGGGGGCGAATGGCCGCATCTGGATTTCATGACGCCGATCGGTTTTCTGGCCATGGCCCCGATCGCGCTTTTCGTGAAACTGGGCGCGGGGATCGGCCATGCGATCTTTTACGCGCAGATCATGGTCGCGCTGATCCTGTTGCCCGCGATCCTTTATGTGGCGACCACCCGGTTCACCGGGGGCTGGCGCTGGCTTTATGCGATCTTTGTCACCGTGCTGTGCCTGGCGCTGGTGCATGGCGAAACCGAGGTAAGCATTTCGATTTCGATGCATTACAACCGCTGGGCCTGGGCCATCGCCTATCTGGCGGTGCCGCTGGCGGTGATGGCGCCCCGACGCGAAAGGGCCGGGGTCGAGGGCGTGATCCTTGGCCTTGGCGTGGCGGTGCTGGTGCTGGTGAAGGCCACTTATGTGGTCGCGCTGGCGCCGGGGCTTCTGGTGGCGCTTTTCGCGCGGCGGCGCTGGGGCGTGATCGGCGTCGCGGTGGTCGCGGGTCTGACTGTCGCCGCGATCATGACGGCGGCGGCGGGATTTGGGTTCTGGACGGCGTATCTGCATGACCTGCAGATCGTGGCGGCTTCGCCCATCCGGCCGCAGCCGGGGCAGAGCTTCTGGTCGGTGGCGGCCGCGCCGGCCTTCCTGACCGCGACGATGGCGCTTCTGGCGGTGGTGATCTTCCTTCGTCAGTCCGAACGGATGACCGAAGGTCTTGCCATGATGCTGCTGATGCCGGGGCTGATCTACATCGTCTTCCAGAACTACGGCAACGATCCGCAATGGCTGATCCTTGTGGCGCTCATGGCCTTTGCGCTGCGGCCCCGCGCGGGGGTCCTGAACCCGCTGGGCTGGGACCTTCGGCAGGCCTTGGGCCTTGCGGGGATCGTGCTTCTGACGCTTGGAACCGGGTCAGCGCTGAACCTGGCCTATAGTCCGTTGCGCCATCTGGGGGCCCCGACCAAGAACACCCGGCCACTGATCGCGGGCCTGCCGCAGCATCACGACATCCTTGTGCAGCGCGCGCGGGTCTATGAGGTGAACAACATCGTGGCGGGCGATCTGCCCGGTTCGGGGTTTGAATCCCATGCCGCCGACGCCGAACGCGGCGAAAGGGACAAGGCCGTCCTTCTGGGGGAAACGCTGCCGGTCTGCGAACAAAGAACCGGGATGGCGGCGCTTTTCGACGTCGCGGTTAAGGATCTGGACGCCGCCGGCTTCGGCGGCACGCGACTCATGGCCGCCGATGTGTTTTCGGTGTTCTGGCTTTTTGGAGATTTCCAGCCGGTCAGGGGTGCGGCGCCCTGGTATTACGGCGGGCTGCCGGGGATCGAGAACACGGATTACATCTTCATCCCGATCTGCCCGGTCGACATGACCGTCCGCGCGACGATGCTGAAGGCGCTGGCCGAAAGCAAACGCCAGATCACCATCGTCCGCCGGACCCCGGTCTACATCCTGATCGAGGCCAAGGCGCCCTGAACCCAGGCCTCGAAGGGCGGAATGGCGCGGAAGCAGAGGTAGGTCACGAAAGCGCCGACCAGTGCGAGGCCCATGGGGAAGTCCTTGCGTTTCCAGGACACCCAGTCGGGCGTGGCATTCACCACCGCGGGAATGGCGCGGAAGATGCGGTGGGCGGCAAAGGCCGCCAGCAGGAAGGCCGCGAAAAGCGGCATGATCAGTTCCGCATGGCCGGCGGTGACGAAAAGCGCGGCGGCGGCTGCGAATTTCGCATCGCCCGCGCCGACGTTCGCAACCGCGTTCAGCACGAAGCCGATGACCAGGATCACGGCAAAGTTCGCCCAACGCCAGAGCCAGGCTTCAAGCGGCATGACGATCAGCCCCGCGACGACGAAGACCGCGATCAGCGCCAGCACCGATTTGTTGGGGATCTTCATGGTCTTGAGGTCGCTCCAGACCACGAAGGCGCAGATCGGCAGGCAAAGGACCAGGAAGACCTGATAGACTTGGAAGGCTGTCATTTGCAGCATCGTCTCAACCCTTCGTCACGTTGGAATCGAGGGTCTTGAGCGCGCGGTCCGCTTCCTCGAAATATTGCGGGCTGGTTTCGACCGCATCGCTCAGAAGCGCGCGGCCGGTGGCGGTGTCGCCCTGCTTGATGGCGGAAAGCGCGGCCGTATACAGAAGCTGCGCCCGTTCCTCCTGGGTCATCTGCACGTTCGGCATGTCGTATTTGCGCTGCGCCG
>DJWG01000015.1:0-4661 GCA_002440945.1 Rhodobacteraceae bacterium UBA6236 | reverse complement strand
TCAGCTTGGAATAGCCCCAGTTGTTCAGGACGCTTGATGGGGTCGTGGTCAGCCCGACGGCCGTTTCATAGAAGCTGTCGGCCTTCTTCCAGTTCTTGTTGGCGTCCGCCACCATCGCTTCCAGCCGATAGCGTTCGAAGGATTCATGCGTCGGCGGGATGGTGTTCAGAACCTCTTGCGCGCGCTTCCATTCGTTGGCGCGGATCAGCGCATCGGCATAACCCACCTTGTCGTCATTGGTGGCTTCGGGGCTGGCGTTCACCTGCGCCCAGACGCCGACGGCCTCGCGGGTTTTCTTGGCGCGGATCAGGGACTTGGCCAGCCCGCGCTTGACGTCGATCCGGTCGGGGTTGGCCGCAGAGGTGCGCTGGAAATAGGTGACGGCCTCGTTCGGATCGGACGAGGACAGCATCACATCGTTCAGATTGGATTCGTCGATGACATTGAGGTCTTTCAGGGCCTTCCTGGCATCGGGGGTCTTGTTGCAGGCTGAAATCATCGCGATGCCGCACAGGCACAGCGAAGCAAGAATGGGGTGGCGCATGTTCTGCGTCCTCTGCTGACTGCCTCAATTCCTGGTCAGCAGCTGGTACGTCCCGTTGCCCGACCTGACCAAGGAGAAATTATGGTTATCGGCCGGAGCATAATCGGCTGCGTCCTTCTTGGCGAGTGCGAGGCGCAGGTTTTCACGGATTTCGTCCGATTGGCCACTATCAAGCCCGAAGGCGGTCTGGAAGACACGCGCCGCCTCGCCGGTCTTGCCGCGTTCCATCAGCACGACGCCAAGGTTGTTCCAGGCCGGAACCGAGGTTTCATCGGCCTCGATGGCCCGGCGCAGCATCTGTTCGGCCTGATTCAGGCGACCGAGTTTCAGATCGGCCGACCCGATGGCGGACAGGATTTCCGCCGTGGGGCCGTATTTGCCCGCCGCGCGGTAATAGGCCTTCAGCGCCAGTTCGTATTCTTCGGCCGCAAACAGGCGGTGCCCGACCAGAAGCGCGTCCACCTCTCTTGATGAGGCGCCGCGGCCGGTCGGGGCGTAGGGTGATCCCTTCGCAGAGGGAAAGCCGCCTGTCTGCTGACAGGCGGCTACCATAAGAACCGTGGCGATGCCGATAAGGAAGGGTTTCATTCGTCACATGTTGAAGTTCGCAAACATCTGAATCATATCGTAAACCGACGGCCCGACAAGGATGATCAGCAAGGGCGGAACGGTGAACATCATCGTGCCGAGCGTCATCTTCGTCGGCAGCTTGTTCGCCGCTTCCTCGGCCCGCATCACGCGCTTGTCGCGCATTTCCGACGAATAGACGCGCAGCGATTCCGCGATCGAGGTGCCGAAGGTCTGCGACTGGATCATGACGGTGACGAAGGAAGCCACATCCGGCACGCCCGAACGTTCGGCAAAGCTGCGCAGGACGGCGATCTTGTCCTTGCCGGCCTTGACCTCGGCCGAGACGGTTTCGAATTCCTCGGCAAGCGCCGGATAGCCCGCGGCCAGTTCCTTCGAAACCCGGATGATGCCCTGATCAAGCGACTGACCGGCTTCGACGCAGACCAGAAGCATGTCAAGCGCGTCGGGGAAGCCGTTCTGGATTTCGGCCTGGCGGGTCTGCACGCGGCGGTCGACCCAGTAGCGGGGCAGGTAATAGCCCACCGCGCCGGGAATGAGGACCGACAGGATCAGCTTGGTGGTGGAAATCTCGCCCGTGGCGGACGAAATCAGCGCGTAGATCACGCCAAGCACAAGGCAGACGATCCCCATCACGAACTGGATGGCGTGGAAGGTCCGCACGGCGTTGCGGCCGCGGTATCCCGCCTGCACCATCTTGAGGCGGGCGCTGGTCATTTCTTCCTCGGTCTTCGGTTCGAGGAAGGTGGCGAACTTGTCCAGCTTGTCGCTGCCGCCGTTGCCCATGCGCAGCGATTTCTTGGCCGCGTCCTTGCCGCCTTTCGCCGCCGACAGGGTCGAGGTGCCGCGGTTTGCATCACGCAGCTTGTCCAGCGGATCGACCTGCTTCTTCAGCATGGTCGGCAGCGCCGCGAGGATCAGAAGCAGTCCAAGGCCGCCAATCGCGATCAACGGACCCAAGGGGCCGAACTGGTCGACAAGCATCTGTTTGAGGGAGGTGAACATGCTGATGCCCTAGACCTTGATGTTGACCATGATCTTCATGAACAGGACGTTCACGGCGAGGAAGGCGAAGACCACAAGTGCGGCCGGGATGAAGGCCGACGACGCTTTCACCGTGTCGTAGTAATCGGGTTTGGTGACCTGGATCACCGCAAGCACGATCAGCGGGAAGGCCGACAGGAACATGCCCGACCATTTCGCCTCGGCGGTGATGGCCTTGACGCGGCGGAACAGCTTGAAGCGCGCCCGGATCACCTTGGCCAGACCATCAAGGATCTCGGCCAGGTTGCCGCCCGATGTCTGCTGGATGGTCACGGCGACGGCAAGGAAGCGCAGATCCTGCATGTCCATGCGTTCGGCCAGGTCCTTCAGCGATTCCGTCACGTCGCGGCCATAGGCGCTTTCATCGGCGATCATGCCGAATTCCGTGCCCAGAGGATCGGGGATTTCCTTGGCGACGATCTGGATGGCAGAAGCGAAGGGATGACCGACGCGCAGCGACCGGACCATCAGTTCGACGGCGTCGGGAAGCTGTTCCTCGACCATCGACATCCGTTTGGCGGCCTTCTTGTTGACCCAGAAGAACACTGCGCCGACGCCCATCAGGACGGCGATGGCGATCTGCACCGGGGTGGAGGCGGTCGTGCCGATCTTGAGCCCGAGGAAAGCGAAGACCGACAGAAGGCCCATGACCCCCATCAGCGCCTTCGGCGAGAAGGCGATGTTGGCCTTCTGCGCCTTGGCCGCGAGGATCGAGTACAGCGGAATGCCCTTGGCCATCAGGTGCTGGCTGGCTTCCTTGCGGAGTTGTTCGAGCACCTGTTCGCGCTGCACGCCCTTGTCCAGAAGCGTCAGACGGCGGTTCACCCGGCTGTTGAGCGAGATGGATTTGCCGAAGACCAGCAGATAGATGGCTTCGACCAACACCAGGACGGCGACAAAGATCAGGCCATAGATGATGAGTGCTGGAGACATGGTCACTCCGCCGCGATGGGTTCGTAGATCGAGGCCGGCAGGTCGAAGCCCCACTGCTTGAAGCGGTCGGAATAATGCGACCTGACGCCCGTCGCCGTGAAGCGGCCGATGATCTTGCCGTCGGGGGCAAGGCCAAGGCGTTCATAGCGGAAGACTTCCTGCATCGAGATGACTTCGCCTTCCATGCCGGTGATTTCGGTGATCGAGGTCATGCGGCGCGACCCGTCTTGCAGGCGCGAGGCCTGCACGATCAGGTTGACGGCCGATGCGATCTGGCTGCGGACGGCCTTCAGCGGCATCTCGATCCCGGCCATGGCGACCATGTTTTCCAGACGGCTGATGCCGTCGCGGGCGCTGTTGGCGTGGATCGTGGTCATGGACCCGTCGTGGCCGGTGTTCATGGCCTGAAGCATGTCGATGACTTCCTCGCCGCGGGTTTCACCGACGATGATCCGGTCGGGACGCATCCGCAGGGCGTTGCGAAGGCAGTCGCGCTGGGTCACGGCGCCCTTGCCTTCGACGTTGGCGGGGCGGCTTTCCATCCGGCCGACGTGGACCTGCTGAAGCTGAAGTTCGGCGGTGTCTTCGATGGTCAGGATGCGTTCGGCATTGTCGATGAAGGACGACAGCGCGTTGAGCGTGGTGGTCTTGCCCGAACCCGTCCCGCCCGAAACGATGATGTTCAGCCGGGTCGACACGGCGGCCTGAAGGTAGGCGGCCATTTCTTCGGTGAAGGCGCCGAAGCGAACCAGATCGTCCACGCCCAGCTTGTCCTTCTTGAACTTGCGGATCGAGACGAGCGAGCCATCGACCGCGATCGGCGGCACCATGGCGTTGAAACGCGAGCCATCGGCCAGACGGGCGTCGACATAGGGGTTCGATTCATCGACGCGGCGGCCCACGGCGGACACGATCTTGTCGATGATCCGCAGAAGGTGGCGTTCGTCCTTGAAGGTGATGTCGGTCAGTTGCAGCTTGCCCGCGCGTTCGACGAAGATCTGCTGCGGGCCGTTCACGAGAATATCGTTGACGGTGTCGTCCTTCAGCAGCGGCTCAAGGGGGCCAAGGCCCATCACCTCGTGGTAGAGTTCCTGGTAAAGGGTGACGCGTTCTTCCTTGTTCAGGACGACGCTCATTTCTTCCAGCGCCTCGGTCGAGATGGCGACGATTTCCTGACGCAGCTCGTTTTCCGAAGCGTGTTCCAGCGCGGAGAGGTTGAGGTTGTCAAGAAGGCGGCGGTGAAGCTCGACCTTCAGCTCGCTCATCTTTTCCTTGCGCTTCTTGTCCTTGTCGGAGGCCGCGGCAACGGCGGCGGTTTGCGCTGCGGGCAGGGGTTTGCGGCCGACGCCGGGTTTGGGCTGAGCGGCCGCAGCCGGGGCCGCACTGCCCGCCGGCTGGGCGGGGGCGGTGGTCTTCGCAGGTTCGGCGGTCTTGCGGTAACGGGAAAACATCTCAGCCCCTTTTCAATCAGACGCGGCTTGCTTCGGCGGCCTTGTTCAGTTCATTCAGCGACGCGGCCAGCTTGGCGATTTCCTTGCGCAGCGGGTTCTTC
>DJWG01000057.1:1082-2672 GCA_002440945.1 Rhodobacteraceae bacterium UBA6236 | reverse complement strand
GTCGTGCCCTCGTCGAGATGGGCCTGAAGCGCGGGCGGGAGCGCTTTCACTTGCGCCCCCAACCCCGCCACAGGGCGACCGAGGCCAGCCCCGAGGAAATCACACCCCCGGCGGTGCCGGTCAGGGCATAGAGATTGAAGGGACGCAGATCGAAGCTGCCGGTCACCAGATCGAAATCCGCCAGCCCGGCCATGGCCAGCCCGGAGGCGGCAAGACAGGCCAGATAGACCAGCCCGCGCGCGATGTTCCAGTTCATGATGTTGCCTTTCCATTGAAGAATTCCATGAGCCGCTGCCACCAGGAAGGGGCGGCAGGGGGTTGCGTCGGCAAGGGGATCGGCACCGGCGTGTTCGTAGGACGCAGCAAAACCAGCGCCTCTGCCTCGGACAGTCGCCGAATGGGCCGCGAGAAATCCACCCGCCCATTGCGGTCGACCGTCCAGACCGGAATGGTGCCGGTCGGATAGCGGCCATCGCGGAATAGATCGCGCTCGGCCTCGCGGCGCGTTCGGATTGCGGCGGGCCGAAGCCAGCCCATGAAGCCCTGCGCGGCGGCGCCCCGGTTGCCCGCGTTCAGATGGCGGGTCAGCGACGCTTTCGCGATGCCGCCGGTGTTGTAGTGGAAACTGACCAGCGCATCGAACTCGTGCGGCTGCAGCGGCACCTTCACCGCACGCAGCACCTCGGCCTCGTAGGCTACGATGTCGGCGCGGAAGAGCCGGAACGCCTCGCGGATCCCGGCGTCGAGATCGAGGGGCATGCCGCGCGGCATCTGGGCCGGATCGGGCAGACCGGCGGCAGCGGTATGGCCGATGCCGAAGGTCCAGACGTTTTTGGCATCAAGGTAGGGTCCAGGCACGAGTCCTTCGTGCCGGACAAGGGCCAGCAGCCCCCGGTCTGTCATATGCATGGGATTACCCGAAGATGGAGGAAAGGATCAGGATCAGGGCGGCAATCAGAAGGCCGATACGCAGGCGGTGGCTGAAGGCCTGTGCCGGATCGGCGGCATCGCAGCGAATGGCGCGCGCAAGGCGGAGAAGTTCATGCATCGGGGGTGCCCCCTTTGCTGCCGCGCAGGCGGGCGAGCACCACCTCGATGAAGGCAGGGCCGAAGACACCGACCAGATAGGCGGCAGACCCCGCCGCACCCCCGGCTGGGATCGCCTGCGATGGCAGGCTGAGCCAGGCGGTGATCACCGCCATCGACAGACTGCCCATCCCGGCCGCGATCAGACCGCCGAGCAGGATGTGGCGCAGGGCATCGCGGAGCCGCATCCGCGTGGTCAGGGCGTTGGTGGCCCCACCAAGCGCGCCCCAGGCGGCAAGGATGACGGCAGTGGAGGTCGCCAGATCCCGAAGTGCTGTTGCGATGAAATTGCTTTGGTCATCCATGACAGCACCTTGGCCAGCGCAGGGCGGCTGCGACAGTGAGCGGGGACCGTGGCCCCAGTGGGGCCGCGTAAGCCCCGCGAACGGTTTCTTCGTTCATCGCCGGATCTCCAGCAGCGGAATGGATGCGATGGACCCCAACCGCTCAAGGTCGAGGGTGACATCGAGCATGTCGGTGTCGAAGCGGACGGGCACGTCGAAC
>DJWG01000057.1:144-1031 GCA_002440945.1 Rhodobacteraceae bacterium UBA6236 | reverse complement strand
CGCGGGTCCAGCTTTGCGCGCCGGAGGTGTAGCGTTTTAACAGGGCGAAGGTGGTGACAGCGCCATTGCCTGTGCCAACGGGCTGGTCAGTCGGGGCGACTGCCTGAGATGGCAGGCAGGACTTGTAGTCGGCCCAATCCTTGTAGCGAAACCCGTGCAGGCGGCCATTGCGCGCTTCGAAGAAGGCCACGACCGCCGCCAGATCGTCGGCACCGCGGATGCCATAGGCGACGTCGTACCGTCGGCGGCTGTTGGCCCAGCTGGCGTTGCGCTCCTCGTCACCGCTTGCCAACTCGACGATCTGCGTGCGCCGTTCCGGCCCGCCGCGCGCACCGCGGCTGATGTTGTCGGGGAACCTGACTTCATGGAATGCCATCACATGCCCCTCCGCCCGAGCGACACGGCGCGGGCGATGTCGGCCGCGACCTGCGTGCGGGACTGCCGGAAGCTCTCCGCGTCACGGGCCATGATCGTGACGTTGACCCCGCCGCTTGCACCGTAGCTCTGGGCCTCGCGACGCGACAGCACCCGCTCACCGCGCTGGAGGATCGCTGGCACCTCGTCATGGCGTAGCCCCGCCATGCCGCCTGAATGCATTCGCGGGGCGGCGGCGAAAGCCATGGCCGGGACCAAGCGTGAGGGTCCGGCCGATCCAACCATCCCGCCGGCATGCAGAACGTTGGCGAAGATCCCGCCCGCGCCGGAGAACACGCCCGACAGCGCATTGGCGATCGGCCCGAGGATAAAGCGCCGGGCTGCGAGCTGGGCGAGATCGGCGAGCAGCGAAGTGACCAGATCTCGGAAGTTCAGCTTGCCGGTCTTCACGAACTCGCCGACCGCGTTCTCCGCCGACTGGAAGGCCCCGACGAGGCTCTGGCCGATGTCGC
>DJWG01000057.1:0-135 GCA_002440945.1 Rhodobacteraceae bacterium UBA6236 | reverse complement strand
CAGCCGGTGACGGCGGCCTCGGTCGTGGGTTCCGCCGCAGCAGCGGCAGCCCCGGCCGCCGCGCCTGCATCCGTCGCGGCGCGGCCGGCATCTCCGAGCGCCGTCTCCAACCGCTCGGCCGCGCCGGTGGCCTCG
>DJWG01000006.1 GCA_002440945.1 Rhodobacteraceae bacterium UBA6236 | reverse complement strand
CCACCTCGTCGATGTCGCCTTTCGACAGGCCCGCGTCCTTCAGCGCCGCGGCGCAGGGCTTCAGCGAAGCCTTGATCAGGTCGCCCACCAGGTTTTCCAGCTTTGCACGGGTCAGCTTCATGACCATGTGCAGCGGCGTGCCCGATTTCATGTCCATCGAGATGAAGGGCTGGTTGATTTCGGTCTGCTGGCTGGAGGACAGTTCGATCTTGGCCTTTTCCGCCGCCTCTTTCAGGCGCTGGAGGGCCATCTTGTCCCGCGTAAGATCGACGCCGTGTTCCTTCTTGAATTCGTCCGCCAGGTAATTGACGATCCGCATGTCGAAGTCTTCACCGCCCAAGAACGTATCCCCGTTGGTGGATTTCACTTCGAACAGACCGTCGTCGATTTCCAGGATGGTGATNNNGCTCGTTGATGATGCGCAGGACTTCAAGACCCGCGATCTTGCCGGCATCCTTTGTCGCCTGACGCTGGGCGTCGTTGAAATAGGCGGGAACCGTGATGACGGCTTGCGTCACCGGCTCACCCAGATAGGATTCGGCGGTTTCCTTCATCTTCTGCAGCGTCACGGCCGAGATCTGCGCGGGCGAATATTTCTCACCCTTCACTTCGACCCAGGCATCGCCATTGCCGCCGTCGACGATCGAATAGGGAACCAGCTTGCGGTCCTTCTCGACCTCGGCGTCGGTGACGCGGCGCCCGATCAGGCGCTTGACGGCGAAGACGGTATTGGTGGGGTTGGTGACAGCCTGGCGTTTCGCCGGCTGGCCGACCAGGCGTTCGGTGTCGGTGTACGCCACGACCGAGGGGGTGGTGCGTGCGCCTTCCGAGTTCTCGATCACCCGGGGTTGCGCGCCGTCCATGATGGCAACGCAGGAGTTGGTGGTCCCGAGGTCGATCCCGATGACTTTGGCCATGTGATAATTCCTTCCTTCGGCGATATTATGGGGCACAGACCCGTAAGCGGCCTCTGGGCCCCGATCCCATAGTTCCGGCTGTCGTCCGCGTCTATCGGTCCGGCAGCGTCGAGGCGTATATAGGGGGGGTAAAATCACCCTGCAAGCGTCGCCAACAGCAAGACGGAAGCGAATTTTCAGAGAACTGGCCGGAAACATGTCCCTGTTTGACGCCTCATCCCGCGATGATGGACCCGCACCCGTGACGGTGCGGGGATTTGTGCTGCATCCGGGTTGGCTGGACCGCGCCGCGCAAGAGCAAATGGTCGCCGAACTGCGCGGGGTGATCGCCGCCGCGCCGCTCTTTTCCCCCGTCACGCGCTGGGGCAAACCGATGAGCGTGCGCATGACCTCGGCCGGGAAATACGGCTGGGTGTCGGACCAGCGCGGCTACCGCTACGCGGACCGCCACCCTTCGGGCACGGAATGGCCGGCGATCCCGGAAAGCGTGCTAAAGGTATGGCGCGAGGTCATCGGCGGGACACGGTTGCCTGACTGTTGCCTCGTGAACTTCTACGGCGAAGGCGCGCGGATGGGTCTGCATCAGGACCGCGACGAGGCCGATTTCAGCCATCCCGTGCTGTCGATCAGCCTGGGCGACCGGGCGCGCTTCCGCATGGGCAGCGTCGAAAAGGGCGGGCCGACCGAAAGCCTCTGGCTTGGGTCAGGGGATGTCATGGTCATGGGCGGGGCGGCGCGGCTTGCCCATCACGGGATCGACCGGATCGACTTCGGAAGTTCGGATCTTCTGCCACGCGGGGGACGCATCAACCTGACGCTCCGGGTGGTGGACTGACATTTCCGAACCCTGCGAAGGTCAGGCGGCGGCCTTGCAAGCCATTCTTGTGGTTTCCATATTCCTGACCATAATCGCGGGCAACAAACATGCGAATTGACTGGCGCAGGGAGCCGCGGATTTGGACTTCGAAAGATTGACCTTCGTGATGCGACGTCTGGCGCTGGACGCCGGGGAACGCATCCTCGAGATCTACAACGCCCCCGACTTCGAGGTGCGCCAGAAACGGGATTCAAGCCCCGTGACCGAAGCGGATGAAGCCGCCGATGCCCTGATCAGCGCCGGTCTGGCCGAAGCCTTCCCGGACATGCCGATCGTCACCGAGGAACAGGCCGAGACGCATGAATTGACCGCCGAGCGGTTCCTGATCGTCGATCCGCTGGATGGCACCAAGGAATTCGTCCAGCGCCGCGGCGACTTCACCGTCAACATCGCCTATGTCGAAAAGGGCGTCCCGCTGCGCGGCGTGGTCTATGCCCCGGCGAAGAACCGGCTGTTCTACACGCTGGGCGATGGCCGTTCGGTCGAAGAAAAGATGCCCTTCACCAAGGAAACGCCGGGCCAGCTGGTCAACATCGCCGTGTCGATGCCGGATAACCGTGCGCTGATGGTGGTTGCGTCGAAGTCGCACCGCGACGCGGCGACGGACGATTACATCGCGCGATATTCGGTCCGCGACCTGACCAGCGCCGGATCTTCGCTGAAGTTCTGTCTGGTGGCGGCGGGCGAGGCGGACCTTTACCCCCGTCTGGGCCGGACGATGGAATGGGACACCGCCGCGGGCGACGCGATCCTGCGCGGCGCGGGTGGCGCGATGATCCGGCTGGAAGACCACGGGCCTTTTGTCTACGGCAAGCCCGGTTTCGAAAACCCCTTCTTTATCGCCTATTCGCCCGGCGTCCTGCTGTCGAAGACCCACCTGCCCGACCCGGCGGACGAAGGCGAAGACGACGAGACAGCCGCCGCAAAGCCGGGGTCCGAATGGGAGTTCTGATCGTCATCCCCGCCCGCCATGCCTCGACCCGCTATCCGGGCAAGCCGCTGGTCAGCCTTCGCGGGGCGCACGGCGTATCCCGCAGCCTGATCGAACGCAGCTGGATGGCCGCGCAAACGGTCGCGGGGGTGGATCGGGTGGTCGTCGCCACCGATGACGACCGCATCCGCGACCATGCCGAAGGGTTCGGGGCCGAGGTTGTCATGACCTCGGACAAGTGGCTGAACGGCACCGAACGCTGCGCCGAGGCGCATGAGAAGCTGGGCCTTCAGCATGCCATCGTGGTCAATCTGCAAGGCGACGCGCCGCTGACGCCCCCTTGGTTCATTGAATCGCTGATCGCCGCGTTACGCGCCGATCCGGGCGCAGAAATCGCCACCCCGGTCCTGCGCTGCGAAGGCGCGATGCTTGACAGCCTGCAGGCCGACCGCCGCGCGGGGCGCGTGGGCGGCACCACGGCGGTTTTCGGCGCGGGCGGGCGGGCGCTTTATTTCTCGAAGGAAGTGATTCCCTACACGGGCCGCACCTATGCGCCCGATGAGCCGACGCCGGTGTTCCACCATGTCGGCGTCTACGCCTATCGCCCCGCCTCGCTTGCGGATTATCCCACCTGGCCGGTCGGCCCGCTGGAAACGCTTGAGGGCCTTGAACAGCTGCGCTTCCTTGAAAACGGTCGCGCCGTCGCCTGTGTCGAGGTCGAGGCCCGCGGTCGCAAGTTCTGGGAACTGAACAACCCGTCAGACGTCGCGCAGATCGAGGCGATGATGGCCGAGATGGGGATCGACTGACACAAGAGCCATCGGCGGACTGCCGCGTCGCAGCGCAAGAAGGCGCCGAATTTCGCGGCAGCTGCATCACAAATTGCAGATCGTCTGGAATGCTCCCTCCCGCCGGGATTGAAAACTGGTGTATAGGCAATGAAAATGGCATGATTCCACGGGAAATTCCCCGTTCTATCGCCGCCAATTGGTCATAGATGCGTCCTAATGTTGCCGGGCGCGCAACATAACAAAGCTCGATCCCGATTGGGGCAACGACTTGCTGAAGGTGAACTGATGAAGCGCAAGGTTACGAAGGCCATTTTCCCCGTAGCTGGTTTGGGAACCCGGTTCCTGCCTGCCACGAAGTCGATCCCGAAAGAGATCATGACCCTGGTCGACCGCCCGCTGATCCAATACGCCATCGACGAGGCCCGCGCGGCCGGCATCAAGGAATTCATCTTCGTCACCTCGCGCGGGAAATCGGCGCTGGAGGATTATTTCGACCATGCCCCGGTGATCGAGGCCGAGTTGAAGGCGAAGAACAAGACGGACCTTCTGGACATCCTTCACCAGACCGACATGGATTCGGGCGCCATCGCCTACGTCCGCCAGCAGAAGGCCCTGGGCCTTGGCCACGCCGTCTGGTGCGCGCGGCGGCTTCTGGGGGATGAACCCTTTGCGGTCCTGCTGCCCGATGACGTGATCGCGGCGGAAAAGCCCTGCCTTCAGCAGATGGTCGAAGCCTATGAAGAGGTCGGCGGCAATATCGTTGCCGCGATGGAAGTGCCGCAGGACAAGGCTTCGTCCTACGGGGTTCTGGACATCCGCGAAGACATGGGCAGCCTTGTTTCGGTGAAGGGCATGGTCGAAAAGCCGAAAGCCGATGAGGCGCCGTCGAACCTTGCGGTGATCGGACGTTACATCCTGACCCCGCAGGTCATGGAAAACCTTGACAGCAAGAAGACAGGCGCCGGCGGAGAAATCCAGCTGACCGACGCGATCGCCGAGGAAATCACCCGGTCGAACAACGTCTACGGCTACCGCTTCCGCGGCCAGCGCTTCGATTGCGGGTCGAAGGCGGGCTTCCTGCAAGCCACAGTCGCCTTCGGTCTGGCACGCCCCGAGCTGCACGACGAATTCGCCGAGTTCCTCAGCGAAATGACGCAGGTCCGCAAGGCCGCCGAATAAGGCATGCGGGCCGTTCTGGTTACCGGCGGGGCGGGGTACATCGGCGCGCATGCCTGCAAGGCGCTGCGCGATGCCGGGTTCCTGCCCGTCACCTTCGACAACCTGTCGAACGGCTGGCGTGACGCGGTGCGCTTCGGTCCGCTGGTCGAGGGCGACCTGTTTGACCGCGCCGCGCTGGATGCGGCCTTTGCCAGGTACCGCCCGGTCGCCGTGATGCATTTCGCGGCGCTGAGCCTGGTGGGCGAGGCGATGCGCGATCCCGGCAAATACTGGCGGGCGAACGTTCTTGGCTCGCTCAACCTGATCGAGGCGGCGGTCAATGCCGGTTGTCTTCATTTCGTGTTTTCCTCGACCTGCGCGACCTATGGCGATCAGGATGGCGTGGTCCTGGATGAAGACACGCCGCAGCGCCCGATCAATTCCTACGGCAAGTCGAAGCGCGCGATCGAAGACATGCTGGCCGATTTCGGCGCAAGCCACGGGCTTCGGTCGGTGATCTTCCGCTACTTCAACGTCGCGGGCGCCGACCCGGATGCCGAGGTGGGCGAATTCCACCAGCCGGAAACTCATCTGATCCCGCTGATGCTGGATGCCATCGACGGCAAGCGCCCGGCGCTGACGGTCTTCGGCACCGACTATCCCACGCCAGACGGCACCTGCATCCGCGATTACGTCCATGTCAGCGATCTGGCCGACGCGCATGTCCTGGGGGTGAACTGGCTGCTGGAGAGCAAGGGCAACCGGGTCTTCTGTCTGGGCACCGGCAGCGGCTTTTCAGTGCGCGAGGTGATCGAACAGTCCCGCCACGTCACCAACCGCGACGTGCCGGTCGTCTACGGCGAACGCCGTGCGGGGGATGCGGTGGCGCTGGTGTCGGGCAGCCAACGGGCGCGGACGGAACTTGGCTGGCAACCCAGACGGTCGAACATGCGCGACATGATCGCCGATGCCTGGCGCTGGCACCAGACCGGCGGCTTCAAGGCGTGACCCCGGACCCGCGGCTGGATCGGCGCTTTCCCGATGCCGCCGCGCTAGAGGCGGTGGCGCTGCGCCGCCTGCCGGGCTTCGCGCGCGACTACCTGCAAGGCGGCATCGGCGCCGAGGTCTGCGTGGCCCGCAACCGCGCCGATCTGGACCGGACGATCCTGACCCCGCGCTATCTGGTCGAAGATGCCGCGCCCGATCTTTCGGTGACACTGGCGGGCCAGCGGCTGACCGCGCCGCTGGGGGTGGCCCCGCTGGGCCTTGGCGGACTGGTCTGGCCGGGGTGCGAGGCGCATATCGCCCGTGCCGCCGCCCAAGCAGGGATCGCGCATGTCCTGTCCACCTACGCCACCAGCGCGATGCAAGAGATCCGGCCCCTTGCCGGCCCATCGGCCTGGTTCCAGCTTTATCCCCCGGCCGATGAAGGGATGGAACGCGCGATGATCCAGCGCGCGCAGGCGGCAGGCTATCGCAATCTGGTGGTGACCATCGACATCCCCGGCCCAACCCGCCGCCGCCGCGACATCCGAAGCGGCCTGACCGTGCCGCCGCGCGTCGGCCCCCGGATGCTGGCGCAGATCGCAGCGCACCCCCATTGGGCGATCCGCGCCGCCCGCACCGGCATCCCGGAATTTCGGAACCTTTCGCCCTACTTCCCCGCAGGCTCGCTCTCTGCGGCGGCCGAATTCCTGGGGCGGATGATGCAGGGCCATATCGGACCCACCCGGCTGTCGCGGATTCGGAACGCCTGGAACGGCCCCTTGCTGGTGAAGGGCGTGCTTGATGCGGGTGAAGCCGCGGCGGCGCTGGACCTTGGCGCGGATGGCGTGATCGTGTCGAACCACGGCGGCCGGCAGATCGACGCCGCGCCGACGGCGGTGCAGGTGCTGCCCCGGGTCCGCGACCGGCTGGGCGACGGGGCCTTGATCCTGGCCGACGGCGGCATCCGGTCGGGCCTGGATATCGCCCGGATGATCGCGCTGGGGGCCGATGCGGTGCTGGTCGGGCGGCCCTTCCTTCATGCGGCGGCGGCGATGGGCGCGCGCGGTCCGGGGCATCTGATCGCCATTCTGCTGGATGAACTGGCGACAACCCTGGTCCAGCTTGGATGTGGGCGCATGGCTGATCTGCGTGGTCGGGCACTTTAACCCCCGTCGATCCCCTTGGCCGCATCCGATCCGGCGGATAGCATCGCCTGAATATCGGCCGCGCCTGAGGAGGATCGCCAGTGAAGAGCCAGAACATCTATGAACTCGGGCTTGACCAGACCCCGGCAAACCATGTCGCGCTGACGCCGCTCAGCCTTATCGCCCGCGCCGCCGACATTTACCCGAACCGCGAGGCGGTGGTCTATCATTCGGTCCGCCGCACCTGGGGGAAACCTACGCCCGCACCCGGCGGCTGGCGAGCGCCCTGGCCAGGCGCGGGATCGGCAAGGGCGATACGGTGTCGATCATGGCGACCAACATCCCCGAGATGTTCGAGGCGCATTTCGGCATCCCGATGTGCGGCGCGGTGCTCAATGCCATCAACACCCGGCTGGACGCCGAAGCGATCGCCTTCATCCTCAACCATGCCGAAGCCAAGGTGGTGATCGTCGATCCCGAATTTTCGGAGGTGATGGAACGGGCGTTGCGCATTGCGCATGGCAACCGCCTGGTGATCGATATCGACGATCCCTCCTTCGATGGCGGCCATCACGTTGGCGCGCTGACCTATGAGGAGCTTCTGGCCGAGGGCGATCCCGATTACGCCTGGAAGGGCCCGGACAGCGAATGGGACGCGATCAGCCTCAACTACACCTCGGGGACGACGGGCGACCCGAAGGGCGTCGTCTATCACCATCGGGGCGCGATGCTGAACGCCATGTCGCAGATCCTGTCGTGGAACATGGGTCCGCATCCGCGCTACCTCTGGACGCTGCCGATGTTCCATTGCAACGGCTGGTGCTTCCCCTGGGCGATGGCGGCGGCCGCGGGCGTGTCGGTCTGCCTGCGCGCCGTGCGGACCGATGTGATCTATGACCTGATCGCCGAAGAAAAGGTCACGCATTTCTGCGGCGCGCCCATTGTCCTTGCGATGCTGGCCAATGCGCCCGACGACCTGAAGACGCGCCTCGCCCACAAGATCAAGGTCATGACCGCCGGCGCCGCCCCGCCCGCCGCCGTCATCGCCAAGATGGAGGCGATGGGCATCGAGGTGACCCATGTCTACGGACTGACGGAAACCTATGGCCCCGCCGTGCTGTGCGCCTGGCAAGAGGAATGGGACGCGCTGCCGGATGAGGAACGCGCGCGATTGAAGGCCCGGCAAGGGGTCCGAAGCGCGGTTCTGGAAGGGCTGATGGTCGCCCACCCCGAAACGCTGGAACCGATGCCTTCGGACGGGGTCACGATGGGCGAGATCTTCATGCGCGGCAACAACGTCATGCGCGGCTACCTGAAGAACCCCTCGGCGACCGAAAAGGCCTTTGCCGGAGGCTGGTTTGCGACCGGCGATCTGGGGGTGATGCACCCGGACGGCTATATCGAGATCAAGGACCGNNACATCTCGTCCATCGAGGTGGAGGATGTGCTTTACCGCCACCCCTCGGTGCAGGCGGCGGCGGTGGTCGCCAGGCCCGACGAGAAATGGGGCGAAACCCCTTGCGTCTTCATCGAACTGCGTAGCGGGGCCGATGCGACCGAGGCCGAGATGATCGCCTTCTGCCGGGCCAACATGGCGCATTTCAAGACGCCGCGAACGGTGATCTTCGGAGAACTTCCGAAAACCTCGACCGGCAAGATCCAGAAATTCGTCCTGCGGGAAAGGGCGAAATCGGGCGCCTGATTTTCTGTTACAAGGCCGGTGCAGGATCATCTGCACCGCCACCAGCAACGGACGGGACAGATGCAAGCCAGAACTCCGCTCCATTCGGGCATGACGGCAGAAGAGGCATTCATCGTGGTCGCGCTGGACGCGGCAGATGATTTCGTCACCCACCTTGAGGCAACGATGAAGGATGACGACCCGCATGGGCCGCATCAGGCGCGGGTGGCGCTGCGGCGTCTGCGGACCATGCTCAAGGCCTACGAACCGATCCTTGACCGCGACTTCGTGGATGACCTGAAGGACGAATCGCGTCGCCTGTTCCTGCAACTGGGGCATATCCGCGACGCCGACATCCGTCTGGCGGCCGCCGAGACCGACGCGGAGCGCAGCGACCGGCAGAAGGCCGCGATGGAAGTGCGCGACAGTTCCCGCAAGAAGCTTTCGCGCGATGATGCCGACGAATTCGCCGACCGGCTGGAGGCGCGGCTGGAAAAAAAGGGCTGGAAGGCCGACAGCAAGAAGGCCCGGACCTGGCGCAAATCCCCCATCGCGGTTCTGGCCAGCAACGCGCTTGACCGGGCCTGGGACGACATCCAGCCCGAAGAGCCGCTGGAAGACATGAGCGACCGCACCCTTCACAACCTTCGCAAGGACGTGAAGGCGATGCGCTACATGGCGGAATTCTTCGGCCCGGTCATGGATCGCGGCGACTGGCGGGCAAGCCTCGATGGGCTGAAGGCGCTTCAGGACAAGTTGGGGGAGCTGACCGACATGGCCCTTTCCGGCAAGCAGGACAACTCATCGCGGCCCGACCTGGTCCGCGACGCCGCAGGCTTGGTGAGTCGCATCATTTCGCTGGGCACCTGGTGGCGGATCGACGGCGATCTGGCCGAGGACTGACCGCGCATCGACCCCGAAATCAAAAGGCCCGGGCGTTGCCGCCCAGGCCCTTGATTTGTGAATGGTGAGCCGGACAGGATTCGAACCTGTGACCCACTGATTAAAAGTCAGTTGCTCTACCAACTGAGCTACCGGCCCATCTCACAGGGCGGGTCTTTAGGTTGGCCTGCGGGGGCGGTCAAGTGCAAAGATGCACGGGCGCTGGCAAAACTTTCATCATGGTCCTATATGGCGGCGCATGAACGCGACAGATTTCCCCCAAGGCCTGACCTTCCTCAAGATGCATGGCGCAGGCAATGACTTCGTCATCCTCGATTCCCGTGGGGGTCGGGCGGTGACGACGTCGGCCCTAGCGCGCGCCCTGGGCGACCGGAACCGGGGCGTGGGATTCGATCAGCTGGCCGAGATCCGCGATGCGGAAGGCGCTGACATCGCGTTGGATTTCTGGAACGCGGACGGATCGCGCGCCGGGGCCTGCGGCAATGCCACCCGCTGCGTCGCCGATCGCGTCATGGCCGGTCTGGGGCGTGAAAGCCTGCATATCCGCACCGAACGCGGCGATCTGCACGCGGTCCGCAGTGCCGATGGCCGCGTGTCGGTGAACATGGGCCAACCGATTCTCGACTGGGCCGCAGTGCCTGTCGCGCGGGATGTCGAGCTGCTGCACCTGCCGCTTCGCGGCGATCCGGCAGCGGTGGGGATGGGCAATCCGCATTGCATCTTCTTCGTACCCGATGCCGAAGCGGTGGACCTGCCCGCACGGGGCGCTGCGGTCGAGCACGATCCCCTGTTCCCGGCCCGCACCAACGTCGAATTCGCCAGCCTTTTGGCCCCCGACCATCTGCGGATGCGGGTCTGGGAACGCGGCGCTGGCATCACGCTGGCCTGCGGTTCGGGCGCCTGCGCCACCGCCGTCGCCGCGCATCAGCGGGGGCTCACGGGGCGGCAGGTCACGCTGGATGCCGATGGTGGCGTCCTGACGGTCGACTGGCGCGAGGATGGCGTCTGGCTTTCAGGCCCCGTGGCGCTGGTCTTTGAAGGGCGGCTTTCGCCCGACTACCTTGCCGCCATCCGATGAAGCCGCCGGTCTTCTCGACGCTCGGCTGCCGCCTCAACGCCTATGAGACCGAGGCGATGAAAGAGCTGGCCGAGGCTGCGGGCATCGACAATGCCGTGGTCGTCAACACCTGCGCGGTGACGGCCGAGGCGGTGCGGAAGGCCAAGCAGGAAATCCGTCGCCTGTCGCGCGACCATCCCGGCGCCACGATCATCGTGACCGGCTGCGCGGCGCAGACCGAACCCGAAACCTTCGCCGCCATGCCCGAGGTGGCGCGGGTGATCGGCAACCATGAAAAGATGCAGGCCGACACCTGGACGGGCCTGCGAGCGCCCGACCTGATCGGCCAGACCGAAAAGGTGCAGGTCGACGACATCATGTCGGTCCGGGAAACCGCCGGCCACCTGATCGACGGTTTTGGCCGCCATCGCGCCTATGTGCAGGTCCAGAATGGCTGCGACCATCGCTGCACCTTCTGCATCATCCCTTACGGGCGCGGCAATTCGCGCTCTGTTCCGGCGGGCGTGGTGGTGGAACAGATCAAGCGACTGGTGGATCGCGGCTTCAACGAAGTGGTGCTGACCGGGGTCGACCTTACCTCATGGGGCGCGGACCTGCCCGCCAGCCCCCGTCTGGGCGATCTGGTCATGCGGATCCTGAAGCTGGTCCCCGACCTGCCGCGCCTGCGCATCAGTTCCATCGATTCGATCGAGGCCGACGACAACCTGATGCAGGCCATCGCGACCGAGCCGCGCCTGATGCCGCATCTGCACCTGTCGCTTCAGGCTGGCGACGACATGATCCTGAAACGGATGAAGCGCCGCCACCTGCGCGACGACGCGATTCGCTTCTGCGAGGACGCCCGGCGCCTGCGCCCCGGGATCGTCTTTGGCGCCGACATCATCGCCGGCTTCCCGACCGAAACCGAAGCGATGTTCGAGAACTCGCTGAAGCTGGTCGGGGATTGCGGGCTCACCTTCCTCCACGTCTTCCCCTTCAGCCCCCGGAAGGGCACCCCAGCCGCCCGGATGCCGCAAGTCAGGGGACCGGAGGTGAAGGACCGCGCCGCCCGCCTGCGCGCCGCAGGCGATGCCGCGCTGGACCGGCACCTGTGCGAACAGGTGGGGCGGGTTCACCAGATCCTGACCGAAGGCCCGCGTCTGGGGCGGACCGAGCAGTTCACCGAAGTCGCGTTTTCGGCCGACCAGCCCGAAGGCACGATCCTGACCGCGACCATCAAGGGCCAGTCGGCGGGGCGGCTGCTGGCCTGAGGGAGCCGGTTCGCTCGCGCTTGCCGAAGGGATGCGGCGCACGGCAAAGTGGCCTTCGACACCCCCATCGGAAGGTCTGACAGAATGCGTCTTTACCACTCCCCGACCTCGCCCTTCGTTCGCAAGGTGATGGTCCTGCTGCACGAAACCGGCCAGCTTGGCGATGTGGCGCTGATCCCGGCTTCAGGGACGCCGCTTGATCCGGCCAGGATGCCCCTGGCGCAGAATCCGCTTGGCAAGGTGCCGGCGCTGGAACGCGACGATGGCCCGGCGCTTTATGACAGCCGGGTGATTTGCCGCTTCCTTGATGACCGGGCCGGCGGGCGGCTTTATCCTGCCGCACCCCAGCTGTGGGACACGCTGACGCTGGAAGCCACCGCCGATGGCATCATGGAGGCAGCGGTTCTTGTGGTCTATGAAGGCCGCCTGCGCCCCGAAGAGGTGCGCTTTGCGCCTTGGGTCGATGGACAGTTGGCCAAGATCGACCGGGCGCTCGACGCGCTCGAATCCCGCTGGATGGCGCATCTGCAAAGGTCGCTGGACATGGGGCAGATCGCCATCGGCTGTGCGCTGGAATACCTGGATTTCCGCCTTGCCGACCGCGATTGGCGATCCGGCCGCCCCCAACTCGCCCTCTGGCAGGCGGCCTTCGCCCGGCGTCCGGCGATGCTTGCCACCCGGCCCGCGGGCTGACGTTACGGCACGGCCGGACGGGGGTGCGACGTGTCGCCACGGGAACACTCCGGGGAAACAGCGGAATCTCGTGCGTGCCAGCCCCTTTGTGTGCTGGACGCCCCCAGTTTTGAAAGTTAATAACCTGCCCGTGATGGTGGCGGGAAACTGCCGCCTGTCGATACATGGCCACCCCGGCCAAGAAAGGGAGAAGATCTCGTGTCCCACGCAGAAGAGCACGCAGGCACCCGGAGGGATTTCCTGTACTACGCTACCGCAGGTGTCGGTGCCGTTGCCGGTGGCGCGGCCGTCTGGACCCTTGTGGATCAGATGAATCCTTCAGCCGACGTCAAGGCGCTCAGCTCGATTTTCGTCGATGTCAGCGCGGTTGAAGTCGGCACCCAGTTGACCGTCAAATGGCGCGGCAAGCCGGTGTTCATCCGCCGCCGCACCCCCGAGGAAATCGACGCCGCGCGCAAGGTCGTGCTGACCGACCTGATCGACAAAAGCGCCGAAAACGCCAACATCGATCCGAACGCCACCGCCGAAGACCAGAACCGCAGTCTGGACGAAGCCGGACAGTGGCTGGTGATGATGGGCGTGTGCACCCACCTGGGTTGCGTGCCGCTGGGCAATGGTTCGGGCGATTTCGGCGGCTGGTTCTGCCCCTGCCACGGGTCGCACTACGATACGTCGGGCCGGATCCGCAAAGGCCCCGCGCCGCGGAACCTTCCCGTGCCGGTGGCGAAGTTCACCGACGATAACACCATCCTGCTGGGCTGAGGGGTCAACATGTCTGGTATTCCGCACGACCACTACGAACCGAAGTCCGGCTTCGAGAAGTGGCTTCATCAGCGCCTTCCGATCGTCAGCCTTGTCTATGACACCCTGATGATCCCGACGCCGAAGAACCTGAACTGGTGGTGGATCTGGGGCATCGTCCTGGCCTTCTGCCTGGTCCTGCAGATCGTCACCGGCATCGTCCTGGTGATGCACTACACGCCGCATGTCGACATGGCCTTCAAGTCGGTCGAACACATCATGCGCGACGTGAACGGCGGCCACATGCTGCGCTACCTGCATGCCAACGGCGCCTCGCTGTTCTTCCTGGCGGTCTACATCCACATTTTCCGGGGCCTGTTCTACGGCAGCTACAAGGCGCCGCGCGAAGTGACCTGGATCATCGGGATGCTGATCTACCTCGCCATGATGGCGACGGCCTTCATGGGCTATGTGCTTCCCTGGGGGCAGATGTCGTTCTGGGGCGCCACGGTGATCACCGGCCTCTTCGGCGCGATCCCCGGCATCGGCGAGCCGATCCAGACCTGGCTTCTGGGCGGGCCGGCGGTGGACAATGCCACGCTGAACCGGTTCTTCTCGCTGCATTACCTGCTGCCCTTCGTGATCGCCGCGCTGGTCGCGGTCCACATCTGGGCCTTCCACACCACGGGCAACAACAACCCGACCGGTGTCGAAGTGCGCCGCACCTCGAAGGCCGAAGCCGAAAAGGACACCCTGCCCTTCTGGCCCTACTTCGTGGTCAAGGATCTGTTCGCGCTGGCGCTGATCCTCGTGGTGTTCTTCGCGGTGGTGGGCTTCATGCCGAACTACCTTGGCCACCCCGACAACTACATCGAGGCGAACCCGCTGGCGACGCCCGCGCATATCGTCCCGGAATGGTACTTCCTGCCGTTCTNNATCGTGCCGGAATGGTACTTCCTGCCGTTCTACGCGATCCTGCGTGCCTTCACCGCCGATGTCTGGGTCGTGATGTTCACCAACTGGATCACCTTCGGCATTGTCGACGCCAAGTTCTTCGGCGTGCTGGCGATGTTCGGCGCGATCGCGGTCATGGCGCTGGCGCCCTGGCTTGACACCTCGAGCGTGCGTTCGGGCCGCTTCCGGCCGATGTTCAAGTGGTGGTTCCTGCTTCTGGTCATAGACTTCGTCGTTCTGATGTGGGTCGGTGCGCAGACGCCGACGGATGTGACCTCTTGGATCTCGATTGTCGCCTCGGCCTACTGGTTCGCCTACTTCCTGGTGATCCTGCCGCTTCTGGGCGTGATCGAAAAGCCGCTGGTGCAGCCGGCGACCATCGAGGACGACTTCAATGCCCACTACGGCGCCAAATCCCACGCGGCCGAGTGACGGAAAGGACAGATTGAAATGCTGAGAAACACCAAGATCACAGCGGTTTCGGCTCTGGCCCTGTCCGCCGTGCTGACGGGCGGAGTGCTGGCCCAGACGGCCACGACGACCGCACCGGCAACGGAAGCCCCGGCAACAACCGTGGCGCCTGACACGACGACCGGGGCGACCACCGCCCCGGCAGCGACCGAGGCCCCGGCGACCACCACGGAAGCGCCTGCTGCGACGACCGAGGCACCGGCCACCACGACCGATGCCCCGGCGGCAACCACGGAAGCGCCCGCTGCAACGACCGAAGCCCCGGCCGCCACGACCGAGGCACCGGCGGCAACCACGGAAGCGCCTGCTGCGACGACCGAAGCCCCGGCAGCCACGACCGAGGCACCGGCGGCCACCACGGAAGCGCCTGCTGCAACGACCGAAGCCCCGGCCGCCACGACAGAGGCACCGGCGGCGACCGCTGAGGCCCCGGCAGCGCCTGCGCCTGCTGCGGCGGCACATGCTCCTTCCATCGAGGATGTGTCCTTCAGCTTCGAGGGGCCCTTCGGCAAGTTCGACCAGCACCAGCTGCAGCGCGGCCTGCAGGTCTACACCGAGGTCTGCGCGGCCTGCCACGGGCTGAAGTTCGTGCCGATCCGGTCGCTGGCCGATGAAGGTGGGCCGCATCTGCCGGAAGACCAGGTGCGCGCCTATGCGAAGAACTTCACCGTGACCGACAAGGACACCGGCGAAGACCGCGAGGCCGAGCCGAAGGACTTCTTCCCGCATTCGGGCATGGAGAACGCGCCGGACCTGAGCCTGATGGCCAAGGCCCGCGCCGGCTTCCACGGTCCGATGGGTCTGGGCGTGAACCAGATCGTCAAGGGGATGGGCGGACCGGAATACATCGTTGCGATCCTTGACGGCTATACCGGCGAGACCAAGGAAGAAGCGGGCACCACCTATTACGAGAACCACGCCTTCTCGACCGGCTGGATCGCCATGCCGCCGCCGCTGTCGGACGATCAGGTGACCTTTGCCGATGGATCGCCCGCCGATGTGAAGCACATGTCGGAAGACGTCGCCGCCTTCCTGATGTGGACCGCCGAGCCGCACATGATGGCGCGCAAGCAGGCGGGCTTCCTGGGCGTGCTGTTCCTGGGCCTGCTGACGGTGCTGCTGTATCTGAGCAACAAGCGCCTCTGGGCGCCGCACAAGGGCAAGCACTGAGGGCGGAGCCGGGGGTTTCCCCCCCGGACCCCCAGAGTATTTGCCGCAAAGAAGAAACAGGAAGGCCCCGGAGCGATCCGGGGCCTTTCGTCATTTTCCGAGGTAGCGGCGCAGGCTTGGGGGCGGATTGTCCAGAAGCGCCACCGTATCGACGGGGGGATGGGCGATGCCTTCGGCGATGAGGATGGTTCGCCGGGCGATGCGGCGGGCATCGTCGGGGTCGTGGCTGACCATCAGGACAGTCGTCCCCGCCTCGGCCGCAAGAGAGGCAAC
The DNA here is from genome assembly GCA_002440945.1 of Rhodobacteraceae bacterium UBA6236. Next base: position 6,036 of record DJWG01000006.1, on the reverse strand, counting down.
CAGATCCAGCATCTCGTCCTTCAAGGCCGGACCGAGGCCGCCGAAAGTTTCGTCAAGCAAGAGCAACGGTCGGGCGCGCAGAAGCACCCGGGCCAGCGCGACCCGCGCCTGCTGACCACCGGACAGTTGCGCGGGCAGTCGATCCTCCAAGCCTTTGAGGCCGGTGCGCGCCAGGGCTTCGTCCGCGCTGGCCCATTGCGTCGGGGAAAGGCGCAGGGACGGCGAGAGGCCCAGCGCGACGTTTTGCCGGGCTTTCAGATGCGGGAACAGGTTCTGGTCCTGAAAGAGCATCGTAAGCGGCCTGTCACCCGGGGCCAGCGGCGCCAGATCCTGACCGTTCCAGTGGATCCGGCCGCTGTCGGGGGGGAGGAACCCCGCGATGGCCGAGAGCAGCGTCGACTTGCCCGAGCCCGAGGCGCCGATGACCGCAGTCACGCCGGGGCCGGGAACCGTCAGGTCGGCCTCAAGCCGGAAGGCCCCGAGGCTGAGGGTCAGATGGTCAAGCACGAGCATTGCGGCCCCATGTATCACAGATCCAGAAGAGGCCGAAACTGAGTGCAAGCAGCAGGACCGCCCCGGCAGCGGCGGCGTTGGTCCGGTAGGCGCCCATCAGGCGAAACACCTCGAGCGGCAGTGTGGCGCGGCCCGGGTCGCCGAAAAGCGCGATCACCCCCAGATCGCCCATCGCCAGCGCCGCCGAAAGCCCCGCCGCAAAGCCGATCGGCCGACGCAAGCGCGGCCATGTGACCAGCCGCAGGCGGCTCCAACCCGTGATCCCGAGGCTGTCGGACAGGCGGCCATAGCCCCGCTGCACCTCGCGCAGACCTGGAAGGAGGATGCGAAGCGCGAAGGGCACCGCCATCGCCGCGTTCACCGCAACAGTCACCGGCAGCGCGGCGGCGGTCGGGTCGATGACAGGCCGCAGGATCAGGAAGAGGCCGGTGCCCATCACCAGGGGCGAGGCCGCGAGCGTCAGCGTTCCTGCCACCTCGGCCAGCCTGCCGGTGGCGCCTGGCGTCAGCGCCAGATGCGCGAGCGCAAGCGCGGTGCCCAGCGCAAGGGCGGCGGAGGCGATCGCCATGATCAGTGAACGAAGCGCCGCTTCCCCCAGTGAGGGGGGGATTTGCGCAAGATAGGGCAGGCCCGAAAGCACGACCGCCAGCAAGGGCAGCAAGAGGAAGGCGGTGGCCAGCGCAAGGATCGCCGTGTCAGCCAAGCGGGCCCCCGCGCCACGGGCGGCCCAGTTCGGGATCGGGCGGTCAAGCCCGGCGCCAAAGCCTGAACCGATGCTGACCCGCAGCGCGATCAGCGTGGCGCCCAAGCACAGCGCGAACTGCACCGCCCCCAGCATCGCCGCGCGGGCAGGGTCGAAATCGAAGCGGAAGGCCTGGTAGATCGCAAGCTCAACCGTGGTGGCGCGTGGGCCGCCGCCCAGCGTCAGGGCGACGACGAAGCTGGTGAGGCAGATGAGGAAGATCGTCAGGATGACACCCGGCAGGGTCGAGCGCAGCATCGGGCGTTCCAAAAGCCGCGCGATGTCGCGCGATCGGAAACCAAGCGAGGCGGCAAGCCGGAAACGTTCTGCCGGGATGTCGCGCCAGCCCTGCAGGATCAGGCGCACGGCAAGCGGCAGGTTGAAGAACACATGCGCGAGGATCACGCCGACGGGGCCGTAGATTTGCAGGGGCGGCAGGTCGAAGATCGCCGGTATCTGGCTGATCCAGCCCGCGCGGCCGAAAACCTCAAGGATGCCGATGACGGCAACGATGCCGGGCAGAAGAAACGGGGCGCCCATGAGCGAGATGAGAATCCCGCGCCCCGGAAAGCTTCGGCGGGCCAGTGCGCGGGCGACCGGAATGGCGAGGCCCGCACTGATCAGCGCCGAAATAGCCGCCTGCAGGACGGTGAAGCGCACCGCCGCCCAGTCGTTTGCACCGGGCATGGGGGCGGTGCCGGCCCGCGCCAGCACCACCGCCGTGGTTCCCACGGTCAGCACCAGAAGGCCGGCGGCCGCCAGCCATCCGGCAGAGGCGCCGAGGCTTAACGGCCGAGCGCGGTCAGCCATTCGGCCAAGGCTTCGTCACGGGCCTTCTTCGCTTCGCCCGCGGAATAGACCAACGCCTTGGCCGGGGCGATCAGCGCATGGAACGCCTCGGGCAGGCCGGTGGTGGGCGTGATGGCCGGATACATCCAGTTGGTTTCGGGGATGACCTGCTGCGCCTCGGGCGAGATCAGGTAGGCCAGGAACCGGTCTGCCAGATCGCCTTCGCGGGCGGACGCGACCTTGGCTGCGACCTCGACCTGCAGGTAGTGGCCTTCGGTGAAGGGGGCGGCTGCCTTGCTGTCGTCCTTTTCGGCGATCACATGATAGGCCGGAGATGTCGTGTAGGACAGCACCATGTCGGATTCCCCCTTCAGGAACAGGCCATAGGCCTCGGACCAGCCGGGGGTGACGGTNNGTGACGGTGACGATGTTGTCGGCCAGATCCTTCCAGACCTGCGCGGCTGCGGGGCCATAGGCCGACTTCACCCACAAAAGCAGCCCAAGTCCCGGGGTCGACGACCGCGGGTCCTCGATGATGATCTTCAGGGGCGATGCCGCCAGCGCCTTGAAGTCGGTGGGGACGTCCTTGACCTTGGTCTTGTCGTAGACGAAGGCGAAATAGCCCCAATCGAAGGGCACGAAGACCGGATCGTCCCAGGCGATGGGCATGGTGTATTTGACCTCGCCCAGACCGTGATCGGTGAAAAGCCCGCTTTCGGCGGCCTGCGCCATCAGGTTCATGTCGAGGCCGAGGACCACATCGGCCTTCGTGCGGCCGCCTTCCATGATCACCCGCGACAGAAGCGCCGCGCCATCGCCGGCGGTGACGTATTTCAGATCGCAGCCGCAGGTCGCCTCGAACCCCTTTTCGATCGCCGGTCCAGGGCCCCATTCGGATGCGAAGCTGTCATAGGTATAGACGGTGAGAACGGGCTTTTCTTCGGCCACGGCAGCGGTGGCAGTCAGAAGGCCCGCGATCATCAGCGTCGAGAACTGGGTGGTTTTCATCTCTCATTCTCCGATGGTCGGTCGGGCGGAGATCGGGGCACCGGCGGCGCCAACCTTCCCTCCGCCGGTCTTAACCGGTTCAGGTTCAACGGGTCCGCATTCGCATCTCAGCCCTGTCGCGCAGGGCACCCCGAGGTGGAAGCGAACATAGGCCGCAAGCCGTAGCATGCAAGCGAAATGTCTTGAGGTGCATCCGGCCCGCCGCTATGCCCGCGAGGCAAAGGAGCCCGGTCATGAGCCTGAACACCTTCGGTCATCTTTTCCGCGTCACCACCTGGGGCGAAAGCCACGGACCCGCACTGGGCGCCACGGTCGATGGTTGCCCGCCGGGGATCCGGCTTTCGGAGGCCGACATCCAGCCCTGGCTTGACCTGCGCAAGCCTGGCACATCGAAGTTCACCACCCAACGGCGCGAAGACGACGCGGTGCGCATCCTGTCGGGCGTGTTCGAAGGGCAGACGACCGGGACGCCGATTCAGTTGATGATCGAAAACACCGACCAGCGGTCGAAGGACTATGGTGAGATCGCCCAGGCCTTCCGGCCCGGCCATGCCGACATCGCCTATCACCAGAAATACGGCATCCGCGACTATCGCGGTGGCGGACGATCCTCGGCCCGTGAAACGGCGGCACGCGTGGCTGCGGGCGGGGTGGCCCGAGCGGCGCTGGCGGCGCTGGCGCCGGGGCTGACGATCACCGGTTACATGGTGCAGATGGGCCCGCGCGCCATCGACCGCAGCCGTTTCGATGCGTCCGAGATCGCCCGCAACCCGTTCTGGACGCCGGACCCGGTCGCCGCTGCGGATTGGGCGGACTATCTTGATGACCTGCGGAAATCCGGCAATTCCGTCGGCGCGGTGATCGAAGTGGTGGCCAAGCGCCCGCCCGCGGGGCTAGGCGCACCGATCTACGGCAAGCTCGACAGCGATCTGGCGGCGGCGATGATGTCGATCAATGCGGTAAAGGCCGTCGAGATCGGCGACGGCATGGCTTCGGCCGCGCTGACCGGGGTCGAGAATGCCGACGAAATCCGCATGGGCGTCGAGGGGCCGGAATTCCTGTCGAACCACGCGGGCGGTATCCTGGGCGGGATTTCCACCGGGCAGGACATCGTGGTGCGTTTCGCGGTGAAGCCCACCAGTTCCATCCTTACGCCGCGGAAGTCGATCAACCTCCGCGGCGAAGAGGTCGATCTGGTGACGAAGGGCCGCCACGACCCTTGCGTCGGCATCCGCGCCGTGCCGGTGGCCGAAGCGATGATGGCCTGCGTGATCCTTGACCACCTGCTGCTGGACCGCGGCCAGACCGGCGGCCAGCGCGGGCGGATCGGCTAGCTGCCTTCCCGCGGCGACGGTTCCCGTTTCGACATCTGCACCATGAAGATGCTGACCGCAATGATCGCAACGCCGATCAGGTCCAGCGACCCCAGCCGTTCGCCCAGCAAGGCAGCGGCGACGGCAACACCGAAGAACGGGTTGAGAAAATGGAACGACGCGGCCTTGACCGCGCCGATCCGGCCCACAAGCCGGAACCACACCCAGGTGGCGAGCAGGCCGGGCACCAGCGTCGTGTAGGTGAAGGCCGCGAACAGCTTTGGCGACCATGTCACAGTCCATGTCTCGAACAGCAGGGCAGCAATGCCGACCGCCACCGCGCCCACAAGCATCTGCAATCCCACGATCATCAGGACATTGCCACCGGCGACGGCACTGCGCACCGTCAGGGTTGCCACCGTCAATGACAGTGTCGCCATGAGGCAAAGCACCAGCCCCGCGAGGTCGATCCCCCCCGTGATCCGCGCGCCCATGATCAGCGAGACGCCGATGACCCCCGCGACAAGCCCGGTGATGGCCATGGGTTTCAGCTGCTGCCCCATCAGCAACCAACCGAAGAAGGCCACCATCAACGGCATGGTCGAGGCGATGATCGACACGACCGAGGCTTCCATCCACTGCATGGCAACAAAGATCAGGCCCAGATACAGCGCATTCTGGCACAGGCCGAAAATGACGGTGGATTGCCATTGTTCGCGCGAAAGGCGCCAGCTTTGCCCCATCATGCGGGCGATGATCACCCCGAGCATCCCCGAAATCAGAAAGCGGATCGCCAGTGCCGTCAACGGCGGCGCATATTGCACGATGATCCGACCCGACGTGAAGGCCGAGGACCACATCAGCGCAAAGCCGAGCCCCATCAGGATTGCGCGGAAGTCCATCTGTCAGTCCTCAAACAACAAGGGCCGCCCGTTGGCGACCCTATGCGATTGCTTTCAAGGGGGAACGGCGCTTAGCCGTTCACGCTGTCTTTCAGCGCCTTGGCCACCGTGATCTTCACGACCTTGTCCGCCGGTTTGGTGATGACTTCGTTGGTGGCGGGGTTGCGGACCTGACGTTCGGGGCGGGCGCGGCAGACGACCTTGCCGATGCCCGGCAGGGTCACCGCACCACCGGCGACGACTTCCGAGGTCACCACGTCAGCCAGGGCGTCCAGCGCGGCCGAGGCGGTTTTCTTGTCGGTTCCCATCTTGTCGGCCAGCGCGGCAACGAACTGGGTCTTGGTCAGCGGTTTGGACATGTTCTGTCTCCTGAGTTGGTTCCCGCTGGCGCGGGTTCAGTCGTCCTGATGCAAAGCATGGGCGCTAAACACAGGCTTTTTCCGAAGGAGGCAAGGGCTTTTCCGCCGTTTTGCGCGTTTTTCCCGCCGTCAGAGGAAGGCTGTCTCTTCGAAGCTGCGCAATTTGCGGCTGTGGATGCGCTCAAGCGGCATGTCGCGCAGTTTTTCCATCGCCCGGACACCGATCAGCAGGTGGCGGCTGACCTGGGACCGGTAGAATTCGGTCGCCATGCCCGGCAGCTTCAGCTCTCCGTGCAGGGGTTTGTCCGAGACGCACAGAAGCGTGCCGTAGGGAACCCGGAAGCGGAAGCCGTTGGCGGCGATGGCGGCGGACTCCATGTCGAGCGCGACCGCCCGGCTCTGGCTGAAGC
>DJWG01000035.1 GCA_002440945.1 Rhodobacteraceae bacterium UBA6236 | reverse complement strand
TCAAGGGATTTGTGCAACAGAACCGCAGATACCCATGAAATCAAGGGTTTCTTTCGAGTTCAACGTGTTAGGAGGGGTTGGGTGAGAGGCTGGACTTCTCAGCTTTGAAAAAATATAAATTAAAAACAAGGCATTGTAAGAACTAGAAATCGACATTTGTAGCAGATGGTGGGGCGCCGTTTGTAGCAAAAATGGACGCGGTCAAATTATGCCAGTTCGGTGTCGGTCGACTCTGATGGCGCGGACCGCCTGAGTCTGTCTCATCCCATCCCGGCTCGTGCTCATCCCGCAAAGCTCCCATCAGGCCGTCGCTATAACGAAGACAAGCAGCATGTGCTGCGAGATCAAACACAAAGGCGAACGACCCATGGCACCGAAACCCTATGCGAATACCCGGCTTGCGGCCTACCTCGAGAAGCGCATCCTGGAACTCCGGCCGCGCAAATCCCAGGCAGAAATTGCCGCCGAGACCGGCTTCTTCAGCCCGAACATGATCACCATGCTGAAGACCGGGGCATCGAAGCTGCCGCTCCACCGCGTGCCGAGCCTCGCCAAGGCGCTCGACTGCGATCCGCGGATGCTCTTTACCCTGGCGCTGCAGCAGCTTGGCGGCGATACCACGGCACGCGCCGTCGAGGAGATCTTTGGCGTCGTCGTCACCCGGAACGAAGCCAACTGGATCAACGAGATCCGCGATGCGTCCGGCCACAGCGACCCGAGCCTGAGCGCACGCGGCCGCGCCGCCATCCGGGGGATCTTCGGCAAATGACCAGAACCCAGAAACCAGCTCACCGGCAGCCGGCCCAGAATGCCACATCGCTGACCGCAAACGAAAGCGCCTGGATCGACTTCCTGCGGCTTCTCAGTTGCAATACCGATCCTCCATTGACGCTGAAAGCCGTGCAGGCCCTGCGGCTGGCGCTGGCATCCTGAGAACCAGAGCCTCGGCAAGCTCCGGCCGCGGCATTGGCCCCGTGGAGCACCGGTGGCATCACCTCGGGGAATGGCCAGTGCTCCGAAGAAGCGGCCGGTCCCAACGGTTCTCGTGCAGATCATTCTTGAACGGAGAATGGCGACAGAGCCCGAGCGCCAGTTGCAGTGACGGGAAACCCGCCCACAGCGGCGTCGTGAGATGCGCGGCCAAGGGGGAGCCGCGCCCTCAAGATCGCCTTACGCCGCTGGCTGGTTCTTGCGCTCTGCCGGGTAGCCGGCCTCGGCAAGCGCGGCGAGAATAGCGTGCTCGTCCGCCTGCGTGGTAACCGTCACCTCGCGGGACGGCGGGTTGGTGGTGACTTCGGCCACCGGATCGACACTCAGGATGGCGTTGGTGACCCGACGGGCGCAGCCGCCGCAGGTCATGCCGGAAACGGTGAACTGGAACATGCGAACTCTCCTTGATGATGGTGTCTGTCGGGATGATCTGGGGATTGCCATGATGGCAAGGTCAAGGGTGAGCGCTCAAAGAAATTCATCTCGAAAAGGATATTGACCTTCCCATGGTTGGAAGCCCCATCTGGGGTGCGATGGATTGAGAAGGAAGACTGCCATGACAAGTGTCGCTCCATTGCAGCGCGGAACTAAGTCCGCTGGTTCCACCGGCCCCACGCTCAGCATTCCCATTGAAGGAATGACCTGCGCCTCCTGCGTCGCCCATGTCGAGAAAGCGATCGCCAGACTGCCGGAGGTGGCGAGGGTGAGTGTCAATCTGGCGACCGAACGCGCCGATGTGGCTTTTACCGGCAAGCCGGACGCCGCCGCCGTCCTGCGCGCGGTCGAAGGCGCGGGTTACGCGGTGCCGGAAGTGACGGTCGAGCTGGGCGTGGCGGGCATGACCTGCGCGTCCTGCGTCGCCCATGTCGAGAAGGCGGTGAAGGCGGTGCCGGGCGTCAACGCCGCAACGGTCAACCTCGCGACCGAGCGGGCCAGCGTGCGCCATCTCGCCGGCGTCGTCACGATCGAGGTTCTCGAGGCCGCGATCCGCGGCGCCGGCTACGAGCCGCAGCGGATCGAAGGCAACGCCTCTAACGACCGTGAGCGGGAGGCGCGTGAGCGCGACCTGGCCGGCCTGCGCCGGGCGACCCTGCTTGCAGCCGTGCTGACCCTGCCTGTCTTCGTCATCGAGATGGGTTCGCATGTCGTGCCGGCGGTTCATGGTTTTGTGATGAACACCATCGGCATGCAGACGAGCTGGCTCATCCAGTTCGCGCTGACCACCATCGTGCTCTTCGGTCCCGGCCGCCGCTTCTTCCAGAAGGGTGTCCCCTCGATGCTGCGTGGCACGCCGGACATGAATTCGCTGGTAGTGGTCGGCACGTCTGCCGCCTGGGCCTATTCGGTGGTGGCGACCTTTGCGCCGCAACTGCTGCCCGCCGGAACGGCCAATGTCTATTACGAGGCAGCGGCGGTCATCGTCACGCTGATCCTCCTCGGCCGCTACCTGGAAGCCAAGGCCAAGGGACGCACCTCCGAGGCGATCAAGCGGCTGGTCGGGCTGCAGCCGAAGACCGCGCGCCTCAGGCGCGATGGCCAGATTGTCGAGGTGCCGCTGTCGGAGGTTCGTTCTGGCGATATCGTGGAGGTCCGCCCTGGTGACAGGGTGCCGGTCGATGGCGAAGTGATCGAGGGCAGGTCTTACGTCGACGAGTCGATGATCACCGGCGAGCCGGTCCCGGTTGCCAAGGAAGCCGGGACGGAAGTCGTGGGCGGCACAATCAACAAGACGGGCGCCTTCTCGTTCCGGGCAACCAAGGTTGGCGCGGATACTGTGCTGGCGCAGATCATCCGCATGGTTGAAGAGGCGCAAGGCTCCAAGCTGCCGATCCAGGCCCTGGTCGACAAGGTAACGGCCTGGTTCGTGCCTGCCGTGATGGCGGCTGCCGCGCTCACCTTCCTCGTCTGGCTGATCTTCGGCCCGTCTCCCGCGCTCACCTTCGCGCTGGTCAATGCAGTCGCCGTTCTGATCATTGCCTGCCCCTGCGCGATGGGGCTGGCGACGCCCACTTCGATCATGGTCGGCACCGGGCGCGCCGCCGAACTCGGTGTGCTGTTCCGCAAGGGCGAGGCGCTGCAGACGCTGCGCGACGTTGCGGTGGTCGCGCTCGACAAGACCGGCACGCTGACGAAGGGCCGGCCGGAACTGACCGACCTGACACCCTCGGCCGGGTTCGAGCGGGACGAGGTGCTGGCGCTGGTCGCGGCGGTTGAAGCGAAGTCCGAACATCCGATCGCGGCCGCGATCGTTGCGGCGGCCAAAGACCGCGGCCTGCGGATCGGCACGCCCGAGGGCTTCGACGCGGTGCCGGGCTATGGCGTCGCGGCTTCTGTCGGCGACCGCCATGTCGCGGTCGGCGCGGACCGCTACATGTTGAGGCTCGGCCATGACGTGACGGCGTTCGCAGGCGAAGCGGCGCGGCTCGGCGGCGAGGGCAAGTCGCCGCTCTATGCCGCGATCGACGGCCGCCTGGCGGCGGTGATCGCAGTCGCAGACCCGATCAAGGAAACCACGCCGGAGGCGATCCGCGCATTGCACGATCTGGGGCTGAAGGTCGCGATGATCACCGGCGACAACCGCGCAACTGCCGAGGCGGTGGCACGCCAGCTCGGCATAGACGAGGTGGTGCCGGAAGTGCTGCCAGAAGGCAAGGTGGCGGCGATCCACGAACTTCGTGCGGGAAACCGCAGGGTGGCGTTCGTCGGCGACGGCATCAACGATGCACCGGCACTGGCGGAAGCCGATGTCGGGCTGGCAATCGGGACGGGAACGGACGTCGCCATCGAATCGGCGGATGTGGTTCTGATGTCGGGCGACCTTCGCGGTGTGGTGAGCGCGATCGCGCTGTCGAGGGTGACAATCCGGAACATCAAGCAGAACCTGTTCTGGGCCTTTGCCTACAACGCCGCCCTGATCCCGGTCGCGGCGGGCGTGCTCTACCCGGTGTCGGGCACGCTGCTTTCGCCGGTGCTGGCGGCGGGCGCGATGGCGCTGTCGAGTGTGTTCGTCCTGTCGAACGCGCTGCGGCTCAAAGGTTTCAAACCGGCACTCGCGCAGGAGGTGGAGGCGGCCGATGATGGCACGAAGGCGCAAACCCGGCTGGCCGCTGCGTAGACCGGGCCTGCAAAGTGGAGGCCGGGGCGCGGGACACTCGCCCCGGCACTGCCTGCCGAAAGATGGAGGACCATCGGATGGATGTCATCATATACCACGCCAACCTGTCCCGACTGCCATGCGCTCTAGCGTTGGCTGGAAACCTCGGGCATCCCATATGAAGAACGCGACATGACCGACGGCGCAGTCCTGGAAGAGGCGAAGGCCCGAACCGGGGTGCGCACGGCGCCGATCACCTTCGTCGGCAAGGAGTTCTTTTGCGGGACCTTCGCCGATCAGCGGCCGAAGATCGTAGCCATGTTCAGGTCAGTCGCCGAAGGTGCGGAGAAAGGAACAGCATCATGAATATCGGCCAGGCCTCCGAGGCGTCAGGGGTCAGTTCCAAGATGATCCGCTATTATGAACAGACTGGCCTGATCCCCAAAGCGGCCCGGCGCGGCAGCGGCTATCGCGACTATGACGATGCCGACGTCCACCGCTTGCGCTTCATCCGAAGCGCGCGCGATCTCGGCTTCACCGTCGAGCAGATCGGCGACCTGCTCGCGCTGTGGGGTGACCGCAACCGGGCGAGCGCCGATGTAAAGGCGCTCGCGCTCGGACATGTCGACCCCTGAAGCAGAAGCAGGCCGAGATCGCGGCCATGATCGCGACGCTGGAAAATCTCGCCAACCGTTGCCACGGCGATGACCGCCCCGATTGCCCGATCATTGAGGGTCTCGCCCAGAATGAGGGTTGCCATTCCGCCAAGGCGAAGCCCCGCCGCTTCGGCAAGGTAGACGAACTGCGAACATGACGCTGGCAGGGAAGGAGTCGCCGCCTGTTCTCCGTAAAACAGCGCCCGGGGGCGGCAGCACCGCCTGATCGTCGGCGGAGTCGGCGATCCAAGCCACCCGGCGTCACGCCGGTGCTAGGCGATAAAGCCGAATCGTTGGGCGGCTCAGCTTGGTTTCGTCGAGGCGGGCCAGCATTGGGGCGCGCCAGATGTGTAGTTGGGGAGTTGGGGAAAATCACCACACCGCATATCTTGAACGCACCCACTCGGATGTCACCGTAGCAACATCCGCGAAGTCGTCACCGCCATTTCGGGGGCTTCTCGAAGCCGATCTGTCAACATCATGTAAACTACGAGCTGTCGGCTGGCGTGGACCTTGGCCGCTGATAGGCGCAAATTGGAAGCTCAGGTCGGGTTTTTGGGCGGTAAGTTGGCACGATGTTTACGCCAAATTGACGCTTTCTTCCGTTTCCACGATTTTTGTGCGGAAGAGTGGTCCGCATTGGATAAGGCGCGCCGTCTGAAGCCGCTGCGCCAAACCCGGATAGCGCACCAACCCGGGATGCAAGCAAATACGCTTGCGCGTGAGGGCGTTCCGCTGACACAAGCATATAAATGCGCCCCCCCTTCGCGAAATTGACCGGAAACCGGCGGAGGCGTATAATTCCGCCTGCGCAAAGCCCGATGTGGGGCGCGCAAGGATTTCACGTCCCCACGGGGCCGGAACTGCGCGACGTGTATTCGGCAACCCACGGGTGAAGCTTTGGCGCGTTCCCCCCGCCTTTTAGCGCCCTCAAGGTTCGCGGCCGCCTTGCCCGTCCAGACGGGAGATTTGCGATGAAGAGCAAAGTAATGTGGCTGGCAGGCCTGGCAGTTTTTGCCCTGTGGGTTCCTGCGGCACGGGCCGATGAAAAGTCCGAGTTGATCAAGAGCGCCGAAGCCGCCGGACCCGCCGCCGTCGCGTCGAAGGCGACGATCTATGCCATGGGCACAGATGGCAAGATGCAGACCCTGCGGGAGGGCACGAACGGTTGGTGGTGCATGCCCGATCAGCCGACCACGCCGACCAAGGACCCGATGTGCGGGGACGCCAATGCGATGGAGTGGGCCAATGCCTGGATGAACAAGACCGCTCCCCCCAAGGACAAGGTCGGACTGATCTACATGCTCGCCGGCGGCTCGGACGCCAGCAACACTGACCCCTATGCCACCGGCAAGACCAATGACAACCAGTGGATCACCACTGGTCCGCATGTGATGATCCTGAACGCCATGCATCTCATGTCGGACTATCCGGCGGAGGCGCAGCCCGACACGGCAAAGCCTTATGTGATGTGGGCAAATACGCCTATGCCCATCTGATGGTGCCGGTCCAGTGACACCATGGGCCCGGAAGGCAAGGTGGCCGGCGAACACCGCGTGACTGCGTCTGGTGCTGGCGCACGCTCCGTCGCGTAGAGCCGCAGTTGGTCGCAGGGCGACGACCCTTTGCTGCGGCGATCAAGACGCACGGGCATACTCCGCCCGTCTGCCGGACCACTGCTGCCGGACAATTCCATTCCGGTTTTGATGACCCCCAGAGCGCGGGGTTGTGACTACCTTGAGCTGCCATCGACACGCTGCAGGGCAGGGTATGACACGACCGAGGTGCGCAAGGTGCTCAACTCGTCCAAGCGTTCCCCGAGTTCACCAGACTAATGCCAAAGGGATCGGGGGACAGGAATGGCTCGAGTGCGCCGGGAAGCCGGGCGGGGCGTCCCGGGGGTGGGAACTTGATGCGAAGTCCTAGAAACCCCGAGCATGTGTGATGGGGATGCCTTCCGGCGCCACCCTGGCAATAGTGCCAAGGCTCCGTTTTGCCGCAGGCATCATCGGCCATTGGATCTTGGTCACCACAGATCGCGCATCGTCCCTACTATCCGATTGCCGAATCCGGGCGCCTGACGACGGATGTTTGGGCCGTCATCCGCAGCACCGCAAACCCCAGGACCGCCGAGAGGACCGAGGCCGCAAGCACGCCCACGCGAACCTCGTTCATCAGGGCCGGGTCGGCAAAACTGAGCCCGCCGATGAAGAGCGACATGGTGAAGCCGATCCCCGCAAGGCAGGCGATCCCGTAGACCTGCAGCCAGCTAGCCCCGCGGGGCTTTCCGGCCCATCCCGCTTTCACCAGAAGCCAGGTCGCCCCGAAGACGCCCAGCTGCTTGCCAAGGATCAGCCCCAGCGCGATGCCAAGCGCCAGGGGCGACAGGACATGATCCAGCGTCAATCCCTGAAGCACCACCCCGGCATTCGCGAAAGCGAAGACCGGCACGATCAGGAAGGTGACGTAGGGCGCAAGCGCATGTTCCAGCGCATGCAGGGGCGATTTGCCGAACCGGTCCTTCAGCGGTATGAGGAAGGCCGTGACAACCCCCGCCAGCGTCGCATGGACCCCGGATTTCAGCACCAGCACCCAAAGCACGACCCCCAGCAAAAGCACCGGCGCCACCCGATGCGTGCCGCGCCGGTTGAGCGCCCACATCCCCGCCAGCGGGATCAGCGCCATCAGAAGGTAATGGGCTTTCAGCTCGGCCGTGTAGAACAGCGCGATGATGATGATCGCGCCCAGGTCATCGAGGATCGCCAGCGTCAGAAGGAACAGCTTCAGCGATGCCGGAACCCCGCGACCGACCAGCGCCAGAACCCCCAGCGCGAAGGCGATGTCGGTGGCAGTGGGAATCGCCCAGCCGCCCAAGGTCGCCGGGTTGTCGTGGTTCAGCGCCAGGAACACCAGCGCCGGCGCCACCATGCCCCCCAGCGCCGCGACGCCCGGCAGAACCACGTCGCGGGGATTGCGCAGCTTGCCCTCGACCATCTCCTTCTTCAGTTCCAGCCCGATCAGGAAGAAGAAGATCGCCATCAGCCCGTCGTTGATCCACAAGAGCAGCGGTTTTGACAGGCCGGTATCGCCGATCAGGATCGAAAGCTTCGTGTTCAGCACCGCGTCATAGGCCCCCGCCAGCCCCGAATTGGCCACGATCAGCGCCAGAAGGGCCGCCAGGATCAAGAGAATGCCCCCCGTCGCCTCGTGCCGAAACAGCCGTCCGATCCTGTTCATCCATGCCATGCGACTGTCCCTTCCTTGTTTTTGCCGTTTGCAGATAGGGGCTTTGGGGCACCGGACAAAGCCTGACGGCACCGAAAACGCCGAAATCCGATCTTGGCTTGCGCGGCCGGGCGGGATTAGACTTTCCGCAAGGGTCGAGTGTTACCCGGTCCAGGGACAAGGTTCATGCGCGCATTAGACCACATCGCCCTTTCCGCCACGACGCTTGATGAGGGGATAGAGGCCGTCGAGACAGCCCTCGGCGTCAAGCTCCAACCCGGGGGCAAGCACAGCTACATGGGGACGCACAACGCGCTTCTGGGGATGGGGCCGGGGTTCTACCTTGAGGTCATCGCCATCGACCCTTCGGCACCGAAACCCGCCTATCCGCGCTGGTTCGACCTTGACCACTTCACCGGCCGCCCGCGGCTGACGAACTGGATCCTGCGCGCCCCCGATCTGGACGCGGCTTTGGCCCAGGCCCCCGAAGGCACCGGGCGCCCGGTGTCGCTGGCGCGTGGCGATTTCCGCTGGCGGATGGGCGTGCCGGCGGACGGCAGGCTGCCCTTCGACAACCTCTACCCCGCGCTGATCCAGTGGCAGGACGCCCTGCACCCGTCCGACCGGCTTCCCGACAGCGGCTGCCGGCTTCTCCGGCTTGAAGTCTTCCACCCCGACGCCGCCGCGCTTCGCCGCGCGGTCGATCTGGACGATCCGCATGTCGTCATCAGCGAAGGCGATCCCCAGATGCGCGCCATCATCGAAACCCCGAACGGCACCCGGACGCTCGAATGATCCTCCGACCCGCGGCCGCGGCCGACATTCCCGCGATCCTGGATCTGTGGAATCCGCAGATCCGCGACACGACGATCACCTTTTCCTCGGAAGAAAAGACCCCGGAAAGCCTGTCCCGAATGATGGCCGAACGCCGCGCCGCAGGGCAGGAGTTCTTCCTGGCCGTTGAGGGCACGGCGCTTCTGGGCCTGGCCACCTACCGCCAGTTCCGCCTTGGCAACGGCTATGCCCATTCGATGGAACACACCATCATCATCGGCCCCGATGCCTGGGGCCGGGGCGTGGGCCGGGCGCTGATGACGGCGGTCGAGGGTCATGCCCGGTCGCGCGGCTATCACACCATGGTCGCCGCCGTGGCCGGCGAGAATGCCCGCGCGCTGTCGTTCCACCGGGCGCTGGGCTACGTCGATGTCGGCCTCTTGCCCGAACAGGGGCGCAAGTTCGGCCGTTGGCTCGATCTCGTACTTTTGCAGAAAATCCTCTGACAGCCTGCTGACATTCTGCAGGGCAGCGCGATAGGTTGGCCGCATGGCCGTGATCGAAACACCCACCCCGCCCAGGTCGATCTGGACCCGCATCGGCGATGCGCTTTCGGCGCTTGCGCGGGGGCAGGCGCTGTCTGCGGTCTTTGACCGGCTGCAGGCGGCGCCGGAACGTTCGGTCGGTTTCACCATCGCGGTCATCGGGCTTGGCGCCAAGATGGCCAAGGCCGACGGGCTGGTGACACGGGACGAGGTCGCGGCCTTCCGCGAGGTCTTCGCGATTGCGCCGTCCGAAGAACAGAACGCCGCGCGGGTCTTCAACCTCGCCCGGCAGGACGTGGCGGGCTATGACGCCTATGCCCGCAAGATCGGCGCGCTGTTCGGGTCGGGCGATCCGGTGCTGGTCGATGTGCTCGAAGGGCTATTCCACATCGCCACGGCGGATGGCGAATACCATCCCCATGAAGACGCCTTCCTGCGCGATGTGGCACGGATCTTCGGCCTGTCGGACGGCTGCTTCCGGGGCATGATGTCCCGCTTCGTTCCCGAGGCGCCGCCCGATCCCTATGACATCCTTGGCGTTTCGCCCGACGCCCCCGAAGACGTGGTTCGCGCCGCCTGGGCCAAGGCGGTCCGCGAAACCCACCCCGACCGCCTGATCTCTCGCGGGTTGCCGCCCGAGGCGCTGCGGCTGGCGGAACGGCGGCTTGTCGACATCAACAAGGCTTGGGAAGATATCCGCGCCGAATGGCAGGCAAACGAGGCGGCGGATGCGGATCGCGACCTATAACATCGAATGGTTTATCGGCCTTTTCGACCGCCGGGGCCGCATCCTTGACGATGACGCGGCCTCGTCGCGCTATGGCGTGTCGCGCCACGAACAGCTTCATGCGCTGGGCCGGGTGTTCCGCGCCATGGATGCCGATGGCGTGATGATCATCGAAGCGCCGGACCACAATCCCCTGCGCCATCCGACGCCGGTGATGCTTGAAGCCTTCGCCCAGCGGTTTTCCCTGCGGGCCCGTCGCGCCCTGATCGGCTACGCCAACGAAACCCAGCAGGAAATCGCCTTTCTCTACGATCCCGACAAGCTGGCGGTCTTCCACGATCCGCAAGGCGGCGTGCCCGGCGACGGCCTCGCGCCGCGCTTCGACACCCAGATGCAGATCGACCTGAACATCGACGGCAAGGTCGACACCATCCGCTTCAACAAGCCCCCCCTGGAAATCGCCGCGCGAACGGCCGAGGGGCGGGAATTTCGTCTGATCGGCGTCCACATGAAATCGAAAGCCCCCCACGGCGCCGAAGACGATGCCGAGGAGCGCAGGCTTGCGGTTTCCAGCAGGCGCGAACAACTGGCGCAATGTCTCTGGCTGCGGTCGCGGATCCTTGAACATCTGCGGGCGGGCGACCCGCTGGTGGTTTTGGGCGATCTGAACGACGGCCCCGGCCTCGATGAATACGAGGTGCTCTTTGGCCGGTCGGGGGTCGAGATCGTCATGGGCTGGGACGAGCCGAAGCCCGAACGCCTGTTCGATCCGCATGCCCGCGCCGCACTGGGTCGGAAACTTGCCGCGGCCCCCGCCACGGCGCGGTTCTTCCTGCCCGACGAGGACCAGTATTTTTCTGCGATGCTCGACTACATCATGGTGTCGCCCGACCTGCGGGCCCTGAAGCCCAGGTGGCACATCTGGCATCCCTTCGACGATCCGGCCTGCTACCGCGACGCGCAGCTGCGCGAGGCGCTGCTGACGGCATCCGACCACTTTCCGGTGTCCATCGACCTGAAACTTTGATGCCTCGGGCATGATGGGCAGAAAAACGGTCGTCGCAGATTCGTTATTTCTGGGTTACCGGCCAGTTGGCCTATTGTTTCCGGGTACCGCACCCCTTTCTAAAAGGGGGCAGGGCGAAGGATCCATTGTTGCAATGCCGGATATCTCGGTGGTCATACCGGCTTATAACGCCGCTTGGTCTCTTCCCGATACCCTTCGGTCGGTGCAGGCGCAAACCCGGCGCCAGATCGAAATCATGGTGGTCGATGATGGATCGACGGACGCCACGGCCGAGATCGTGCGGTGCTTTGCGCGCCACGATCCTCGTATCCAGATCATCTGCCAGCAGAACAAAGGCCTGGCGGCGTCGCGCAATGCCGGGTTCCAGCGGGCGAAGGGGGCCTATGTCGCCTTCCTCGATTCCGATGACATCTGGCACCCTGACTTCCTGAACCAGCTGGCGCGCGCCTTGGATGACGCGCCGGATGCGCCCTTTGCCTATGCCTATTCCTTCCGCTTCGATACCGAAAACCGGCTGATCCCGGGGGAGGAATGGCCCTACGCACCCCGGCACGACTTTCTGGGGCTTCTGGCCTTGAACTCCGTCGGCAACGGCAGCGCCGCGATGTTTCGCCGGTCCGCGCTGGACCGGGTCGGGGGCTATGACGTTTCGCTGAAGGAACGCGAGGCCCAGGGCGCGGAGGACTGGAAGATGTGCCTCCAGATGGCGGCGGCGGGCGATCCGGTGCTGGTGCCAAGGGTGCTGGTGGGCTACCGGCTGGTTCCGGCGGGCATGTCGCAGGGCAATCCCGATGAACAGTTGCGTGCTGTCCGCACCGTGCTGACCGATATCCGCAAGCAATTCCCGCAGACCCCCGCCCGCTATTTCGCCCATGGCCGGACGGTTCTGAACGGCTGGCTCCTGTCCAGCTTCAGCCGCCACCGGCGCTATGGAACGGTGTTGCGGCTTCTGTTCGAATCCTATGTCCTGAATCCCTTCTGGTTTCGGATGCGAGAGCTTCGAACCCTCCATGCCATGAAGATCCGGTCGATGGGGCAGGGGTCCGGGGCGCGGGTGCCGTTGTCCGAATGGGTCTGGGACGGAAACAGGCCCTTTGCCTTCCTGTCACCGCCGGAAGGCACCTGATCCGGCGGTCCGGTCATTCCGGGCGGTCGTTTACCACCCAATGCCGCGGGGGTGACAGGACGCCCGCCAGCTTCGGCCCGCCGATGACCTCCAGCGCATAGACCTCCTTGTGGAAGTCGTAGGCATGGCTCCAGCCCGGTTCCCAAAGTCCGACGCTGATCCGGTAGCGGCCGGGCGCAAGGTCAAGGCGGTCAAGTCTGAGATCCACCCGAAGCGGCGCCTCCATCGGCGGCAGCAGAACGCCGTCATTGGCGGTGTTCACGTCCAGACATTGCACATGATCCGAATTGGCGATCGACACGCTGACATGCGCCGGGGTCGCAGGGCCGTTCGACGCAATCGACGCCCGCAGCACCAGCGGCGATCCAGAGGTGATCCGTTCCACCGGAAGCCCGCTTTCATCCAGAAGCGCCACCTCTGACAGCGTCGCCTCTTGCGAGCCAAGCCAGTTCTCGCCCGCGCGCAAGGTGACGCCCTGTGCGGTCAGCCTGTCGGGCAGGTCGGTCCGGGTGCGCAGCGCGGTGTCCCGGGCGACCGCGTCCTGATAGGCGGCGACGACCTCCTCGGCCGGGCCGATGGCCCGCACCGCGCCGCGGTCCATCCAGACCACCTTGTCGCAGAAGGACTTCACCTGACCCAGGTCATGGCTGATCAGCACGATGGCCGATCCGCCTGCCTTGAAGTCGGCGATCCGCGCCAGACATTTCTGCTGGAACGCCATGTCGCCCACCGCCAGAACCTCGTCGATCAGCAGGATTTCCGGGTCGACATGAACGGCGATGGCGAAGCCCAGCCGCAGCTTCATGCCGCTGCTGTAGGTGCGGACCGGGTCGTCGATGTGATCCTGAAGCTCGGCGAAGGCGATGATCCGGTCGATCCTGTCGCGCACCTCGCGCTTCAGAAGGCCGCCCAGCACCCCGTTTATGAGGATGTTCTCGCGCCCGCTCAGGTCCGGGTGCATGCCGGTGTTCAGCTCCAGAAGCCCATGAACCGGCGCGGCGGCGGTCACGCGGCCCGCGCTGGGCTGCATCACCCCGCCCAAAAGGCGCAGAAGCGTCGATTTCCCCGATCCGTTGTGGCCGATCACGCCGACCATCTCGCCCTTGGCGACGTCGAAGCCGACGTCCTTCAGCGCCCAGAACCGCCCCTTTGGACGGCGCCTGAGAAACCCGCCCTCGACCCAGTGGCGAAAGGTGCGCGGGGCCCCCGCGACCGTGTGGCGGAAGGATTTTCCCAGCCCTTCGGCGCGCAGCATGATCGCCATCAGATCTCCTCCAGAAACCGCAGCGAGGCGCGGCGGAAGAACCCGTAGGTCAGCCAAAGCGCCAGAAGGCTGCCCGCCAGCACCGCGGCAAGGGGGCCCCAGGCCGGCCATTCCCCATAGATCAGCACCCGCCGATGCGCCCCCAGCAGTTGCAGCATCGGATTGAACCCCAGGATGAACCGCGCCCGTTCGGGCATCGAGGCGACGTCGTAGAAGATCGGCGTGGTGAAATAGCCCAGTTGCAGCAGGATCGGCACGATATACTGCATGTCGCGAAACACGACGTTCAGCGCCGCGACCAGATAGGCCACCGCCAGAACGAAGACGAACTGGCACAGGATCAGAAGCGGCAGGACGATCACCGAAGGCTCGATCCGCGCCCCTTCGAACCACAGGATCACCAGCAGAAGCGGCAACGTCAGCAGAAGCGTCACCAGGTTCGATGCCGTCGCTGCAAGGGGCAGCGCCACGGTCGGAAACCGCGGCTGGTTCACCAGACCCGGGTTTGACACGATGCAGCTCACCGCCTCCATCGTGGTGGATTGCAGCCAGGACCAGAACACCAGCCCGATGAACAGGTGCGAGGCATAATTCGGGATGTTCAGCGGCAGGACGACCCGGAACAGCAGGTAGAAGGTCAGCAGGAACAGGACCGGGCTCGCCACGGCCCAGACCACGCCCATGCCGGTGCTCTTGTAGCGCGATTTCTGCTCGCGCAGGACAAGCACCGAAATGACGTCCAGCACATGGCGCAGCGATCTGAGACGGGTGGGCGTCATTTTGCGGGCGTCATTTCGCTGCCATGAACCTTATCCGGCGCTTCGCGGGCCAGTTCGGCAGCACGGCTTCGCGCGGTCTTGTAGCCCCGGCGGGCTTTCAGAAGGCCCGTCACCTCGGCCGCCACCAATCCACGGCTATGGGCGCCCGGGCGGATCATTCGCCGCACCAGCCAGCGCCCGATCCAGTCGCGCAAGGCAAAGACCAGGATCGCGGCCAAAGGCACCGTCCGGTTGCGCGCGCAGGTCAGAAGATAGGCGCCAAAGCCGCTGCCGTTGTCGGCCAGTTGCCGGTGCAGGCCCGGCACGTCGGCGCGGTGTTCGTGCCAGACGAAGGCCGCGGGCTGGTAGGCCAGAGTGGCCCCGCGCGCGACGGCACGGTGGAACATCTCGATATCGCCGCCGCCACGGGTCGCGGTGCCCACATCAAGGCCGGGGTCGAAGCCGCCGGTCTGCGCCAGCACCTTGCGGCGGAAGGCCATGTTCGCGCCCACCCCGTATTCGCTGGCCCAGAGCAGATCCGCAGACCGGCGGTCGTTGCGGCGCAGGAACGGGTCGAAGCCCTTGCCCATGCCGCCATAGACATCCTCAAAATAGATGCGCGCCGGGGTATCGAGCTTCATCGGCAGGACAAGCCCCGTCACCAGCCCCACTTCGGGGTCGGCGAAAGCCCCGGCGATGCCGGTCAGCCAGTGGCGGTCGGCCATGGTGTCGTCATCGGTGAAGGCCACGATCTCATGCCTCGCCTCGGCCAGTCCGCGGTTGCGCGCCCAATCGAGCCCCGGTCGCGGTTCGCACAGGTAATCCACGCCCGGAAGACTGGCGACCAAGGCCCGCGTGGCGTCGGAGGATGGCGCGTTGTCCACGACAAGGATCTGATACTCCGGGTAGTCCAGCGCCCGAAGCGCCGAAAGGCAGCGCGAAAGGCTTTCGGTCCGGTCCCGCGTGCAGACGACGACCGTGATCGGGGTGCGGGGTGCGGGATCCCGCGCCGGGATCAGGATCGCGGCAAGCGCGCGCGAGGTAATCCCCGCATCGCCTAGCACCATGTCCCGTAGCCTCTGCCAGAACTGCCCCGCGTCTGGTGCGGACTCCAGCGTGACCCATCCCAGCGGCACCGCGCCCCGGCGGACGAGAACCCGAAGCGGATAGCCGGGGGATATGTCGCGTGGCGTCAGCCTCCAGTCGTCAAGGTCGAGTTCTGCGAGAGATTGCGTGAACTTGCCCGTCTCGCGCGGCAGATCGGCAAGCCAGCCGGGGTCGGCCACCGGCAGGGGCGGCAGGTGCGGCGCGACCGCCCGGGCAGGCGCCCAGCGATAGAGCGTGCGGTCCAGAAGCCCGTCGAGATGCTGCCGGGTCAGTGGTTCAGAACCGGGGGAAACCGCGATCCCGCCGATTTCGGCCGCGCCGCAGCACAGCGTAATTCCCTGGGGCCGTAACGCCTCGATCCTGGATCGCGCGGCCTCGAGGCCATCCAGAATGTCGATCCGGGCGGCTTCTGGCTTGGGCAGCCCGCGGGCCAGATCGGCCAGCCGGTCATAGTCCGCAAGACTGCCCGCCGCTTCCGCGACGCCGTCATGATAGGCGTAAGCGCGCAGATAGCCTGACAGCCCATGCCAAGCCCCCCGCAGGCCCAGGATCCGCAGAACCGGCAGCATCCCGCCGGCAAACCCGAACGCGGCCCGGCCCAGAGGCGCCACCCGAAAGGTCAGGAGCCTGAGCAGACGCGCCCCGGGCTGATGCGTGGCCATGCCGGCGGATTTCATCTCGAAAAACATCTCCGGGTGTTTTCGGGCGATGAGGACATCTGCCCGGCCTTCGCCCCGGGCGCGGATCAGGTTGCGGTCTGGCGTGCTGGCATCATGGTGAAGCGCATGGGCCGAAGGCGCGAAGACCAGCGGCGCACCCGCCTGCAAGAGCCGGTAGCCCAGTTCGAAATCCTCGCGCACCGGCAGGGTTTCGTCAAACCCCGAGAGCGCAAGGAAAACCTCGCGCGGAAGCGAAAGGTTTCCGCTCATCACGTCGCGATGGCTGAAGCGGTGATCGGGTGCGGCCATGCCACGGAATTCCTCGCGCCACCATCTGGCCAGCGCCTCGCCGAACCAGCCGCGATCTTCCATCTGCGGTTCGGAATGGCCGATGACGACCCGGCGTGGGTCGGATTCCGCGGCCCGCAGATGCGCTTCCAGAAAGCCGGGGGCGGGGACCATGTCGTCATCCAGAAACACGATCCTTTCACCCCGCGCCGCCTTTGCGCCCGCATTGCGTGCCCCCGCAGCACCCCGACCCGGCGGAACGATGGATCGAAGCAGGAAGGGCCAGACCCGCGTCGCCAGCGCCGCCGCTGAGCCATCGGTGACGGCATCCAGAACCACCACCACTTCGAAGCTGTCTGGCGCGAGGGTCTGCGCCGCCAGCGCCTGCAACCCCCGCAGAAGCGCTGCCTTGCGGTTGTGGGTCGGGATGACGACGCTGATCCGGGGGAAGGGGTCAGACATGACCGGCTTTCCGCGCGATCCGCTGCGCCTTGAGGTAAGCCCCCGGGCCCTTCGCGCAGCCCCTGAGTTCGGCCCAGATCACATCCCGGGGACGGTCAGGCGAAGGCCGCAGATAGGCCTTCAGCAGCGCCGGAAACTGGTCATGGACGAACCACCCCAGCGCGCGCCGGAACACGCCCCATTCGCGTTCGGTGAGGAAGCTGCGCGTCCAGGCGGCATAGACGCCGACGCCATAGCCGTGGACGGCGGCGCAAAGCTCGGCCCGGGTGCGGCGGTGGCGGTGCCAGTTCAGCGCGGCGGGGTCATAGACGATCCTGTGCCCGGCCCGCAGAATCCGGGTGAAATATTCATGATCCCCCCCCGATTGCGTGGCCGTTCCGGCATCCAGCGCCGGATCGAAGGGGCCGACTTCGGTCATCAGCCGCGATCGGACCGCCATGTTCGCCCCCGCACCGATCTGTCCGGTCGCCAGCGGATG
Organism: Rhodobacteraceae bacterium UBA6236; assembly: GCA_002440945.1. Next base: position 11,600 of record DJWG01000035.1, on the reverse strand, counting down.
GGTCAGCGGCATGTGGAACGACCGCGAAAGGAAGCCGCGCTTCGAAAAACCCGCCAACGCCTCGAAATCTTCCTGCGCCTGGTTTTCCAGCTCGTAAGGCATGGTCAGGCCGGTGACGGCGGCGACGTCATCTTCGGCAAAGCGGCGAAGGATCGCCTTCAGCCAGAACCGGTCGGCCACCGCATCGTCGTCGATGAAGGCGACGATATCGGTCCCCGCCTCGCGCAGGGCCCGGTTGCGGGCGTTGTTGAGGCCCTTCTTCGGCTCCATGACATAGCGCACGCCCGGGAAGTCGGCGACGACCGCACGCGTCGCATCGGTCGCCGGACAATTGTCGATCACCAGGACCCCGGCGCCCTTGAACTCCATCTGCATCAGCGCACCAAGTGCCCGGCGCAGATCCTCGGGCCTTTCGCGGGTGCAGATGGCGGCAATGATCGTCAGGTCGGGCAGGGGCGGGGACGGAAAAGCCTCGGCCCCGGCCTGGATCGCGGCGGCCAGGTCAAGCGTCTTGCGATCAATGGCGCGGCTGAGCACAGCGCCCGAAACCGTGCCGTTTGGGACCGCGACCGTGACCTGCCCCACGGGCCGTTCGCCCATCCGCAGCAGGAACAGCGCCCGGTCATAGCCGTCAAATCCGCTCCGGTCCTGACCGGCTTCGGCCAGCGGGATGTCAAGGATCTTTGTCGCCATCGAGGTCCTTACTGGGCTTGGGGCAAGGGTAACGCCAAGGCCGGTTTCAATGGCTGCCGTCCCGCCGGTGCGGAGGCATCTCGACCGGATCGAACGGTCGCCCGCGCGCAATCATGATCGCCCGAAGGCGCCGCAGGCCCTCGTCCAGATCGATCTCTGCCCGCCACCCCAGGATGTCCGACGCCCGCGTCGGATCGCCCTGGAACCCGGCCACGTCGAAACTGCGCGACGGCAGAACCTTCAGCGCCGAAGCCGACGCGGCGGTGGCAAGCGCCGCCCGCGCAAGCGCCCCGAGCGAGGTGCGAACCCCGGTCGCCAGATGCAGGGGCGGAGTTTCGATCCCGGCCTGCAACCGGTCGATCACCATCATCAAGCCGCGGGCGCAATCCTCGACATGGACGAAATCGAAGAAATGATCCTCGCCGGAAATCCGCAGCTCCTCCCCCTGCACCGCCCGCCACAGAAGCGAGGGCACCGCGCGGTCGGGGTGGTCGTTCGGGGTGCCATAGACGTTCGAGAGCCGCAGGATCGCGCATCGCAGGCCCTCGGCCGCCGCAGCTCGCACCAGCCCTTCGCCCGCGGCCTTCGACCGGCCATAGGTGTTCACCGGCGCCACCCGCGCATCTTCCCGCACGGGAAAAGCGTCCGGGTCGCCGTAGATCTCACGCGAACTGGCGAACAGCACCCAGGGCCGGTTTTCCGCAGCCACCGCAGCCTGCAAAATCACGCTTGTTCCTGTGATGTTGATATCGTCGCACAGATCGGGGTCCGCTTCGCCCCAGGCCACGCGCGACACAGCCGCCAGATGCACGACCCCGTCGCATCCCGCCATCGCCCTCTGAACAGCGTCCGCGTCGCGGATATCGCTGCCGTCCTTCTGGATGTCGAAATCCACCACCTCATCACCCCGGGCACGCAACCAATCAACCAAAGTCGCACCGACCAGGCCCTCGCTTCCCGTCACCAGTACTCGCAAAACCCTTGCTCCATCCTCAGGCCGACGGCCCGCGCTTTCCGGCGAAATCCGGCATGCGGGAAGACCATCGGCAAGCCACACCTCACACGAAGCCCCTTATACTTGCCGATGACCTGCCCATCTGAAAGCGCTTTTCCCCGGACCCACGGCATTGTGCGCTGAACATGGCTGCGCCGCCGGTCCCGCATCTTTGCATCTGCCCGACCGATGCTGTAGAGAGGCCCGCATTTCCACGCCGCCTCCTATCGCCCCGAAAGGCCCGCCCATGACGTCTGCGCCGAAGAAGCTCTTCATCAAGACCTACGGCTGCCAGATGAACGTCTACGACAGCGAACGCATGGCCGAGGCGTTGGGCGCCGAAGGCTACGTTCCGACCGACCGGGCCGAGGATGCGGACATGGTGCTGCTCAACACCTGCCACATCCGCGAGAAGGCATCGGAAAAGCTCTACTCCGACCTTGGCCGCCTGCGCGCGATCAAGACCGACAACCCCGACCTGAAGATCGGCGTCGCCGGCTGCGTCGCCCAGGCGGAAGGCGAAGAGATCCTGCGCCGGATGCCGCTGGTCGATCTGGTGGTCGGCCCGCAAAGCTACCACCGCCTGCCCGCGATGGCGAAGGCGGCCGCGGAAGGAAAGAAAACCGTCGACACCGATTTCCCCCCCGAAGACAAGTTCGACCACCTGCCCGAACGTCCCGCCACCGGACGCCCCACGGCCTTCCTCACCGTGCAGGAAGGCTGTGACAAGTTCTGCGCCTTCTGCGTGGTGCCCTATACCCGCGGCTCGGAGGTCAGCCGGCCCGTCACCCGCATCCTCGACGAGGCGCGCAAGCTCGTCGACCGGGGGGTGCGGGAAATCACGCTCCTGGGCCAGAACGTCAACGGCTACCACGGCGCGGGCCCGGACGGCGACTGGGGCCTTGGGCGTCTGGTCCGGGAACTGGCGCGGATCGAGGGGCTCGCCCGCATCCGCTACACGACCTCGCATCCCAACGACATGACCGACGATCTGATCGCCGCCCATGCCGAGGAACCAAAGCTGATGCCCTACCTGCATCTTCCGGTGCAGTCGGGATCGGACAGGATCCTCAAGGCCATGAACCGCCGCCACACGGCGGATGCCTACCTGCGCCTGATTGATCGCATCCGCGCCGCGCGGCCCGACATGATGATGTCGGGCGATTTCATCGTCGGCTTCCCTGGCGAAACCGATGCCGATTTCCGCGCCACCATGGACCTGATCGCCACGGTCAACTACGGCATGGCCTATTCCTTCAAATACTCGGCCCGCCCTGGAACCCCCGCCGCCGATCGCAGCCCCGTCGACCCCGATTTGGCCGACGCCCGCCTGCAAGAGCTTCAGGCGCTCATCACCCGCCAGCAGCACGCCGCACAGGAAGGCATGGTGGGGCGCGAGGTTTCGGTCCTGTTCGAAAAGCCCGGCCGCCTGCCCGGACAGATGGGCGGCAAGTCCGACTACCTCCACGCCGTCCATGTCGAGGCCCCCGATGCCCGCCCCGGCCAGATCGCCCGCGTCCGCATTACCTCGGCCGCGCCGAATTCCCTCGCCGGTGTCCTCGTTCCCTGATCGCGCCCAATTTCATCTTGGCGGAAATATCCTCGGGGGGCCCGGGGGGCAGACAGCCCCCCGCTTCCGACATCGCGGGCAGACAGCCCCCCGGACTTACGCCGGGTCGGTGAACCGCACTTTGCCGATATAGGGCAGGTTCCGGTTCCGCTGCGCGAAGTCGATCCCGTAGCCCACCACGAATTCGTCCGGGATCACGAAACCGGTCCAGTCCGCCTTGATCTCGACCTCGCGGCGCGAGGGCTTGTCCAGAAGCGCGCAGGTCATCAACCGCCGCGGCTCGCGCGATTTCAACAGCCGCAGGACGTGGCTCAGGGTAAATCCCGTATCGACGATATCCTCGACCACCAGCACGTCGCGGCCCGCGATCTCGCCGCGCAGATCCTTCAGGATCCGCACCTCGCGGCTGGAAACGGTCGCGCTGCCGTAAGACGAGGCTTCCAGGAAATCGACCTCGACGGGCAGGTCGATCTCGCGCACCAGGTCCGCGATGAAGATGAAGGATCCCCGCAAAAGCCCCACCACCACCAGCCGGTCGGTGCCGTTGAAGGTCGCGGTGATCTCGCGGGCCAGCGCTTCGACCCGGGCCGCAATCTCCTTGGCCGAGATCATCTTGTCGATCACATAGGCGCGCTCTGGCATCGCCGTTCCCCTTGCAAATTGGCGCTTCCCGTATGACATGAGGCGGGCTGGACACCAAGGGGCTCGCATGACCACCCATTCCGATCGCCGCATCCTTCCCTACCGGGCCGATCAGATGTTCGACCTGGTGGCGGATGTGGCGCGCTACCCGGAATTCCTGCCCTGGACGGCGGCGGCGCGCATCCGGTCGCGTGTCCCGCTGCCCGACGCCAAGGGCGAGGTGATGGAGGCGGACCTGGTGATTTCCTTCAAGGTGTTCCGCGAACGCTTCGGAAGCCGCGTGACGCTTCTGCCCGGCGAAGGCCGCATCCTGACCGAATACATCGACGGCCCCTTCAAGCACCTCCGGTCGGAATGGACCTTCCACAACGTTGCGCAGGGTGGCTGCGAGGTCGGCTTTTCGGTCGATTTCGAATTCCGCAACGCCATCCTGCAAGGCGTGATCGGGGTCGTCTTCACCGAAGCCATGCGGCGGATCGTCGGCGCCTTCGAGGCCCGCGCGAAACAGCTTTACGGCGCCGCCTGACGGACTTTGGACGAGGTTCTGGTATTTTCCCGCGTTCGCCGCTAAAGGGCGTGGCTCAGGCGGGCGCGGGGCCTGTCGGCGGGACGGCGATGTTTTACACCCTTCTACAGGTTGGCCTTGGCGGCGCGCTTGGATCTTCGGCGCGGTTCCTTGTCAATATCGGCGCGGGCCGGATGCTGGGCTTCGGCTTTCCCTTTGGCACGCTGATCGTGAACATCGCGGGGTCTTTCATCATGGGGATGCTGATGGTGATGCTTCTGGAAAAGGGCGCGCGGTCGGTGCCGTTCTTCATGACGGGGATCCTTGGCGGCTTCACCACCTTCTCGGCCTTCTCGCTGGATGCGGTCACGCTGTTCCAGCGCGGCAATGCGGGTCTTGCCGCCGCCTATGTCGCCGGATCGGTCGTCGTCTCGATTGCGGCGCTTGTCACCGGCATGGCGCTGGCACGGAGCTTCGCATGAGCGGCGTTCGCATCCTGACCGTGGGCGAGGCCGAGGGCGAAAGCCGCCTTGACCGCTTCCTGAAGAAACGCTTCCCGGAAATGACGCAAGGCGCGGTGGAAAAGCTGTGCCGGACCGGGCAGATCCGCGTCGACGGGGGCCGGGTGAAGGCGTCGGACCGGGTCGGCCCGGGGATGCAGGTGCGGGTGCCGCCGCTGCCGAAGGACACCGCGCCCCGACCGGCGCGCGAGCCCGAGGCGGTGAGCGACGCCGATACCCGGATGATCCAGGATGCGGTCCTGTGGAAGGACGAACACATCATCGCGCTGAACAAGCCGCCGGGGCTGCCCTCGCAGGGCGGTTCGGGGCAGGGGAACCGCCATGTCGATGGCCTGACCCGGGCGTTGATGTTCGGCTACAAGGACCGCCCGAAACTTGTCCACCGGCTGGACAAGGACACTTCGGGGGTTTTGCTCTTGGCCCGCACCGACCGGATCGCGCGGGCGCTGTCCGAGGCGTTCCGGTCGCGCACCACGCGCAAGATCTACTGGGCCGTGGTCGCGGGTGTGCCGAGCCCGAAGATGGGCACGATCCGCTATGGCCTCGTGAAGGCGCCGGGCCGCGGCGGCGGCGAGGGCGAGAAGATGATCGCCATCCACCCCAGCAAGATCGACGCGACCGAAGGCGCCAAGCGCGCGACCACCGATTACGCGGTGCTGGACGCGCTGGGCAGCCGCGCGGCCTGGGTGGCGATGGTTCCGGTCACGGGGCGGACGCACCAGCTGCGCGCCCATATGGCGGAACTGGGCCATCCGATCATCGGCGATGGCAAGTATGGCGGATCGGGCCAGGAAAACCTGGGCGATGGCTGGGGCGCGCAACTGGGCGGCGAGATCAGCCGCAAGCTCCACCTCCATGCCCGCTCGATCAGTTTCGACCATCCGATCACCGGCAAGCGCATCACGCTGACCGCGCCCCTGCCCGATCACATGGCCCGCACCTGGAAGACCTTCGGCTGGTCGGAAGACGACGTGCCCGCCGATCCCTTCGCCGAGGAGTGATCGCTGTGGCCCCGGACCTGCGGCTGGTGATCTTCGATGTCGACGGAACGCTCGTCGACAGCCAGAACCACATCCAGGCGGCGATGGATCATGCCTTCGCGGCGCTGGACCTGCCCGCGCCGCCGCTGGCGCGGACCCTGACTATCGTGGGCCTGTCCCTGCCGCAGGCCATCGCCCGGCTGGCCCCGGACCTGCCGCCAGAGGTCCAGACGCGGATCGTCGACAATTACAAGGACAGCTTCGGCACCCTGCGCGCGGCCGCGCCAGCGCCGCTTTACCCCGGCGCGGCAGAGGCGCTGGCGGGGCTGTCGCGGCGCGACGATCTGCTTCTGGGGATCGCCACCGGGAAATCCATGCGGGGGCTCAGGCACATGCTGGCCGCGCATGGGCTGGAAAAGATGTTCCAGACGCTTCAGGTGGCCGACAACCACCCGTCAAAACCGCATCCGGCGATGATCCTGCAGGCGCTGGCGGAAACCGGGATCGCGCCGGGGCAGGCGGTGATGATCGGCGACACCACCTATGACATGGAAATGGCCCGCGCCGCCGGAGTGCGCGGGATCGGTGTCGGCTGGGGCTATCACCCGATCGACGACTTGCGGACGGCAGGCGCGGCGCGCGTGGTAACAGACTACCCCGCGCTGCTACCCGCGCTTGAAGACCTCTGGAGGCATGGATGAGCGGCGGTTGGACGGTCAAGCGGTTCTGGAAAACGGCGGAAGCGGTCGAGGTGCCGGGGGGCTTTGCCATCGCGCTGGATGGCCGCAAGGTTCGGACGCCCGCCAAGGCGGAACTGGTGGTGCCGACCCGCACATTGGCCGAAGCCATCGCCGCCGAATGGGATGCGCAGGACGGCGCGGTCGATCCGGGTAAGATGCCGCTGACCCGCGCCGCCAATTCCGCGCTGGACAAGGTGACGCCGCTTTTCAACGCGGTGGTGGGCGAAATCGCCGGCTACGGCGCGACCGACCTTCTGTGCTACCGCGCGCTTGAGCCGCAGGCGCTGATCGACCGGCAGGCCGAGGTCTGGGATCCGCTGATCTTCTGGGCCGCCGCCGTGCTGAAGACGCCCCTGTCCGTCACCTCGGGCGTGATCCCCGTCAATCAGCCCGCGCCAAGCCTTGCGCGGCTGCGGGACATGGTTGCGGGCATGGGTCCGTTCGAACTGACCGCGCTTCATGATCTGGTGGCGATTTCGGGGTCGCTGCTGCTGGGGCTGGCGGTGACGCAAGATCATCTGGAGGCTGAGGACGCCTGGAACCTGTCGCGCCTCGACGAGGACTGGCAGATCAGCCAGTGGGGCGAAGACGAGGAAGCCACCGAGGCCGCAGCACGGAAACGTCAGGGTTTTATTGATGCTTTCCGCTTCTACCAGCTGGCGACAGCGACCGCCTGAACCCCCGCCTACGACCCCGGAGGCCGGGGGCAAAACCTGCCAAATGGCAGGGAAGGAAGGGAAAATCCTTTCCGGTCAAATATCTTGACGCATCCGCAGGCTTTGCACCAGACTGATCCCCAGTGGGGATGACCAACCTCACCCATAAGGCAGCGGACGTCACGGCTCCGCGCTCATGCACCCGCAGAGGTGCGAACTCAGGAAGAGGTTTAGCATGAAGAATTCCGTATTCCTTGGCACGGTGGCGGCGGCAGCGCTTGTCGCGGGATTTGCCAGTGCCGGGACGCTTGACGACGTGAAGGCGCGTGACCAGCTGATCTGCGGCGTGAACACCGGCCTGACCGGTTTTGGCGCGCCGGACGCGAATGGCAATTACCAGGGCTTCGACGTGGCGCTTTGCAAGGCGCTTGGGGCGGCGATCCTGAAAGACCAGAACAAGGTCAAATATGTGGGCCTCAGCGGCGAGACGCGCTTTACCGCGCTTGCCTCGGGCGAGGTCGACGTGCTGATCCGCAACTCCACCTGGACCTTTTCGCGCGACACCGACCTGAAGCTCGATACCGTTGCCGTGAACTACTACGACGGCCAGGGCTTCATGGTGAAGAAGGAACTGGGCGTGAGTTCGGCCAAGGAACTGAACGGCGCGACGATCTGCATCCAGACCGGCACCACGACGGAACTGAACCTGGCCGACTATTTCAAGGCCAACAACATGACTTATAACCCGGTCACGGTCCTCGATGACTCGGAAGGGCAGCGGCAGTATATCGCTGGCGCCTGCGACGCCTATACGACTGATGCCTCGGGTCTTGCCGCGATCCGTGCCTCGCTGCCCGACCGCGACAACCACATCATCCTGCCTGAAATCGTCTCGAAAGAACCGCTGGGGCCGATGGTCCGCCATGGCGACAACAACTGGGGCGATATCGTGCGCTGGACCTTCTTCGCGCTGGTCGCGGCCGAGGAATACGGCATCACCTCGGCCAATGTCGAGGAAACCGCCACCAGTTCGCAAAACCCGGAAGTGAAGCGCATCCTGGGGGTCGAGGGCGACCTGGGCGCGATGATCGGACTGGACAAGGAATGGGCCAAGCGCGCCATCGCCGCTACCGGCAACTATGGCGAGATCTTCGAGGCCAATATCGGCGCGGCGACGCCCATCGGGCTGGCGCGCGGCCTGAACGCGCAATGGACGCAAGGCGGCCTGCTTTACGCGCCGCCCTTCCGCTGATCGGCACCAACGGGCGCGTCCAACGGGCGCGCCTTTTTTGATCGAATGAAGAACCGCGGCGCGAGGGGCGACAGACCCCCGTGCGACGTTCGGGACAACCCGGACCGGCGCCTCGGGCAGGGGGAAACCAAATGGCGCTCGTTTCCGAGCAACCGAAGGAGTCATTCCGGCTGAGCATGCTTGTCTATGACACGCGGTTCAGATCCTGGACGATCCAGATCGTCGTGCTGATCCTGGTGGCTCTGGCCTTTTCCTGGCTGATCCACAACCTGGTCACCAACCTTGCCGCCAAGGGCAAGGACATCGACTTCGGCTTCCTGTGGATGCGGGCGGGCTACGACATCAACCAGCGGCTGGTGGCCTATACGAATGACAGCACCCATGCGCGCGCGTTGCTGATCGGGCTTCTGAACACGCTGCTGGTCGCCTCGATCGGCTGTTTCCTGGCGACCGTTCTGGGGGTGCTGGTCGGCATCCTGCGGCTGTCGAAGAACTGGCTGATCGGGCGGCTGATGACCGTCTATGTCGAGGTGTTCCGCAACATCCCGGTTCTGCTGTGGATCCTGCTTGCCTATGTGATCCTGACCGAAGTCACCCCACCCCCCAATGCCTTCCGCGTCGTCGAGGGGCAGGAACCCCTGGCCCGCATGTGGCTTGACGGATCGGTGGCGGTCACGAACCGCGGCACCAACATCCCCGAGCCGCTCTTTTCCCGAAGCCTCGGGAACATCGACCTGGGGATCTTCCTCATCAGCCTTGATCTTCTTGCGATCATCGCGGCGCTGGTGGGGTCGTTCTTCCTGAACCGCGCCGTGGTCCGCGCCGCCAGCCACCATCAGGAAGCCACCGGCATCCGCCCCGCGACCTGGTGGAAATCGCTTCTGATCTGGACGGTGCCGGTTCTGGTGCTGCTTTATGCGCTGGGGTTCCACCTGGCCTATCCGACCTTCAAGGGCTTCAACTTCACCGGCGGCATCCAGGTGCTGCATTCCTTCACCGCGCTCTTGATCGCGCTGACGATCTACACCGGTGCCTTCATCGCCGAGGCGGTGCGGGCGGGGGTCCAGGCCATTTCGCGCGGCCAGACCGAGGCGGCCTATGCGCTGGGCCTGCCGGCGGGGCGGACGATGCGGCTGGTGGTGTTGCCGCAGGCGCTGCGGGTCATCATCCCGCCGCTGATTTCGCAATACCTGAACCTGACCAAGAACACCTCGCTGGCCATCGCGGTCAGTTACATGGATCTGCGCGGCACCCTGGGCGGCATCACGCTGAACCAGACCGGGCGCGAACTGGAATGCATGCTGCTTCTGATGGGCATTTACCTTGTCATCAGCCTCATCATCTCGTCCGTGATGAACATCTACAACAACGCCGTCCGGCTGAAGGAGCGCTGACATGAGCGAGATCCACGCCGAAACGGTGCCCTTCGTCCGTGAAACGATGCTGCCGCCCGCGATACCCCCCAGGTCCGAGCCGGGCGCGCTGCGCTGGCTGCGCGAGAACCTGTTGTCGGGGCCGATGAACATCGCGCTGACGATCCTTGGGGCGCTGATCCTTTATGGCGTCCTGCAAGGGGTGCTGCCCTGGCTTCTGCACAGCGTCTGGGATGCCGGATCTCTGGGCGAATGCCGCGAGATCATCGCCCGGACCTGGGGGCCGGATGCCTCGGGCGCGTGCTGGGCGATGATCCGGGAACGCTGGCCGCAATACCTGTTCGGCTTTTATCCGGCCGATCTTTACTGGCGGCCCACGCTGGCCTTCGTGCTGATGTTCGTGGCCTTGGCGCCGGTGCTCTTTTCCTTCGTGCCCCGGGCGATGCTGTGGTTTTCCGCCGCCTATCCGGTGCTGGCCTTCTGGCTTCTCTGGGGCGGGTCGGTCTGGTGGTGGGCCATGGTGATCGCGGGCCTGGGGCTCGGCTATCTGGTCTTTCGGCTGGCCGTCGTCCGCCTGGGCGCCATCGTCGCGGGAACGGCGGCGCTGGTCGCGGTGACGGGCTGGAGCCTTTATGCCGTCGCCCCCCTGTCCGAGGCCATGCAGCGCGTGCTGCCCGTCTCGATCACCTATGTCGCCTCGGACCGGTTCGGGGGGTTCCTTCTGTCGATCACCATCGGCATCACCGCCATCGCCGGATCGCTGCCGCTGGGCATCCTTCTGGCGCTGGGGCGGCGGTCGGACATGCCGCTGGTGAAATCGCTTTCGGTGGGCTTCATCGAATTCATCCGGGGCGTGCCGCTGATCACGGTGCTGTTCACCGCCTCGCTGCTTTTGCAGTATTTCCTGCCGCCCCGCACCCAGTTCGACATCATCCTGCGGGTCATCATCATGGCCACGATCTTTGCGGCCGCCTATATCGCCGAGGTGATCCGCGGCGGCCTCGCCGCCCTGCCGCGCGGCCAGTACGAGGCCGCGGATTCCCTTGGTCTGGACTACTGGCAGGCGCAGCGGCTGATCATCATGCCGCAGGNNGAAGATCTCGATCCCGGGGATCGTCTCGTCCTTCATCGGGCTATTCAAGGACACCACGCTGGTGGCCTTCGTGGGGCTGAACGATCCCCTGAAGGGCATCACCCAGGTCGTGCGCGCCGACATCAACTGGAAGGGCATCTATTGGGAGCCCTATGTCTTTGTCGGTGCTATCTTTTTCCTCATCTGCTTCGGCATGTCGCGCTATTCGATGTATCTGGAGCGCAGGCTGATGCGGGACAATCATTAGGAGGCGGGCATGGTGGAAACCACGCAACGGCAGATCGACCGCAGCCAGATGCGGGTCAGCGACGAAGTCGCCATCCAGATCACGGCGATGAACAAGTGGTATGGCAGCTTTCATGTGCTGCGCGACATCGACCTGACCGTCCACAAGGGCGAACGGATCGTGGTCTGCGGGCCGTCGGGGTCGGGGAAATCGACGCTGATCCGCTGCATCAACCGGCTGGAAGAACACCAGACCGGGCGGATCATCGTCGATGGGACGGAACTGACCAGTGACCTCAAGAACATCGACAAGGTGCGTTCGGACGTGGGGATGGTGTTTCAGCACTTCAACCTGT
>DJWG01000067.1:4453-4640 GCA_002440945.1 Rhodobacteraceae bacterium UBA6236 | reverse complement strand
TCGCGCTGGATATAGGCGTCGAGCGAATCCTTCAGCATCCCCTCGACGGTCTTCGACATCCGGCGCAGCGCCCCGCTGGAGCCGCTGATCGCCGGCATGTGCGACAGCACGGTGGCGCGCTTGCTGATGTTCTTGGCATAGTCGCCCACCCGTTCCAGCGCGGCGGCGATCTTCATCACCGTCAGCG
>DJWG01000067.1:4212-4425 GCA_002440945.1 Rhodobacteraceae bacterium UBA6236 | reverse complement strand
CGTCGCGGGTTTCCAGCGCGCGGGCCGCGTCGAGAATCGCGGTTTCGGCCAGGCCGCCCATCTTCATCACGAGGCCCTGGACGGCTTCGAGATCATGGTCGAAGGAACTGACGATGTGTTGGTCCTTGATCATAGCTGGCCTCCTTAACCGATCCGGCCAGTGATGTAGCTTTCGGTCCGCGGATCTTTGGGGTTGGTGAAAATCTGCCCGGT
>DJWG01000067.1:3930-4083 GCA_002440945.1 Rhodobacteraceae bacterium UBA6236 | reverse complement strand
TGCAAAGGCGCTGTTGCTGGCCGCCCGAGAGGCCGGTGCCCGGGGTTTGCAGGCGATCCTTCACCTCGTTCCAGAGCGCGGCGCGGCGCAGCGACTTCTCGACGATCTCGTCCAGTTCCGCTTTCGACCGGGTCAGGCCGTGGATCTTCGGGC
>DJWG01000067.1:0-3855 GCA_002440945.1 Rhodobacteraceae bacterium UBA6236 | reverse complement strand
AGCCCGACGGCCCGATGAAGGCGGTCACGGTCTTGTCCAGGATCTCGACGTCCACATCCTTGATGGCGTGGTTGGTGCCGTAATAGACCTGCGCCTTGCGGGCAGAGATTTTCGAGGTTTCGGCCTTGACGGCGTTCTCGGTCAGCACGTCTTTCATGTCATTATCCATATGTTTCACCAACGGCGTTCAAAGCGACGGCGCAGAACGATGGCCAGCGTGTTCATGATGAGAAGGAAGACCAGCAGGACGATGATCGCACCCGAGGCCCGTTCGACAAAGCCCGGGTCACCGCGCTGGGTCCAGTTGTAGACCTGCACCGGCAGGGCCGAAGCCGGATCGAACAGACCCGAGGGCGGCGCCGAAGGGAATTCCCGGACAAAGGCCACCATGCCGATCAGCAGAAGCGGTGCGGTTTCACCCAGGGCCTGGGCCAGGCCGATGATCATGCCGGTCAGGATGCCCGGCGCCGCCAGCGGCAGGACGTGGTGGATGATCGACTGCATCTTCGAGGCCCCTACCCCCAGCGCCGCATCGCGGATCGAAGGCGGCACGGCCTTCAGCGCGGCACGGGTCGGGATGATGATCCGCGGCAGCGTCATCAGCGTCAGGACAAGCCCGCCGACGATGGGCGCCGACTGCGGGAGACCGGCCATGTTGATGAAGATCGCAAGGCCAAGGATACCGAAGACGATCGAGGGAACGGCGGCCAGGTTGGCGATATTGACCTCGATCAGGTCGGTCCAGCGGTTCTTCGGCGCGAATTCCTCAAGATAGATCGAGGCGGCGACACCGATCGGCAGCGACAGGAACAGCACCACGACCATCATGTAGGCGGACCCGATGATGGCGATGCCCAGACCGGCGGCCTCGGGCCGTTTGTCCGAGGCGTCGGGCATGGTCAGGAAGCCCGTGTTGAACGAGGTCGAAAGAACCCCGGCCTGCTTCAGCGCATCCGCCAGATGCAGCTGTTCCGGCGTCACGTTGCTGTCGCGGGTGGCGCTTTGAAGCGTCACGCGGCCCTTGTAGTAGCCATCGACCCGTCCCGTGGCATAGGCCTGGAAGGTGATCGTCTGGCCCACCAGGCTCGGGTCGGCCAGGACCGCGCGGCGCAGCATCGCGGGTGCCTCTTGCGAAAGCATGCCGGTGATCTGCTTGTCATCCATGCCTTCGGTCGAAATGCCTTTTTCGGCGATCACGGCCTTCAGACCGTCGGACAGAAGCTTGGTGTAGGTGACGGTCGTGATCTTGGACAGTTCGGCCGGATCGCGTTTGCCGCTCTTGTCCAGATGTGCGGCGTCCAGGACCACCGGAACCTCGATCATCGTTTGCCGGAACGCCGGAAGCCCCGCCGAGAAGATCGAGTAGAGAAGCCAGACCAGCGCCAGCAGCGCCAGCACGATGGCGGCGAAACCATAGCTGCGGAAGCGGGCCTCGGCGGCGTTGCGGCGGCGGACCCGGGCGTCCAGCGTCAGAAGCGACGAGGGCGAAGCCGGGGTTGCCGCCGGGGAAGCGGAGATATCGGTCATTCGTATTGCTCCCGGTAGCGGCGCACGATCCAGAGCGCGAAGATGTTGAGCATGAGCGTGATGACGAACAGGGTCAGACCCAGCGCGAAGGCCACCAGCGTCTCGGGGCTGGCGAATTCGGTGTCACCGGTGAGCTGGCTCACGATCTTGACGGTGACGGTGGTCATCGCGTCGAAGGGGTTCATCGACAGCTTGGCCGCCGCCCCTGCCCCCATGACCACGATCATCGTCTCGCCGATGGCGCGGCTGGCGGCCAGAAGCACGGCGCCGACGATCCCCGGAAGCGCGGCCGGCAGGACGACCTGGCGGACGGTTTCCGAAGGCGTGGCGCCAAGGCCCAGCGACCCGTCGCGCAGCGATTGCGGCACGGCGTTGATGATGTCGTCAGACAGCGAGGAGACGAAGGGAATGACCATGATGCCCATGACCAGACCGGCCGTCATCACCGAGGACGAGGAATTCCCAAGGCCCATCGGCAGCGCGAAGTAGTCGCGCAAAAGCGGCCCCACGGTGACCAGCGCGAACAGGCCGTAGACGATGGTCGGGATGCCGGCCAGGATTTCGATGGCCGGCTTCACCCAGGTCCGCACGCGCGGCGAGGCGTATTCCGCGAGGTAGATCGCCGACATCAGCCCCACCGGAACCGCGACGATCAGCGCGATGACCGAGACATAAAGCGTGCCCCAGAGGAGCGGCCAGATGCCGAGCTGCGACCCACCGCCGAACTTCGGCGACCAGACCGTCGACAGGAAGAAATCGCGTGCAGGATAAAGGTTGAAGAAGTGGATCGTCTCGAACAGCAGCGAGGCGACGATGCCCGCCGTCGTCAGGACAGCGATCAGCGAAGCGCCGATCAGCAGCACCATCACGAATTGCTCGGTCACGTTGCGGGCGCGGAACTCGACCTTGATGCGGCTGAGCGCGAAGGCCAGCCCCGCCAGCGCCACCGCGATGGAGGCGATGGTCAGGCCCAGACGGCCCTGATTGGCCAGCGCACGGTATTCGCTGGCCGCAGCGACCTGATCGGCAGTCATGTTGCCGCCCGTCGCCACGCCTTGTTCTGCCAGACGCGCCTTCAGCGCCTCGGGCGACAGGGCGGCCACTTCGCTGGCGCTGCCGATGGAGTCGATGGAATTGGCCAGCCGGCGGACATCCGCCATGACCAGGGAAAGCGAGGCATCGGGTGCCAGCGTCTGTTCCAGCTTGGCCGAGACGCGCGCCTCGATCAGCATCGGCTGGACCAGAAGCCAGACCACCATCAGGAGGAATGCCGGGATAGCCGTGAAAAGGAAAACGGATTGACCATAAAATCCCGCCAGCGAATGCAGCTTGCGGGTGTCGCCGCCAGCCGCGGACACGGCGCGGGCGCGTCCAAGAATATATCCCGCTGCGGCAAGCGCGAGCAGGATCAGGGAAAGAAAGCCGATACTCATCGTTGCCCCCGGTGAGGTGGTCGGGGGCGCGGGTTTCCCTCGCGCCCCCGGGGTCGTTCAGATCACTTCAGCGGGCCCATCGGCGTTTCGGCTTCCACCGCTGCCTGGGTCGCCTTCAGTTCCGGGTCCGGAACCAGGCCGTACTGCGCGAGCGGGCCGTCCGGGCCAGCCATTTCGTCCGAGACGAAGAACTGGATGTATTCCTTGAGGCCGGGGATCACGCCGATATGCGCCTTCTTCACATAGAAGTAGAGCGGACGCGACACCGGGTATTCGCCCTTCGAGATGGTTTCGACCGAGGGAACGATCCCGTCCATCGTCGCCACTTTCAGCTTGTCGGTGTTGTTCTCGTAGAACGACAGGCCGAAGACGCCGACGGCGTTCTTGTTGGCGTCGACGCGCGACAGGGTTTCGGTGTAGTCGCCGTCGATGTCGACCGAGGCGCCGTCGGTGCGCAGCTCCATGCAGCCTTTTTCGGCGTCTTTCTTCTTCGCATCCTCATCGGCGCCGGTCGAGGCGGCGAGGAACAGCGCATGCGCGCCGCTGTCTTCACAGCCCTTCACCAGAACCTTGGTGTCGAAGACTTCGCGGGTGCCGTGCTTGGTGCCCGGAACGAAGACCAGGATGTCCTGCGCGGCCAGCTTGTCGTTGACGTCCTTCCACTGCTTGGCCGGGTTGGCGACCAGCTTGCCGTCTTTCGCCACCTGGGCGGCCAGGGCGTTGTAGACGTCGACCGGGGTCAGCGCGAAGTCCGGGCCGTTGATGTCGCTGGCGAAGACGATCCCGTCATAGCCGATGCGGACTTCCATGATCTCTTTCACACCGTTGGTGTTGCAGAGGTCGATGTCGGACTGCTTGATCCGCGAGGAGGAGTTGGCGATGTCGATGGTGTTCT
>DJWG01000096.1 GCA_002440945.1 Rhodobacteraceae bacterium UBA6236 | reverse complement strand
TGGGATTTGTGCAACAGAGCCCATCTAGACCCAACTTTTTCGCTTCAGCGAGACGACCAACATCACGCATCGCGCCTCCACGAGTTGTCGACAGTGCCGATTTTGGTTTTCCGGCGAGACCTGAAATCGCAAGTGCAGCACCAGTCAATTCCAAAGCCTTTCCAGGCTGATCGGCCTTTCGCCAATGCCCACTGGCATTCACGGCGGCCCAAACGTCACAGGTTCGCTCCCATTCCTCCGACAGAGCCAAGGCTTCCACACGATGCCAAGCCTGCTGCAGTTTTTCAGTCCAGCAATTCGGCGCCTCCGTTGACAACCAGGCAACGTCCTCCGGCTGAATCCGTTTTTCGGCAGCAACTTGTTTGAGCAGGCGCATCACACGCGGGTAGTGCTCTTCGTCGACAAAACCGATGTCGAAGCGATTTCGCAATTCCCGGGCCTCCCGCTTTCGGCGCAAGACCGGATCATTTTCCATGGCTGCAAATCGCGCCTTGATTGCCGCATCCATGGCCTCAGCCCGCTTGGCACTTTCTGCAGCCTCTTCTTCTGCCTTGGCCTTTTCCCTTCGAATACGCTCTGATCGTTCTTGTGCGGCAACCTGTTGAAAGGCCTGTAGATCCAATTCATCCATCGTGAAGGCCAACAGAGCCGCCAATCCGTTTTCGGAAAGAAATGATCTGGCGAGTGGCGTTAGAGTGTCGCCCTGGTCAATTTTCTGCAGGATACCGTTCAGCCGCGCGCCGATAAGCGCGGCGCCGGGTAGATCATCGACGAGATATTTTTCCGCCAAGCTGAGTTGATTGGACTTCGGCATGATGAAACCTGTGCGATCAAAAATACTCTTGAGTTCAATCAGGTATCCCTGAAAGAGGCAATCGTCAGGCCCTGCGGCACGGCAGAACCTAGTGAAAACTTGCCTGAAACGCTGTCGCTGTGAGAGACACGTGAGCATCCAGTGGCGGGCGAAGCTCAAAGGCCCTGGGTTCACGTGAGAAATTCCAGAGCCTCAACAGGCACCATTCCGAACGCCGCTCCTCGGCAACGGCCAGTTCGTTACGAGTGATATGGAAGGGCGTGCGCTCCCATCCGTTCGTCGTCTTCACCTCGATCAGTCGCGGCCGCCCGTCGGTTTCGAAGCTCGCGATGTCGTAGCCCGCACCGTCCCCTTCTTCTTCGGAGACCCAGATCACCTTGCGCGCGAGGTCATCACGGCCAGCCGATCGGAGTTGTGCCCGCTCATGTTTCAGCGCTCGCTCTTCGCCGGCGCGGCCAAGCGCTCGATTTCGCTCGTCCCGAGCCGCAACGTCGAATTTGCGCGCAACGCGCAGCACCTGCTCCAGTTCCTGAGGTGGAGGTTGGTTTGAGAGTGTAGGCGGCGGTCCAACCCAGATTTGCGGCGCTTCACGAAGTTCGTTTTCTTGAGGCCCAGTTACCACGCGTGTAAGCCAGGAAGGGTTCTCAGCCAGCCAGCGGTCCACCGCATCTTCCAAAGCCATCTGGTAATTGAAGGCCGGTTTGTAACCTGGGATCCGATCTTCGCCGAGGCCTACAAGAACCGCGCTGATGTTCTGATGCTTGAACTCGATCGATCCTTCAGACCGATTGTTTAGCAGAGGCAGAAGTGCGCGACGATGCTCAGCCTTGCTATAAGGGCGCCCGGAAACATCGTCGGCGAGCATCGCGAAGTAGTCCGCGACAATCAGATCGTTCTCGATGTCCGTCCACGTCCCGTTCGACATGTCGCCAGGCTAAAGGCGAGAAGTTCCTTTGTCATCAGGGCTTTCAGGTGTCTGCGTCCGACAGGCACTCCCGCCGCTGCTAGTCGTCACATTATGCTGAACGCCACGAATTCAGCCCCGCACCAGCTTCGAAATGGCCCAAAGTCAAGTCCAGCGCCTGAAGCCGCGGCCGAAAACCGTATCGCGCCAAATGCCAAACAGAGACTCGCGCCATTTTGGGCGGCTATTTCGCCTGTGATTTCAAGTCTCTAGGAGCCAGAGCGCCTCGCATGTCACGGAAAACACGCGACGATACGCGATCCGAAAAATCGTTTAGTATCAATGTGTTAGATGGTGGCGGACAGTGAGGGATTCGAACCCTCGNNTTCGACCACTCGGCCAACTGTCCGTGGCGCGGTGCATAGCCTTTTCCTGCCGGGCTGCGCAAGGGGGCCGTGGTCTGCGGAATGAAATACTCCGACGACATGGTTCAGGAGGCGACCGGGGGCACAACTGCATCGAGCGCGATGGGGGGAGCGTTGAGATGCAGTCCTCAGTCCGCCGCGCGCCGGACTCTGGGTTCCAGCCGTCAAGGGTGGTGGGGCAGTCAACCTGCCCCACACTTTCAGGCACTGCACCCGGTTCACAGCACCCAAGTCACAGCACCCTGTCGAGCGCGGCGATCAGGCGGTCGATCTCGGCTCGTGTGGTGTAGTGGGTGAAGGACAGGCGCAGCACGCCTTTTTCAAGGTCCACGCCCATGGCCGTCAACGGCCGGACCGCGTAGAAGTCGCCCGCCCAACAGTTGATGCCATGTTCGGCCAGGGCAGCCGACACCGGCTCGGCCGGGCGGTCGAGCGCCAGCGCGATCGTTGGGGCACGACGGGCGGCGTCGCGGGGGCCGATGAGGCGCAGATCGTTCCGGGCGGCGAGGTAATCGAGCAGCGGTTGCGCCAGCGCCGCCTCATGGTCGCGCATCAGGTCATGGACCTGAGCGGCGCGGCGGACGGCGTCGGCCTCGGGCGCGAAGTGATGGGCGTGGAGCGCGTCGAAGTAATCGGCGATCCCGGCACAGGCCGCGACTTGCGCGTGATCCGGGCCGGCGGGGGTGAAGCGCTTGTAAAGCGTCTCGCCGTTGAAGTAGTGGCCCTGGTTCGGCAGGCGCATCCCCAGGTCGCGGCGGATGACCATGACGCCCTGATGCGGCCCGTAGACCTTGTAGGCCGAGAAAAGGTAAATATCGGCCCCCAGATCGCCCACGTCGGGCAGGCCATGGGGCGCGTAGCTGACCCCGTCGACGCAGGCGAAAGCGCCCGCGGCATGGGCCATGGCGACGATTTCTTTCACCGGGTTGATCTCGGCCACCACGTTCGAGCAATGCGGAAAGCAGACCAGCCGCACGAGGCCATCCGCCAGCAAAGGCTTCAAGGCTTCCGGGTCCAGATGTCCCGTCTCGGGGTCGATGCGCCATTCGCGGATATCGATCCCTTCGTCCCCGAGCCGCCGCCAGGGGCCCGAGTTCGCCTCGTGATCCTGGTTCGTCACGACGATGGCCGCACCCGGCTCCAGCCCCTGGCGGAAGGCCTGCGCCAGGACATAGGTGTTCGCGGTGGTCGAAGGCCCGAAGCTCACCTCGTCACGCGCCACGCCCATCATCGCGGCCAGGCGGGTGCGGGCTTCATCCATTTCGGCGCCACCGGCGGCCGAAGCGGCGTAGGGGCCATAGGGCTGCACCTTCCGTTCGCGGTAAAAGCGCGTCAGCCGATCAATGACCTGCCCGCAGGCGTAAGAACCGCCGGCGTTTTCGAAAAAGGCCTTGTCGGCCAGATCCGGCACTGCGAATGCCGGAAACTGGCTGCGAACGAAATCAACATCAAGTCTGGTCATCATGCACCCTCATCGCGGTAAAGCCGGGTTCGGGGGCGCCAGATACACAGACCTTTTCCGATCAGGCAAATCCCCAAACCGCGGCAGGTCTTCCAGCCAGCCGCAAGGACCCCTCGCGGCAGATCCGCAGAGGCTTGCCCCACGGTTCGGCCCCAGTGATAGCGACATGCGCGACGGCTGAAAAGGGGCCTTCAGGCGTTCACGTCAACGACCACCCGGCCCTGCACCGCGCCCTTAAGGATCGCGGCGCCCAGATCGGGCAAATCGGCAAGCGTCGCCATCCGGATCATCGCCGCCAGCCGCTCCATCGGCAAGTCCTTGGCGATCCGGTTCCAGGCGGCGATGCGGCGCGGGGTCGGACACATGACGCTGTCGATGCCCAAGAGGTTCACAGCGCGCAAAAGGAAGGGGATCACCGTGGCGGGCAGCGCCGTCCCGCCGGCAAGCCCCACCGCGGCGACCGAGGCGCCGTAGGTCATCTGCCCAAGCACCCGCGCCAGCATCGCGCCGCCGACGGCATCGACGCAGCCCGCCCAGGTCTCGGATTCCAGCGGCCGCTTCACGACCTCTGCCAGATCGGCACGCGGCACGATCCGCGCCGCGCCAAGGTCGCGCAGGTAGGCTTCCGTCTCGGGCCGTCCGGTCACCGCGGCAACGCTGTAGCCCAGCGACGACAGGATCGCGGTCGCCACCGACCCCACGCCCCCCGCCGCGCCAGTCACCAGAACCTCGCCCTTCCCCGGGGCCTGCCCGTGATCCTCCAGCGCCATGATGGCGAGCATGGCCGTCAGTCCGGCGGTGCCGACCGCCATCGCATCACGGGTGCTGATCCCGTCGGGCAGCGCCACCAGCCAATCGGCCTTCACCCGCGCCTTTTGCGCATAGCCGCCCCAGCGCAGCTCTCCGACCCGCCAGCCGGTCAGCACCACCGCTTCGCCCGGATGAAAGCGCGGATCGTCCGAAGCAAGCACCCGCCCGGCGAAATCGACGCCCGGCACATGCGGGTAGGTCTTCACGAGCCCGCCCCCCGGTCCGATGCAAAGCCCGTCCTTGTAGTTCAGCGTGGAATATTCAACCGCAACCGTCACCTCACCCTCGGGCAACAGCGCCTCGTCCACCTCCCGCACGGCGGCATGGGTCACACCGCTTTCGTCCTTCTCGACCATCAGCGCGCGCATCTTCATCCTCCCCCTTCTGTCCCACTTTCCCAGTCAAAGCCCATGACCGGCCCGGGTCAAGCGCGGTCCCCCGCACAGGGGACTTGTTGCAGCCGCGTCTTTCGGTCTAACCTCTTGCGCAGACGGACCAATCGGGGATGGACCACCATGAAGAAACTGCTTCTCGCCACAACTCTCGCCGGCACGATCCTGGGCGCCCTGCCCGCCCGCGCCGCCGACCCGGAGCTTCTGGTCTTCGACTGGGCCGGGTTCGAGGTCGACGGCCTCACCGCGCAATACAAGGAAAAATACGGCGACACGCCGACCTATTCCTTCTACGGCTCTGACGACGAAGCCTTCCAGAAGGTCGCATCCGGCTTCAAGGCCGACGTGGTGCATCCCTGCACCCAGATGGTGTCGAAATACCGCGAAGCCGGCCTGATCGAGCCCTGGGATACCTCGAAGATCCCGGAATTCGCCAATATCGACCCGAAGTTCCTGAGCTCCAGCGTCGTCAAGGACGACGGCGGCCTCTGGTACCTGCCGACCGACTGGGGCGTCACCGCCGTGGCCTACAACAAGGACGAGGTGCCCGAGGAAGACGTGGCCTCGCTCCAAGTCTTCACCAATCCGAAATACGCGGGCCGGCTGTCCATCCCGAACTCCTCGGACGACGTCTGGGCGCTGGCCTACCTCGCCACTGGCGTGACCGACTGGACCGAGATTTCGGACGACCAGTTCAAGGCCGCCGCCGACTGGCTGCGCCAGGTGCATCCGAACATCCGCAGCTACTGGAACGATCCCGCCGAGATGAGCCAGATCATGGCCTCGGGCGAGGTGCTGATCGCCTGGTCCTGGAATGACGGGGTGAACTACCTCAAACAGGACAACTATCCGGTCGGCTTCCAGCGCGCGCCGAAGGAAGGCATCTCGACCTGGTATTGCGGCATGGTCAACATGAAGGACGGCCCCGGCAAGGAAGAAAAGGCCTATGACTTCGTGAATTCCTGGATCCGCCCCGATGCCGCGCCCGCGCTGATCGCGGAAATCGGCTACGGTCTTTCCAACGTCAAGGCGATGGCGGCCATCGACCAGAAGACGCTGGACGATGCGGGCCTCGGCGCGATCACGGTTCCGGTGCTGGCGCAGACCCCGAACTCGAACGCGCTGCGCGAAAAGCAGCTGGCCGAATTCGAAAAGATCAAGTCCGGGTTCTGATCGGATAACCACCAGACAGCAAAAGGGCCGGTCCGTCGTGATCGGCCCTTCTTCTTTTCACAAATATCCGCGGGGGCCGTTCCGGCACGGAACGGGGGGCGGCAGCCCCCGGCTACAGCGTCACCCCGCGCCGTCCGGCCAGGTCGGTGAAATACTGCCAGGCCACCCGGCCCGACCGCGACCCGCGTGTCGCCTGCCATTCGATGGCCTCGGCCCGCAGCGTCTGGTCATCAATCGCAATGCCATGCGCGTCGCAATAGCCGCGGATCATCGCCAGGTATTCATCCTGCGTGCAGGGGTGGAACCCAAGCCACAGCCCGAAGCGATCCGACAGCGACACCTTCTCCTCGACCGCCTCGCCCGGATTGATCGCGGTCGAGCGTTCGTTCTCGATCATGTCGCGTGGCATCAGGTGGCGGCGGTTCGAGGTCGCGTAAAGGATCACGTTCGCGGGACGCCCCTCGATGCCGCCGTCCAGCACCGCCTTCAGCGATTTGTAATGCTGGTCGTCATGGCTGAAGGACAGATCATCGCAAAACAGGACAAAACGATGCGCGGGCGCGGCGCGCAGCACCGAAAGCAGCCGCCCGACGCTGGGCAGGTCTTCGCAGCTCAACTCGACAATCTTCAGGGGATGGCCGCGGCGGTTCACCTCGGCATGGATCGCCTTCACGAGGCTCGACTTTCCCATGCCCCGCGCGCCCCATAAAAGCGCGTTGTTCGCCGGAAATCCTTGGGCGAAGTGCAGCGTATTGGCCAGAAGCGTGTCGCGCGACCTCTCGACCCCCAGAAGCAGGGTCAGATCCACCCGCGACACTTCCGCCACCGGCACCAGCCGGTCGGGTTCGGTGTGCCAGGCAAAAGCCTCGGCATCCGCCATGTCCGGGGCCGGCGCGGGGGCCGGCGCCAGCCGTTCAAGGGCCGCGGCGATGCGGGCAAGGGCGTCAGCGGTCATGATGCCTCCGGGTCAGCTCGCCGCTTCGTCTTCGTCATCGACCCAAAGCCCCTCGGCCCGCAGCCGCGCCTCGCGCGACTTCTCGATGCGGCGGATCAGGAAGATCGAGATTTCATAAAGCGGATAGATGGCCGAAAACAGCATGATCTGGCTGATGACATCGGGGGGCGTCGCCACCGCGGCCAGAACGAGAATGGCGACGAAGGCGTATTTCCGAACGCTTGCCAGACCGGCGGCGGAAACCATCTCCGCCTTCCCCATCAGCGTCAGCAGCACCGGCATCTGGAAGCACAGGCCGAAGGCCAGGATGAATTTCATCGTCAGGCCAAGATATTCCTGCATCGACCCCTGGAAGACGATCCCCGCCAGATGCTGGGTCAGCGCGCCTTTTTCGGGGGTCGCGGTTTCTCCGGGCAATTGCTGGAAGCTCAGGAAGAAATTGTAGGCGACCGGCAGCACGAAATAGAACGCGAAAGCCGCGCCCAAAAGGAACATCGCCGGCGAGGCGATGAGGAACGGCAGGAAGGCATTGCGTTCGGACTTGTAAAGCCCCGGCGCCACGAAACGCCACATCTGGTAGGCAATCACCGGAAACGAGGCGACCAGCCCGCCGAAGATGGCGATGTTCATCGAGACGAAGAAGCCTTCCTGCGGCTTGATCAGTTGCAGCGTGCAGACCTGGCCGCGCTGCGCAAGTTCAGTGCACAGGGGCTGCGACAGGAAGTTGAAGATCGGCGAGGCAAGCGGATAGACCGCAAAGATCGCCACGACCAACGCCGCCAGCGACCACAGGATTCGGGTCCGCAGTTCGGCCAGATGCTCGACCAGGGGCGCGGTGCTGTCTTCGATGTCGTTGGCGCTCATGTCGTGGTTTTCTTCCGCCGGGGGGTCTTGGTGGTGGCCTCGCTACCCGCATCCGCTGCCACGGCGGCCGTCTTGCGGGCACGGGTCACGGGGGCCTTTGCCGCTTCGGGGGCGGCTGCGGGGGCGGCTGCGGGGGCGGCTGCGGTCGCGGATTTTCGGGGCGCGCGGGGCTTCGGTGTCTTGCTGACTGTTGCCGCCGCGACAGGGGCCGAAGCATCGGGATCGGGGATCAGGGCGGTCGTCGGGTTGGCGCGCTCTGCCGCCTTGGCGGCCAGCTTGTCGGCCAGCGCCTGCGTTGCGGGGCCACGCGCCGCGGCTGCGGCCTCGGTCCCCGCCTGCGGGTCCGATCCTGACGCCGCCGAAGCCGCGGCGGCGCCGACGGCTGCGGCGGGGCTGCTCAGGTTGGGTTTCCAGGCCTCGAACTTCGAGGCCGCCGATTCCAGCGCATCAAGTCCCAAAGCCTTCTTCGAGGTCATGTTGCGCAGATCCTTCGTCGCCTCGTCGAGGCCCGATTCCTTCGCCGCGGTTTCCATTGCGCTGGAAAATTCCCGTGCCATCGACCGCGCCTTGGCCGTGAATCGCCCCAGCGTGCGGAACATCTGCGGCAAATCCTTCGGACCGACGACGATCAAAGAAACCACGCCGATGAGCACAAGCTCACTCCAGCCGATATCCAACATGCGCGCTGCCTTTCGAGACCTGAAGCCGGATCAGACCTTGTCCTTGTCCGCCGGGGTCACATCGCGGGCGGCACTGGCCGAGGCGGATTCGATTTCCTCCGAACCATCCTTCACGCCCTTCTTGAACGCGGTGATGCCGCGACCGACCTCGCCCATCAGCGACGACACCTTGCCGCGCCCGAACAGCACCAGAAGAACGATGCCGATGACCAGGATTTCCGTAATGCCAAAACGTCCCATGGGACTACCCCTTCGTTAGGATCTACCCGGCTCCGGTCCGTGGAGCCGATCTCAATTGTCACAGTATTCCTCGGCGGGTCCGGGTCCAAGGGCCATCGCGGCGCCGATCCGGGGCCAACAGCCCCCCGCAGCGCGTGCCACGGTCGCGCTGCTGTGATCGCGTCGTTACATCCCGAAGAAAGCGCTTGGTTTTGCTGGCAATTCCGCGAAAACGACCGAGGCCTCTGATGCGGTCCTGACATCCGGGCAACTGACAAATTCCTGTCAGTTGCCCAGAGAAGCACGAACGGCAGCCCGGTTTCGGTTTCCGGCGCCGAAGGGCCTGAAGGCGCTAACAGCCGGCGGTTCCGATCCTCCGCCCCCGCAAGGGACAACTTCCGCGATTCCGCGCCCTCAGGATTGACCCGGGCCCCGCAACGGGGGAAGTTGCGCCCATGCGCCGTTCCGACCGATTGTTCGACCTGATCCAGATCCTGCGGGACGGCAAGCTGCATCGCGCCGTGGATCTTGCGCAGGCCCTTCAGGTTTCGACCCGGACGATCTGGCGCGACATGGCGACCCTTGCGGGCTCGGGCCTGCCGGTCGAGGGCGAACGGGGCATCGGATACCTTCTGCGCGACCCGATCACCCTGCCCCCGGTCGCCCTGACGCGGGAAGAATTCGAGGCGCTGCGCCTTGGCATGGCGCTGGTGGCCAGCGCCGCCGACCCCGGAACGGCGCGGGCGGCAGGCAGCCTGCGGGCCAAGATCGCCGCCGTGGCGCCCCACGGAACCGAGGAAGGCACCGATGCCTTCGTCTTTTCCAGCCCCGAAGCCGCGAAAGCCGCCCCGCACCTTGGCCTGATCCGCCGGGCCTTGCGTGAACATCTGGTGCTTCGGATGACCTACGCCGACCCGGGCGGCCCAGCGGTTGAACGCCGCATCCGCCCCCTGCAACTTGAATTCTGGGGCAAGGTCTGGACGCTGACCGCCTGGTGCGAATGGCGGGGCGATTTCCGCGTCTTCCGCATCGACCGGATCATCGCGCTGTCGCCCGCGGGCGGGGCCTTCCTGCCGGAACCCGGCAAGACGATCGAGGCCTACCTTTTGCGGTTCGACGCCACCTGATCGCGCGGAAAGACAAAACAGCGGTCGCGCCGGATCATCAGCCACATCGCGGTGCCGGGCTTGGGCAGGAAGACTCCCGGAACCGTGGCGCGCAGGATAACGTCGCCGAAATCCATGCGGAATTCCACCAGGCTCTCGCGCCCCATGAAGCGCGACCGCATGACGGTGCCAAGCGCCGCCGTTCCGTCCTTGACGGTCGGGCGCGGGCCATGACCGTTCCGGTCGAAGTCCAGTTTCAGGTGCTGGGGCCGGATCACGATGTCAATGGGCGTGCCGTTCGGGAACCCCGGCGTCAGGAATTGCCCGAAGGGCGTATCCGTCAGCGCCCCGTCAACAACGGCCTCCAACACATTGATGTCAGAAAAGAAACCCGCCGCCTGCCGGTCGATGGGTGCGTTGTAGATATTGTAGGGCGCGCCGCTCTGCACGATGCGGCCGCCGCGCATCAGGGCGATCTCATCGGCCATGCGCATGGCCTCGTGCGGCTCATGCGTGACCAGAAGCACCGCCGCGCCTTCCTCTTTCAGAAGCGCCAGCGTGTCGTCGCGGATGCCGTCCCGCAGCCGCTCGTCCAACCCCGAAAACGGCTCGTCCATCAAAAGGATGCGCGGACTGGGGGCCAAGGCGCGGGCCAGCGCGACGCGCTGTTGTTCGCCGCCCGACAGCTCATGCGGGAACTTCGGGCCGAAGCCCGACAGGGCCACGCGTTCCAGCAGCTGATCGACGCGCATCATCCGCCCCGGCGCGCAGTGCGGCAGGCCGAAGGCCACGTTGTCGGCGACCGACAGATGCGGGAACAGCGCGAAATCCTGAAACATCAGGCCGATGGCGCGTTCTTCCGGGGGCAGATGCAGGACGTCGTCGCTGACGACCTTGCCGTCGCTGACGATCCGGCCCGCATCCTGCCGGTCGACGCCGGCGATGATCCGCAGCGTCGTCGACTTGCCGCAGCCCGAAGGCCCCAGCAGGCACGTCACCTGCCCCGCCGCGATGCTGAGCGAGACGTCATCGACCACCGCCCGCCCGCCATAGATGCGGCTGAGGCGCTGGACTTCCAGTCGTGGCGCGGTGGGCAGAGGGGTCTGGATCAAAGGATCTATCCTGATACTTTTCGTCGGGCTTGGTATCAGCGCGCCGCCGCCGCCGCAAGTGCGGCTGGCCCCGCCCCTGGCTACATCGTCACGTTGGTGGCGCCCCCATCCAGCAGGATGTTCTGCCCGATGATGAAGCCCGCATGGACCGAACAGAGGAAGGCGCACATCGCGCCGAACTCTGCCGCCGTGCCATAGCGCCGCGCCGGGATCGTCGCCATGCGCTGCCGGGCGGCTTCGTCGATGGCGATCCCGGCGGCCTTGGCCACCCCGGTGTCCAGCGAAACGGCACGGTCGGTGGCATGGATGCCGGGAAGAAGGTTGTTCACCGCCACGCCCTGTGGCGCCACCTGCCGCGACATGCCGGCGACAAAGCCGGTCAGCCCGGTGCGGGCGGTGTTCGACAGCCCCAGCGCCGGGATCGGCCCGCGCACGGCCTGCGAGGTGATGTTGACCACCCTGCCCCAACCCTTCGCCGCCATCCCCGGCACCAGCGCCTGCATGAGCGCGATGGGCGTCAGCATGTTGGCGTCGAAGGCGCGGATGAAGTCCTCGCGGCTCCAATCCGTCCAGGTGCCCGGCGGGGGGCCGCCCGCATTGGTCACCAGGATGTCGACGGCCCCCGCGGCATCCAGCACCCTGGCGCGCACCGCTTCCGTGGTGATGTCGCCCGCGATGGCAGTGACCTTCACGCCATGCGCGGCGCCGATGTCTTTGGCGGCCTCGGCCAGCGCGTCTTCGCCCCGCGCATTGATGACCAGATCGCAGCCGGCCTCGGCCAAGGCCTCGGCACAGCCGCGCCCCAGACCCTTCGATGCCGCTGTCACCAGCGCCTTGCGTCCGCGAATGCCCAGATCCATCCTTGCCTCCACCATCATTGACCCTTTTCCCGACCATCGGGCCAATCCCCGCCCCGACGCAAGCCTGAACCGCGCGATTGCGCGATCCCCGCCATCAGGCTAAACCCCGCGCCATCATGTCGAACCGCGCCCCCCTCCCGCCCGAAATCGCCCGCCGCCGGACTTTTGCGATCATTTCGCACCCCGACGCCGGCAAGACCACGCTGACCGAAAAGTTCCTGCTGTTCGGCGGCGCGATCCAGATGGCCGGTCAGGTCCGTGCCAAGGGCGAGGCGCGGCGCACGCGGTCGGACTTCATGAAGATGGAGCAGGAACGCGGGATTTCCGTCTCGGCCTCGGCCATGTCCTTCGACTTCGGCCCCTACCGCTTCAACCTTGTCGACACGCCGGGTCACAGCGACTTTTCCGAAGACACCTACCGGACGCTGACGGCGGTCGACGCCGCGGTGATGGTCATCGACGGGGCGAAGGGCGTCGAAAGCCAGACGCGCAAGCTGTTCGAGGTGTGCCGCTTGCGCGACCTGCCGATCCTGACGTTCTGCAACAAGATGGACCGCGAAAGCCGTGACACCTTCGAGATCATCGACGAGANNACCGCAACAAGGTGGCGGAATCGATCAAGATCACCGGACTCGACGATCCGAAGCTGGCCGACCACATTCCCGCCGACCTGCTGGAAAAGCTGCGCGAGGAAGTGGCGATGGCGCGCGAGCTGCTTCCCGCCTTCGACCGCCGGTCGGTTCTGGAAGGCCACATGACGCCGATCTGGTTCGGCAGCGCCATCAACAGCTTCGGCGTCAAGGAACTGATGTCGGGCATCGGCGAATACGGCCCCGAGCCGCAGCCTCAGACCGCCGCCGAACGCCAGATCGACCCGGCGGAAGGCAAGGTGACGGGATTCGTCTTCAAGGTGCAGGCCAACATGGACCCCAAGCACCGCGACCGCGTGGCTTTCGTCCGCCTTGCCTCGGGGCATTTCGAACGCGGCATGAAGCTTCTGCATGTCCGGTCGAAAAAGCCGATGGCGATTTCGAACCCGGTGCTGTTTTTGGCCGCCGACCGCGAACTGGCCGAAGAGGCCTGGGCGGGCGACATCATCGGCATTCCGAACCACGGGCAACTGCGCATCGGTGATGCGCTGACCGAAGGCGAAACGCTGCGCTTTACCGGCATTCCGTCCTTTGCCCCGGAATTGCTGCAATCGGTGCGCGCCGGCGATCCGATGAAGGCCAAGCATCTTGAAAAGGCGTTGATGCAATTCGCCGAAGAAGGCGCGGCCAAGGTGTTCAAACCTTCCATCGGGTCCGGCTTTATCGTCGGCGTCGTTGGCGCTTTGCAGTTTGAGGTTCTCGCCAGCCGGATCGAACAGGAATATTCCCTGCCGGTGCGGTTTGAAGCGACGCAATTCACCTCGGCCCGCTGGGTTTCCGGGTCGAAGCTGGCGGTCGAGAAATTCGTCAATGCAAACAAGGGCCATATTGCCCATGACCATGACGGCGACATCGTCTATCTGACGCGGCTTCAGTGGGACATCGACCGGATCGTGCGCGACTACCCGGATGTGAAGCTGACCGCGACCAAAGAGATGATGGTTTAAGCCCGGCCGGTCGAGGTTTCGATTCGTTGCAAACTGCGATGAGGCATGCATTTCAGGCATGGTGGCATTGCGCACCTATAAGCTGAATCGCGATTTGCAGCCGATCTTGCCGCGAGAGTATTTCCGATCCGGCGACAGTTTTAGGCACAACCAAGGACTGTCCAACCCATTACAGGCAACCTCCGACACGCCTTATTATTGTCGCATTTACTGAAAAAAATCTCATTGTCGCGGGAATGTGGACGCATTGTGAGGCGCTGGAAAGGCGCCCAAGGTGCAAAAGCCCTGCGGCAACCGATGTATCGCGGGTGCATTCTGCACTTCGGTCGCATGGACAGTCTGCCGGTGGCGCTTCGGGTCTCACACCCCCCGATTGCGCCGGAAAGGTCAGCGCTGCGACCGCGATGCGTCGGGCTGGGAATTGAACGGTGGGGATATCCGCTATTTTGCGGAAACGCGTTGCGATTGCTGGCTCACACCCCCGGCAACGAACGATCATCCCTTGCCTCGAAATTCCCAAACCTCACCCCCGTGGCTTGCCACGGGACGAAACTCATCGCCGGGCGCCAAGATCGCGTCCGGCGCCCTGCCCCGGCAGGGACGACACCGAAAGGACCGCGGCCGCCGACCAACGCCATAGCTACACTCAGATATCACAAACACACCCACACCACGACAAGGCGCCGTCCGCTGCACACCGGGCGGCGCCATCGCTTTTCCGGCCCGGGGATCGTCGCGTTTCCAAGCCCAAGTTGACCCGCAGGCTATTTTGCACTAAGGCGAAATGGCCCGCATCCGGCGGGTTTATCGGGGCGCCCGGTCACCCGCGTCCCTTCACCTTGCGGTCCGATGCCGCAGACATGGACGCCTATGACTTTATTTACCGATCTGAAGCTGGACCCGAAGGTCCTGCAAGCCATATCCGAAGCCGGTTATGAAACCCCGACCCCAATTCAGGCGGGGGCCATCCCGCCCGCGCTTGAAGGCAAGGATGTCCTTGGCATCGCGCAGACCGGAACCGGCAAGACCGCTTCCTTCACGCTGCCGATGATCACGCTTCTGGGGCGTGGCCGCGCCCGCGCCCGGATGCCGCGCAGTCTGGTGCTGTGCCCGACGCGGGAACTCGCCGCGCAGGTGGCCGAGAACTTCGACATCTACGCCAAGCATACCAAGCTGACGAAGGCGCTTCTGATCGGCGGTGTAAGCTTCGGCGAACAGGACAAGCTGATCGACCGCGGCGTCGATGTGCTGATCGCCACGCCGGGGCGGCTTCTCGACCATTTCGAACGCGGCAAGCTTCTGCTGACCGGCGTGCAGATCATGGTCGTGGACGAAGCCGACCGGATGCTCGACATGGGCTT
>DJWG01000014.1:19690-19816 GCA_002440945.1 Rhodobacteraceae bacterium UBA6236 | reverse complement strand
CGTCGGGCATGTTCTCGACAAGGCCCACCAGCCCCACGACATTGGCCCGCGCCTTGCGCAGCGCAAGCGTCCGCATGACGCCCGCCACGACGCCCGCGCCCCCCATGTCCATCGTCATCTCTTCCA
>DJWG01000014.1:0-19645 GCA_002440945.1 Rhodobacteraceae bacterium UBA6236 | reverse complement strand
CCTGATCGCCGCCGCCCTGCCAGCGCATCACCGCGACCTTGGCCGGGCTTTCAGACCCTTGCGCCACGCCCAGAAGCGCGCGCATCCCCAGCCGTTCAAGTTCCGGCTCGTCCAGAACCTCGACCTCGACGCCAAGATCGCGCAAGCCCTCCAGCCGGTCGGAAAATTCGGTCGTGGTCAGGATATTGGCCGGTTCATTGACCAGATCGCGGGTGAAGAACACGCCTTCCGCCACCGCCGCAAAACCCGCCCAGGCGTCACGCGCCTTGTCGGGGTCTGGGGTCATGACGGTGATGCCGCCTTTGGCGGGCTTTTCCCCGGTGTGGTAATCGAAGGCATAGGCGCGCATCACCGCGCCAAAGGCGATCTCGGCCGCTTTGGGGTGCGCAGCCAGGATCATGCCCCCCGGCTCGCCCAGCGCGCGGCCAAGGAAGGACCCGGCCTTCCGCGCCTCTTCCACCGTGGCGTTCTTCGGCAGGGAAATCACCGCCACCGCCTCGGCCAAAAGGCCGCCGGGCCAGGCCAGATCGATCCCTTCGCCGGGTTTCAGCTTGGCGAAGGCCGGGCTGGCAAGGCAGCGCGACAATGCCCCCCGCGTGGCCTTGTCGATCTTGCGGAAGGTCGGATCGGGGCGGCCCGCGTCCATCACGATCAGCGCAAGGCGCCCCCCGGCCTGCACAAGCAGATCGGCGTCGGGGGCACGGAAATCGGGGGTGATCGGCGTGGTCATGGGGCGGCTCCGCAGCAAGATATCGGCGGACCCTAGCGAAGCGCCCTGCCCTTGGCCAGATAGCAGTTTCCCCGTTCACGGCTTTGGGTTAGGGAAGAGAAAACAATGTGGGCGCGCGAGGGTTTCAGGCCCCGGAAAGCGCGGGTTGGGCAAAGGCGCGGGCGTTGGGACGGTCGGACAGATATATCCTGTCACAGCTGATGATGCTGTTTGGCTTCTTCTCGCTGGTGCTTGTCTCGATCTATTGGGTCAACCGCGCCGTAAGCCTGTTCGACCAGTTGATCGCCGACGGGCAATCGGCCTGGGTCTTCCTGGAATTCACCGCTCTCACGCTGCCTTATGTCATCTGGCTGGTGCTGCCGGTCTCGGCCTTTGCGGCGACGGTCTATGTGACGAACCGCATGACGTCGGAAAGCGAGCTTGTGGTCCTGCAGGCCACCGGGTTTTCGCCGCTCAGGCTTGCGCGGCCCGCGCTGGTCTTCGGGCTGATCGTGACGCTGATGATGGCGGCGCTCGGTCATGTGCTGGTGCCGATCAGCCGGACAGAGCTGAACGAGCGCAGCAACGAGATTTCCAGCGATGTCACCGCGCGGTTCCTGAACCCCGGCAGCTTCCTCAGCCCCGCCGCAGGGATCACCGTCTATTTCCGCGACATCACGGCGGGTGGCGAACTGCGCGACCTTTTCCTGTCCGACAGCCGCAACCCCGCCCTGCAGACGACCTATACCGCGGATCGCGCGCTTCTGGTCAAGGGCGAGACAGGCCCCAAGATCGTCATGTTCGACGGCATGGCCCAGACGCTGAGCCAGCCGGAGAACCAGCTGTCGACGACGCGCTTCGTGGATTTCGCCTATGATCTTGGCGCCACTCTTACGCAATCGGCCCTGCGGCAGCGCGATGCGAGCGAGCTTTCGACGCTTGATCTGCTGACCGCCGGCCCGGATCGTCTGTCCGAACTGCGGCTGACACCGGGGCAGGCGATGGCCGAGGTTCACAATCGGCTGGCGCAATCGCTTCTGGCGCCGGTCGCAACGCTTCTGGGATTTGTCACGCTGCTCCTGGGCACCTTCAGCCGCTTTGGCGTCTGGCGGCAGATCGGTCTGTCGATCGCGCTTCTGATCTTCGTGAAGATGGTGGACAACGCCGGCGCCAGCGCCGCGCAGAAAGGCGCCCCGGCGGCCGTCAATTACGTTGGGATCGTCGTCGGCGTGGCGCTGGTCGGGGTTCTTTTGTGGCTTGCCGGGCGGCGGCGGCGTGTGCCCGGCCCGAAGGCCGCAGCGAATGTGGTGCCGGCATGACGCTGTCGCTTTATATCGCCCGGCGCTTCGCCATGACCTTCGCCATGGTCTTCGCGGTGTTCTTCGCGCTGATGTATCTGATCGACCTGATCGAACAGATCCGCCGCTTTTCCGGCGCCGGGATCACGCTGTCGCAGGCGATGGTGCTGTCGCTTCTGAACNNCCCCCGCCTCGCTCTACCGCATCCTGCCGCTTATCGCGATCCTGGCCTCGGTCGCGCTGTTTCTCGCGCTGGCGCGGTCGTCGGAGCTGGTGGTCATCCGCGCCACCGGGCGATCGGCGCTTCGGACGCTGGCCGCACCGCTGACCGCCACGCTGCTGATAGGGATGCTTTCGGTGGCGGTGCTGAACCCGCTGGTCGCCGCAACATCCAAACGCTACGAGGCGCAGGCCGACCGCTACCGTCTGGGCAAGGACGCGGTCCTGTCGGTGACGCGCGAGGGGCTCTGGCTCCGCCAGGGCGGCGACGACGGCCAGACTGTCATCCACGCGAAAAGCGCCAATCAGGACGGCACCGTGCTGCGGGACGTGACCTTCATGACCTTCGCCGGCAAGGACGGACCCACCCGCCGGATCGAGGCGGACGAGGCCGAGCTGACCAAGGGCGCCTGGGTTCTGAACCAGGCCAAGGACTGGCATCTTGCGCCGGGCGAGATCGCCGAGGTCGGCGCCACCACCACCGCGACCCTGACCCTGTCATCGGACCTGACTCCCGACCGCATCCGCGACAGCTTTGCCGCCCCGGCCTCGGTGTCGATCTGGCAGTTGCCGGGCTTCATCGGCGATCTGGAAAACGCCGGCTTTTCCGCTCGCAAACACCGGGTCTGGCTACAGACCGAACTGGCGCTGCCCTTGCTTCTGTCGGCCATGGTGCTGATCGGCGCGGGCTTCACCATGCGCCATGCCCGGTCCGGTGGAACCGGGCTCATGGTGCTTTTGGCGATGGCTTCGGGTTTTGCGATCTTCTTTCTGCGGAACTTCGCGCTTGTCCTTGGTGAAAACGGCCAGATTCCGGTCTTCATGGCCGCCTGGATTCCGCCCGTCGCCGCCACCTTGCTGGCGTTGAGCCTGCTCTTGCATCTGGAGGATGGCTGATGCGCCGCCGCCCTGCCCCCACCGCACCCCGCTTGCGCCGCAAGGGGCTGACGCTTGCCGCGCTGGCCCTGGCCCTGTCGCTTGGCTGGACCGCCCCCGCCCCCGCGCAGGATGCGGCTACGCTGGTGGCCGACCGGGTCTTCATCAACGGCGACAACACGCTGGTGGCCGAAGGCGCGGTCGAGGTGTTGCATCAGGGCACCCGGCTTCGCGCCACCCGGATCGTCTATGACCAGTCCACCGACCGGCTGACCATCGAGGGGCCGATCACGCTGACCGAAAGCACCGGCACGACGATGATCGCCGACAGCGCCCTGCTGTCGAGCGACCTGCGCGACGGTGTGCTGCAATCGGCCCGCATCGTTCTGGACGACCAGCTGCAGATCGCGGCCAACGAACTGTCCCGCGTCTCGGGCCGCTATACGCGCATGTCGAAAGTGGTCGCGTCCTCCTGCCAGGTCTGCGCCAGCAACCCGAGGCCGCTTTGGGAAATCCGGGCGCGCCGGGTCGTGCATGACAAGGAAGAGCGCCAGCTTTACTTCGACAACGCCCAGTTCCGCATCGTGGGCGTGCCGGTCTTCTACATCCCGCGCCTGCGGATGCCCGACCCGACGCTCGACCGGGCGCGGGGTTTCCTGATGCCTTCGCTTCGCTCGACGTCGCAGCTGGGGACTGGGATCAAGCTTCCCTACTTCATTCCCATCGGTGAAAGCCGCGACGTGACGCTGACACCCTATGTCACATCGAACGGCGCGCGGAGCCTGGGGGCGCGTTACCGCCAGGCCTTCACCACCGGCACCATCACCTTTGAAGGCGCGGTGTCGCAGGACGACATCCGCCCCGACGGCCTGCGGGGATACCTCAACGGCACCGGCGTCTTCGCGCTGCCCCGCGACTTCCGCCTGAGCTTCGATGTCGACCTCGTTTCAGACCCCGCCTATCTGCTGGATTATGGCGTCTCCGAAAAGGACCGCCTGCGCACCGGCTTCCAGATCGAGCGGACCCGCGTGAACGAAACCTTCTGGGCGAGCCTTGGCAATTACCGCTCGCTCCGCGCGGGCGAGAACAGCAGGGTTCTGCCGATGTTCATCAGCGACATGACCTTCCACCGCCGCTTCCGCCCGGAAATCCTTGGCGGCCAGGGCGGCTTCACCTTCCAGACCCACAGCCACCGCCGGGATTCGACCGTCGACTTCGACGCCAACGGCGACGGCGTCACCGATGGCCGCGATGTGGCCCGCGCCACCGCCCGGTTCGACTGGCGCAGAAACTGGATCAGCGAAGGCGGGCTCCAGGTTTCCGGCCTGCTGGCGGTGACGGCCGATCTTTATTCCATCAGCCAGGACGCTTCCTATCCCGGCACCATTACCCGCGTGACGCCCGTCACGGGGGTCGAACTGCGCTGGCCCTGGATGAAAACCGGCGGCGCGGGCGGCGCCTCGCAGGTGATCGAGCCGATCGTGCAGCTGGTCTGGGCGCCCGACCGGCAGACCGCAGTCCCGAACGACGACAGCCTGCTGGTGGAGCTGGATGAAGGCAACCTCTTCTCGCTCAGCCGATTCCCGGGCGCCGATGCGGTGGAACGCGGCGCCCGCGCCAATATCGGCGTCAACTGGACGCGCTATGACCCCGATGGCTGGTCGATCGGCGTGACCGCGGGCCGTGTCCTGCGGACCGAGGATCTGGGACAGTTCAGCACCGGCTCTGGCCTTGCGGGAAAGATGTCGGACTGGATCGTCGCTTCGCAGATCACGCGCGGCGGGATTTCCGTGACGAACCGGGCGCTTTTCGACGACGGCTTCCAGTTCACCAAAAACGAACTGCGCCTCGCCTATGCGGACCGGCAGTTCTACGCGGGCGCGAGCTATATCTGGATGGTGGCCGATCCGGTCGAATCGCGCCCCGACGCCACGTCCGAGGTCGCCTTCAACGCTGCCTGGCAGATCACCGACGGCTGGCGGGCCCTGACCGAGGGGCGCTACGACTTCACCGCCGAACGCGCCACCCGCGCGGGGCTTGGCCTTGGCTACCGTAACGAATGCGTCGCGGTCGATCTTTCCCTCTCGCGTCGTTTCACATCCTCGACTAGTGTGCAGCCGACAACGGCTTTCGATCTGTCGGTGGTGTTGAACGGCTTCGGAACCGGCAAGGATGGCCGCAGCTATCGCCGGGCCTGCGCCAAATGACCCGCCGATGACAGGAAACGGCGGCCTCCGCCACGCGACAAGACCACGAGCAGACGGACAGATGATGATCAGACCCTCCCGCCCCCTGAGCCGCCCTCGGACCCGGATTTCGGCGCTGTGCCTTGCGACGATCCTGACGTTCGGCCTGCCTCAGGGCGTGGCGCTGGCTCAGGGCAGCCCCTATGCCGCGGCGCTTTACATCAACGACCGGGCGGTTTCGAATTATGAAATCGACCAGCGCGCCCGGTTCATGGCGCTGCTGCGCGCCCCCGGCGATCTGCGGGCCGAAGCGGAAAAGGGCCTGATCGAGGACCGTCTGCGCCTTGATGCCGCCAAGCAGGCCGGCATCCGCGTGACACCCGACCAGATCACGGCCGGGATGACCGAATTCGCCTCGCGCGCCAA
This sequence comes from Rhodobacteraceae bacterium UBA6236, assembly GCA_002440945.1. Next base: position 13,931 of record DJWG01000014.1, on the reverse strand, counting down.
TCTGACGGCAGAACAATTCGTCGCGGCCCTGGGACAGGGCGGCGTCGAGGCCGAGACTTTCCGCGACTTTGTCGAGGCCGGGATCGCCTGGCGCGAAGTGGTTCGCGCGAAATATGCCGACCGTCTGACGGTGTCGGACGCCGATATCGACCGTGCGCTGTCAGTGACCGAAAACCGCGGCGCCGGGCCGCAGGTGCTGGTGTCCGAAATCATCCTGCCGATGACCGGGAAATACGGCCATCTGGCCAGCCGGCGGGCGCGCGAACTGTCCGAAGGCGGCATGTCGCAGGGCGAATTCGCCGGCTTCGCCCGCAAATACTCCTCGGCCCCGTCGCGGGACGCAGGCGGCCAGATCGGCTGGATCCCCCTGACCAACCTGCCGATGGAGGTGCGCGGCGCGCTGATGCAGATGCGCCCCGGCGAGGTGACCCAGCCGGTCCGTGTGCCTGAAGGCATCGCGATCTTCCAGATGCGCGGCCTGAAGGAGGGCGGCGACAAGGTCGATCCGAACCGCATCACCGTCGATTACGCCGAATTCCTGATCCCCGGCGGCAACAGCGCCGAGGCCCGCGCCGAAGCCGCCCGGATCCTCGCCCGCGCCGACAGCTGCAACGCCCTGAACAGCGCCGCCCGCGGCCTGCCCGCCAATCAATTGCAGCGCAAGACCGCATCCCTGCGCAGCGTGCCAAGCGATGTCGCGGCAGAACTCGCGAAGCTTGATGAAAACGAAGCTTCGACCGCCATCGTGCGTGGCAATGCCCTGGTTCTTCTGATGCTTTGCAAGCGCACCGCGACCGAAGCACAGGAAACCCCGGCCCCGAAGGGCGCCCCAGACCCGCAAGCCCCGCGCCTGAACGAGGATGCGGGCTTCGCCAAGGGTCCGTCGCGTGATGCCGTCAGGGCCGAGCTTCTGAACCGCAAGCTCTCGGATGCGGCGGATGCCTACCTTGCCGAATTGCAGGCCAATGCGCTCATCCGTCGACCCTGACCGGCTGCCCCCCATCGCGCTGACCTGCGGCGAACCCTCGGGCATCGGCCCGGAACTTGCCGTCAAGGCCCGCCTGAGCCTTGGGAAGGACGTGCCCTTCTTCTGGATCGGCGATCCATCCCACCTGCCGCCCGAAAGCCGCTGGGACGTGATCACTGACCCGTCCGATTGCCGCGATGCCGCCCCCGACACGCTTCCGGTGCTGGCCCATGCCTTCCCCGGCCCCGCGCGGGCGGGCGAGCCGAACCCCGATAACGCCGCCGCCGTAATCGCGGTGATCGCCCGCGCCGTCGATCTGGTAGAACAGGGCGCGGCTTCCGCGCTCTGCACGGCGCCGATCCACAAGAAGGCGCTGAAGGACGGCGCCGGGTTCGCCTTTCCCGGTCATACCGAATACCTGGCGCATCTGGCCGGCGTCGACCATGTGGTGATGATGCTCGCCTGCGACGCGTTGCGCGTCGTGCCGGTGACGATCCACATCCCGCTCGCGACCGTGCCCACCGCGCTGACCCGCGACCTTCTGGAGCGGACGATCCGCATTACCAACGCCGCCCTGCGCCGCGATTTCGGACTGGCCCGCCCCCGCATCGCCATCGCGGGGCTCAATCCCCATGCCGGCGAAGGCGGCACCATGGGTCGCGAGGAAATCGAGGTCATCGAACCCGTCATCGCGGCGCTGCGGGCCGAAAGATTCAACCTGCAAGGCCCGCAGTCGGCGGACACGATGTTCCACCCCGCCGCCCGCGCCCGCTATGACGCGGCGCTTTGCATGTATCACGACCAGGCCCTGATCCCGATCAAGACCATCGACTTCGCGGGCGGCGTCAACCTGACCTTGGGCCTGCCCTTCATCCGCACATCGCCCGATCACGGCACCGCCTTCGACATCGCAGGCCGCAATCTGGCCGATCCTTCCAGCCTGAACGCCGCGCTCTACATGGCGTGGAACATGGCGCTGCGCCGCGCGGAAACCGCCGCCTCTGCAGAATGACGGCGCTTTTCTTCTTTGCCCAAATACTCCCGCCGGAGGCGTCCTGCATGACCCGTGGGAGCCTCCGGCGGGAGTATTTCAAGCAAAAGAGAAACCCATGAGCACGATCGACGGCCTTCCCCCCCTGCGCGAGGTGATCGCCACGCATGAGTTGTCGGCGAAGAAGGCGCTCGGGCAGAATTTCCTGCTGGACCTGAACCTGACCGCCAAGATCGCGCGGGCCGCAGGGGATCTTCGGGGGGCGGACGTGCTTGAGGTGGGTCCGGGTCCGGGCGGTCTTACGCGCGGGCTTCTGGCCGAAGGGGCGCGGCGGGTGCTGGCGGTCGAAAAGGACGCGCGTTGCCTGCCCGCGCTGGCCGAGATCGCCAGAGCCTATCCCGGGCGGCTGGAGGTCATCAATGGCGATGCGCTGGAAATCGACCCGCTGGCGCACCTCGCGCCGCCGATCCGGGTGGTGGCCAACCTGCCCTACAACGTCGGGACCGAGCTTCTGGTCCGTTGGTTGACGCCCGCCGTCTGGCCGCCGGTCTGGACGAGCCTCACGCTGATGTTCCAGAAGGAAGTGGCCGAGCGGATCGTGGCGAAACCCGGATCGAAGGCCTACGGGCGGCTGGCGATCCTGGCCCAGTGGCGCTGCGAGGCGCGGGTGGTCATGACGCTGCCGCCCGAAGCCTTCACGCCGCCGCCGAAGATCCATTCGGCCGTCGTCCACCTGACTGCCCTGCCCGAGCCGCGTTTTCCCGCCGATCCGTTAGTCCTGAGCCGTATCGTCGCAGCCGGATTCAACCAGCGCCGCAAGATGCTGCGCGCAAGCCTGAAGGGCGTTGCGCCCGGGATCGAGGAAAAGCTGCTGGCCGCCGGAATCCCCCCGACCGCGCGGGCCGAGGAAATCGACCTCGAACGCTTCTGCGCGCTGGCGCGGATCGTGGCGGAAGGCTGATGCGGACGTAGGGGTTGGGGGCGGTTCGCCCCCGTCCGGTTTTCTTGAAAAGTTCAGGCCTGACCGTCGCCGCTTTCGGCGGCGGGTTTCGGCGCGCGGGGCGCGCGCGGCTTTCTGGGCGCGCGGGCCGGCTTGGCCGGCGCTTCGGCCGGTTCGGCCGCGTTTTCCACCGAAGCGGCCTTGACCGGCGGGGCAGGCTCCGTGGCGGCAGGCTGGGGTGCGGCGGACTGGGGCGCGGCAGGCTGTGGTGCGGCGGGCTGGGGGGCGGCAGGTTGCGGGGCGGCAGGTTGCGGGGCGGCTGCTGGCGCTTCGAACAGGTCGGCAGGCGGTGTCGGTTGCTGGACCGGCTGCGGCGCCGCTTCCGTTACCGGCGCAGGGGCTTCCTCGACCACCGGCTGTGCGGGACGCTCCTTGCGGTCTTCGCGGTCCGGCCGGTTCCGGCGTTCGTTGCGGTCGCGGCGCTCGCCGCCGTGGCGTTCGCCTTGACGTTCGCCTTGCCGCTCACCGCGGTCAGTCTGACGATCCCGATAGGGGCGGTCCTCGTCACGGCGTTCGCGGCGCTCGGGCCGTTCGCCATGGTCGGAGCGTTGCTGCGCCGATTCCGGGGTCTCGACAAGACCGGAACCCTCATCGGATTGCGCATTGGTCAGGAAGGCCGGCAGATCGGGCTGCGGCTCGTCTTCGTCCTGGACGCGCGGATCGTGGCGGTGCTGGTCGCGGTGCTGGCGGTCGCCGCCCTGATGGCCCTGGCCCCCGTTGCCCCCCTGCTGCGTCTGACGTTCGGCCTGTTCGCGCAGCAGCTCTGCCTGCGCCTCGCCCAGCATCCGGGTGTAATGTTCGGCATGCTGCAGGAAATTCTGCTCGGCCACGCGGTCATTGCCCAGCTGGGCGTCCCGCGCCAGCATCAGGTACTTGTCGATGATCTGCTGCGGAGTTCCGCGAACCTTGCCTTCCGGGCCAGAACTGTCGAACACACGGTTGACGATATTGCCCATCGAACGCTGACGGTTCGACTTGTTGCGCGAACGGGACTTGGACGATCTCATAGGTTTCTTTTTTATCCGAGCTCAAGGGCTTCGATGACCCTGCCGGGTTCGACATCGACCGATTCGGTCGGGATGCGAAACCCAATGTTTTGCAGGCTGGGTGTGCGGGCAACGAAATATTCCGCCCGTTACGCAGGCGAATAATCACGGGATGGGCGCGCTGACAAGCAGATTCTTCGCGCAAGTCCACGAATCCCTGCGACATGTCGTCAGCGCGCCAGAAGGGACGCCCGGGCAATCGAAGTCTTGAACGCTCAGACGGCGGGGAAGGTTCCCGCCACGCAGCGATCCCGGCCATCGAGATCGGGCAGGATGCGGACGGCGTCCAGACCCGCGGCACGGAACATCCCGGCCACCGCCGCACCTTGGGTTGGGCCGATTTCCACGATCACCCGGCCACGGGGCCGCAGATGCGCGGCAAGACCCGCGGCGATACGGCGGTAGGCGTCCAGGCCGTCACCGCCGGGGGTCAGGGCCAGATGCGGTTCCCAATCGCGCACCTCGGGCGACAAGGCGGGCATTTCATCTGCGGCGATGTAGGGCGGATTCGAGACGATCAAATCGAATTGGCCCGCGACCGATGCAAACCAGTCGGAAAGCGTGAAACCCGCCCTTTCGGACAGCCCAAGGCGGGTTGCATTATCCTTCGCCACCTCTAGCGCGGCGGGCGACAGATCGGCGCCGAGCCCCGTTGCCTCCGCCCGGTCGGCCAAAAGGCTCAGGAGGATGCAGCCGGTGCCGGTCCCCAAGTCGAGGACGCGCGTGAAGGGCTGTGACAGCGCTTCGGCCACCAGGGTTTCGGTTTCGGGCCGGGGGTCGAGCGTGTCGCGGGTCACGCGGAAGCTCCGGCCCCAGAAAAGCCGCTCGCCGGTGATCTGGGCCACCGGCTGGCGCGCCAGCCGGGCCGTCATGGCGGCCTCGAAGGCTGCCTTGGCGGCGTCCCCCACCTCGTCCTGAAGGTGCAGCGTCAACCGGTCGGGGGCCAGGCCCAGCGCATGCGCCAGAAGACGGCGGGCGTCACGCGGGGCGCCCTCTATCCCGGCCTCGGTCAGGCGGCGCGTGGCGTCGCGCAGCGCGTCTGCGGCGCGGATCATGCCTCCATCTCGGCCAGGCGGTCGGCCTGATCCTGCGCGACCAGCGCCGCGACGATCGCGCCCAGATCGCCCGCCATGATCTGCGACAGGGAATAAAGCGTCAGGTTGATCCGGTGGTCGGTCATCCTTCCTTGCGGGAAGTTGTAGGTGCGGATCCGTTCGCTGCGGTCGCCGCTGCCCACCTGGCTTTTCCGGCTGGCGGCGCGTTCGGCGGCGGCGCGGCCGCGTTCGATGTCGTAAAGCCGCGCGCGCAGGACGGCCATCGCGTTCGCCCGGTTCTGGTGCTGGGACTTCTCGCTGCTCGTCACCACGATCCCGGTCGGCAGGTGGGTGATCCGCACCGCCGAATCGGTCGTGTTGACGTGCTGCCCCCCCGCCCCGCTGGCCCGCATCGTGTCGATGCGGATGTCGCTGGCGGGGATATCGATGTCGACCTCTTCGGCCTCGGGCAGAACCGCAACGGTCGCGGCCGAGGTATGGATGCGCCCCCCCGCTTCGGTTTCGGGCACGCGCTGCACCCGGTGGACGCCCGATTCGAACTTCAGCCGGGCAAAGACGCCCTCGCCTTCGATCCGGGCCACGGCTTCCTTCACGCCGCCAAGTTCGGTTTCCGACAGCTCCATGAGCTGGAACCGCCAGCCCTGGCTTTCGGCAAAGCGCTGATACATGCGCAGAAGGTCGCCTGCGAACAGCGCGGCCTCTTCCCCCCCGGTGCCGGGACGGATTTCCAGGATCGCGGGCCGGGCGTCGGCGGCGTCCTTGGGCAGCAGCGCCACTTGCAGCGCCTGTTCCATTTCCGGGATGCGCGCCTTCAACGCCGGGATCTCATCCTCGGCCAGCGCGCGCATTTCCGGGTCGGACAACATCGCCTCGGCCTCGGCCAGATCGGCCTCGGCCTGGCGCCAGGCGGCGATCTCGGCCACCACCGGCTTCAGGTCGGCATATTCGCGCGACAGGGCGGCGATCTCGTCCGGCGAAGGCCCGGCGGAAAGCTTCGCTTCCAGAAAATCGAAGCGGCGAAGGATCTGGTCGAGTTTTTCGGCTGGGATCATGGTGAATGGATGTGACCGGAGCGCGGGCTCCGGTCAAGCCTTTGATCGCCTGCGGACGGTCAGGCCGCGTCCAGCGCGGTGGTCAGATCGGCGATCAGGTCGCCGGTATCCTCAAGGCCCAGTGACAGCCGCACAAGGCCCGGCGTGATGCCCAGAAGCTGCTTCTGGTCTTCGGGCAGGCGCTGGTGGGTGGTCGTCGCCGGATGGGTGATGATCGACTTCGCATCGCCCAGGTTGTTCGAGATCGTCACGATTTCCAATGCATTCAGGAACCGGAACGCCGCCTCCTTGCCGCCCGCCAGATCGAAGGTCACGACCGTGCCGCCCGCGCCCATCTGTTCCATCGCCAATGCATGATGCGGATGCGAGGCCAGACCCGGATAGCTGACGGCCGCGACCTTGGGATGGCCTTCCAGCGCCTGTGCCACGGCAAGCGCCGCCTCGGTCTGGGCGCGCACCCGCAGGTCAAGCGTTTCCATCCCCTTGAGCATGACCCAGGCGTTGAACGGCGACATCGCGGCGCCCGTGTGCTTCATGTAGGGTTCCAGCACCTTGCGGATATAGTCGCGGCTGGCGCAGACCACGCCGCCCAGACAGCGCCCGCCGCCGTCGATGTGCTTGGTCGTGGAATAGACGACCACATCGGCCCCCAGTTCCACGGCGCGCGAATAGGTGGGCGTGGCGAAGACGTTGTCGACCACCACGATCGCGCCATGGACATGGGCGATGTCGCAGACGCCGCGGATGTCGATGACCTCAAGCGTCGGGTTCGAGACGCTTTCCAGGAAGATGCATTTGGTGCCGGGGCGGACGGCGGCGCGCCACTGGTCAAGGTCGGTGCCATCGACCAGCGTCACCTCGACCCCGAAGCGCGCCAGCAGGTCAAGGATGTAAAGGCACGACCCGAACAGCGCCCGCGCCGCGACGACATGATCGCCCGCCTTCACAAGCGAGGTCAGCGCGCCGTTCACCGCCGCCATGCCGCTGGCGGTGGCAAAGGCATCTTCGGTCCCTTCGATGGCGGCGATGCGTTCCTCGAACATCCGCACCGTGGGGTTGCCGTAGCGGGCATAGATGAATTCGTCCGGCCCGGCCTGGATGAACCGCGCCTCGGCCTGTTCGGCGGTGTCATAGGCGAAGCCCTGGGTCAGGAAGATCGCTTCCGACATCTCGCCATACTGGCTGCGGCGGATACCGGAGTGGATCAGTTTCGTGCGCGTCTTCCAGTCTGTCATCAGGGCCTCCGTAGGCATCGGGCATGGGCATCAGGACGGTTCAAATAGAAAAACCCCCACCGTTCAGGCAGGGGCCATCCGTCATTCTGGCCTCTGACCTTTTAGCGGCATGTTTAACGTGGCCCGCAATCCGGCAAGCAAATCGCCACGAGGCAGCGTTAGCGCGGCCCGGAGGCCGGGTCAACGGTCGGCTGATCACGCTTTCGGTTCCTGGTCTTCGCCGTATTTCTCGATCACCTTGCCCTGCGCCATGAAGAACAGGAAGATCGCCGCCGTCAGGCCGAAGGTCTTGAAGTTCACCCAGGCCTGATCGGACATCGTGCGCCAGATGATTTCGTTCAGGACCGCAAGGCCCACGAAGAACATCGTGAGCCGCCGGGTGAGGATCATCCAGCCTTCCTCGGCCAGGGGCAGCACCTCGTCGATGGCAAGCGAGAGGTAAGACCGCCCGCGAAGAAGACCAAAGCCAAGGATGCCCGCGAAAAGCAGGTAGATGATCGTGGGCTTCATCTTGAAGAAGCGTTCGTCGTTGAACCAGACCGAAAGGCCCCCGAAGACCAGAACGACGACCAGCGTCACGACCTGCATCACCGAAAGCCGCCCCGTCAGCCGCCAGAGGATCAGCGTCGTCACCACCATCAGCGGCACGAAGATCGCGGTGGCCAGGATGAAGCCGTGGTAATCCACGCCGCCCATCTTGAAGGTCATGTCCTTGAACCGGCTGAAAGCCAGGAAGAACACGAGGATCGGCCCGAGTTCGAGCGTCAGCTTGAGCCAGGGATTGATCTTGCGTTTGGTCACGTCCGCCATGCTGCTCTACCTCGCAAATTCGACGATCACCGCACCGGCGGCGATCAGGCCCATCAGCGCCACGCGCGACGGCCCCACCTTTTCGCCCAGGACCAGCCAGCCGATCAGCGCGGCAAAGACCGTGGACGTCTCGCGCAATACCGCCGCCTGCCCCACCTTGTCGAGACGCGTAGCGATCAGGATCGATCCGAAGGACAGGATCGCGACGACCGCCCCCAGCAACCCGCGCCGGAAAAGCGGCCCCAGTTCCGCCCGCGGCACGGCCCGAAGCCGGTGCGCCTGCATCACCGGCATCGAGATCGCATCCATCACGAAGAACCACGCAAGGAAGGTGAAGGGATTGGCGGTCGCCCGGATGCCATAGGCATCATAGGTGGTGTAAAGCGCAACGAACAATCCGGTGAGGACGGCGTAGACCAGCGCCGCGCCCAAGGTTTCACGCGCCTCTCTGAGGTAGCGGGCGTTGTAAAGCGCAAGGCCGAAGATCCCCGCCAGCAACACGGCGACCCCGCCCCATTGCCCGGCCGAATAGCGTTCGCCGAACAAAAGCCCCGCCCCCAGCACCGTGAACAAGGGCCCGGTGCCCCGAACCACCGGATAGACGACCGTATAGGCGCCCCGGGCGTAGGTCATCGCCTGGAGCCACTTGTAGGCGGTGTGGATCACGAAGGCGCCGAAAAAGATCGGCCACATGTGCGGCTCGGGCCAGGGCACGGCGAACAGCGCAACGGGCAGCGCGATGGCGCCATAGCAGATGTCGATGGCCGCCCGCGACAGCCAGGGATCGTGCCGCCCCTTCTGAAGCGCGCCGAACAGCGCATGCAGCACCGCCGCCGCCAGCGCCAGGCCCAGCGCGGCGCGGTGTCCGGCCTCGGTTCCGGCAAGGGACAGGATCCAGTCGTTCATGCGCGCCTTGGTGGCGGTTTTCTGGCGCGGCGGCAAGCATGGGGTGACGCAAGGGCCGGGATGCGGATGGGCCAGCGACACGAAAATGCCCGCGCCCTGGTGGCGCGGGCGATCCGGCCCGGGGAGGATGGCCGGGCAGTGTGCTATTCCGCCGCGACCTTGGCCCCCGGGTTGTTCGGATGCGTCGTCCAGTTGGCGTAATCGCCAACCACCTTGCCGGTGCGCGGATCAACCGTGCCTTTGGGCAATTCGCGCATGGTGATGCAGTTCTCGACCGGGCAGACGTCCAGGCACAGGTTGCAGGCCACGCAGTCCTCGTCCTTCACGGTGAAGACCCGGTCAGACGACATGGCGATGGCCTGATGGCTGGTATCCTCGCAGGCGGCATAGCAGCGCCCGCAGCTGATGCAGAGGTCCTGATCGATCTGGGCCTTGGTGACGTAGTTGAGGTTGAGGAACTGCCAGTCGGTGACGTTCGGCACCGCCCGGCCCACCAGATCGGCGGTCGAGGTGAAGCCCTTCTCGTCCATGTATTGCGACAGGCCCGAAATCATCTCCTGCACGACCTTGAAACCATAGGTCATCGCCGCCGTGCAGATCTGCACATTGCCCGCGCCCAGCGCCATGAATTCCGCCGCGTCGCGCCAGGTCGTCACCCCGCCGATCCCGGAAATCGGCAGGCCCCGCGTCGCCGCCGACCGGGCGATTTCCGCCACCATGTTCAGCGCGATGGGCTTCACGGCAGGCCCGCAATAACCGCCGTGGCTGCCCTTGCCGTCGATGGTCGGTTCGGGCGCGAAATTGTCCAGGTTCACCGAGGTAATCGAGTTCACCGTATTGATCAGGCTGACCGCGTCCGCCCCGCCGCGCTTCGCCGCCTCGGCAGGTTTGCGGATGTCGGTGATGTTGGGGGTCAGCTTCACGATGCAGGGCATGCGGCTGTATTGCTTCACCCAGCGCGTGACCATCTCGATATATTCCGGCACCTGCCCCACGGCAGATCCCATGCCGCGTTCGGCCATGCCATGCGGACAGCCGAAGTTCAGCTCGACCCCGTCGGCCTCGGTGTCCTCGATCCGCCGAAGGATGTCCTTCCAGCTGTCCTCGTCGCAGGGCACCATCAGCGAAATCACCAGCGCACGGTCCTTGTAGTCCCGCTTGACCGACTTGATTTCCCGCAGGTTGACCTCAAGCGGGCGGTCGGTGATCAGTTCGATGTTGTTGATGCCCAGAACGCGCCGGTCCGCGCCATGGATGACGCCATAGCGCGGACCGTTCACGTTGACGACGGGCGGGCCTTCGCTGCCCAGCGTCTTCCACACCACCCCGCCCCATCCGGCCTCGAAGGCGCGGCGGACGTTGTATTCCTTGTCCGTGGGCGGCGCAGAGGCCAGCCAGAACGGATTGGGGGACTTGATGCCGATGAAGGTGGTGGAAAGATCTGCCATGTGACGGCTCCCTGATGGTCTTTTATGTCAGCCGCTCCTGCGGCCCGGGTTTGCGGAAATGGATCTCGATGGCGGAAAGGTGGTGGGCGCGGATTGCCTGGCCGATATTGGCAAGCTTCAGGGGCGCGTCGGCCCCCATGACCATGCCCACCCCCGGCGCGGGCGGCTGGCCCGCCGCCTGACGTTCCATCGCCATGGCGCGCATCTGGTCGAGGAAGGCCTCGGCCTCAGCATGGCGGTCGATCTCCTTCACCACCTCAAGCCCGGCGGCCATCGCCGCGGCACGATAGCTTTGCGCGGTATCGACGAAGGACATTGACTGGTTCTGCGCCCAGGGAAGCGGATATTGCGGGTGGGTGTCGGATGTCCGCATCACATCGTAGACGGCAAAGACCCCGCCCGGCCGCAACACGCGCGCCACTTCGGCAAAGAGCCGCGGCTTGTCTTCGATGTTCATGCCGACATGCAGCATCATCGCCGCGTCGAATTCCCCATCCTCGAACGGCATGTCAAGGACGCTGCCCTGCTGGAACTCGGTCTGGCCGCCCTCGCCGATCCGTTCCGACAGTTCCTCGGCCAGCGTGACGAAGCCTTCGGTCAGATCAAGCCCCGTCACCCGCGCATCAAGCAGTCGCGCGGCGCGGCGGGCCGGTCCGCCGATCCCGCAGCCGACGTCCAGAAGCCGCGCCCCCTGCCGAAGCCCCATCCCGTCGATCAGCCGCGCCGTCGCAGCGGCGCCGCCCAGGTGGAATTCGTCGATGGCTTCCAGGATGTCGGACTGCAGGCGGCCAAGGTCATCCTCGGCGATCTGCAGGATGGTCTCGCGCAGGCCCTTGACGTCGTAGTGCTCTGCGACATGGGTCTCGATCTCGCGCATGGCGGGTCCTTCGGCCACCTGGCCAACCGGGTCGAGGGGGCGGCCGCCGCATCGACCCGGGCGCCGCGCATCGCCGCGCGACAAGCGGCAGTCTAGCACAGCCCGGCCTTTGGGTCCGCCGGGCCGTGCCGCGGAAAGGCGCAAAACTGCGCGCGACCGGGGCATGTCAGCCGATCAGCGCCGCGTGGATCGCCTCGGCGGCGTCGCGGCCTTCGGCCGTGGCGGTGACGGTCAGGTCCTCGCCCCCCGCCGCGCAGTCGCCTCCGGCCCAGATCTTGCCGCCCAGATGGCCGGTGCCAAGCTTGCGACCCTCGGCCACCACGCCTTCGGGAAGGGCCAGGGTCTGGCCGATGGCCTTGAAGACCTGATCGGCCGGCAGGGCGAATATCTCTCCGGTGCGCTGGCTGCCGGTGTCGCTGTCGCTGTCGCTGTCGATGGTATATTCAAAGACCACCGCCCCGTCGGCCCGGACCTCGACCGGCACCGCATTGGTGATCAGCCGCACTCCGGCAGTCAGCGCATGGTTCTGCTCGACATCCGAGGCGCTCATCCTCTCCTGCCCGCGGCGGTAGACGATGGTGACGTTGAGCGCCCCCAGAAGCTTCGACTGCACCGCCGCATCGACCGCCGTCATGCCGCCGCCGATCACCACCACGTCGCGCCCGACGGGCAGTGCCGACTTGTCGCCGCTCTGGCGCAACTCGGCGATGAAATCGACGGCATTTCGGACATGCGGCGCGTCCTCGCCCGGAATGCCCAGCGCATTGACGCCGCCAAGCCCGATCCCCAGGAACACCGCGTCATGGCCCGCCGCCAGGTCAGCCAGCGTCACATCACGCCCCAGCGCGGTGCCAAGGCGCAGGGTGATCCCGCCGATCTGCAAAAGCCAGGCCACCTCGCGTTGTGCGAAATCCTCCGGCGCCTTGTAGCTGGCGATGCCAAATTCATTGAGGCCACCAGGCTTCCCCCGCGCCTCGAAGATCGTCACCTCATGGCCCCTCAACGCCAGCCGATGCGCGCAGGCCAGACCCGCAGGCCCCGCCCCCACCACCGCGATGCGCTTCCCCGTCGGCGCCGCGCGGGTGAAGGGATGGTCGCCCCGCGCGATCATCGGATCGGTGGCGAACCGCTGCAACGCGCCGATCTCGACCGGGTTTCCCTCGGCCTCCATCCGCACACAGGCGCCCTCGCACAGGTTTTCGGTCGGGCAGACCCTGGCGCACATGCCCCCGAAGATGTTTTGCGAAAAGATCGTCCGCGCCGCGGCATCCGGCGTTCCGGTGGCGATCTGGCGGATGAACAGCGGAATGTCGATCGAGGTCGGACAGGCGGTGATGCAGGGCGCATCATGGCAGAAATAGCAGCGATCCGCCGCGACCCGCGCTTCATGCGGATCAAGGGGCGGCGCATGATCGGCGAAGTTCGCCGCGTAATCGGATGGCGCAAGACGTCCGGCAACAACGCCGGATGCGTAAGGAGTGCTGGCCACGAAAACCTCCCTGGTTCTGGCGGGCGCGGCGTTTTTCGCCTGTTTTATTGGGAAAGACTGTCACAGCCCTGATTTTTTATCAAACGGTAAAGTTTGTGCGATGCAATTTTTCCCGCACCCTGGCCCGGCGCCTTCTTCTTTGCCCAAATACTCAAGGTCCAAAGGCCCGTCACCCCCGCCGCACCCCCGGAAAGTCGCGCCTTTCCTCGCCCCTGCATCCCGCGTATAAGCCTCGCGACAGGCCAGCCTTGCGGCAGAACGCATCAATAGGGCGGCCGGACGGGACCGATCGAGGATTGCATGACCAAAACACCCCATGACAGCGACGTCGCCTTCATTCAGGCGCTGGCCGAACTTCTGAACCAGAACGACCTGGCCGAGCTGAGCGTGAAGCGGGAATATGGTGAAAACGACAGCCTGAACGTGCGCGTTGCGAAATACGCGGCCCCCGCCGCCCCGGCCCATGTCGCAGCACCGGCAGCCGTGGTGGCGCAGGCGGCCCCCGCCCCGCAGGCCGCTGCCGCCCCGGCAGCCACCAGCGCCCCGGCGGGCGACCCCTCGACGCATCCGGGCGTCGTGCCCTCGCCCATGGTGGGGACGGTCTACCTGTCGCCCGAACCGGGCGCCGATCCCTTCGTCACCATCGGCGCGCAGGTCCGTGAAGGCCAGACCGTGCTGATCGTCGAGGCGATGAAGACCATGAACCACATCCCCGCGCCGCGCGGCGGCACGGTGAAGCGGATCCTGGTCGAGGACGGAACGCCCGTCGAATACGGCGCGCCGCTGCTCATCATCGAATGAGCCGGGGGCCCCAGATGTTTGAAAAGATCCTGATCGCGAACCGCGGCGAAATCGCGCTGCGGGTGATCCGCGCCTGCAAGGAAATGGGTATCAAGTCGGTCGCGGTCCATTCCGTCGCCGATGCCGATGCGATGCATGTCCGCATGGCCGACGAAAGCGTCTGCATCGGGCCGAACCCGTCGTCGCAAAGCTATCTTTCGATCCCGGCGATCATCTCGGCCTGCGAAATCACCGGCGCGCAGGCGATCCATCCG
>DJWG01000066.1 GCA_002440945.1 Rhodobacteraceae bacterium UBA6236 | reverse complement strand
CAGACGTTTTGTGCAACAGAGCCCCGGCAATGTACCCTTCTGTGAGAGCGGCAAGTTGTCCATGCACCGGGGCGTTTCGGACAGATATTCGCACGGTCCAGCCAGAGGCCCGATCTGTTGGGACGCATCCGCATAGCTGGAAAGGGGAAGTACGCGAGAGTCGGGTTCAAGCCACGACAGAAGCCGAGAATACAGGTGGATCCGAGCCCCTGACGGGTCGGAAGCAACAGTCTTGGCCAGTAAACGGATGACAATCTTGGACTTTTTGCGAGACAGCTTGTCCCGTCGCTTGCGGTATTTCCGGGCTAACCAACTCAAACCCCGAAGACTCCTCAAGTCTGAAAACTGTCGAAATGCACCACTTTTCTTTCGCGGCGAGCAGCTCTGGGGGACAATTATTTCTCTGGGCAAGAAAGCGCAAGTGCACTCTGTCGTGTAGGAGCAGCAAACGAGTCTGGATTTGATGGGTTGACAATATCTCGCTAGCTATGCCCGGGTAGATCAGACCACCCACTGGGGATCTGCTCTGTGTCCAACGACTTCTACGTCCACCCCTTGGCCGATGTACAAAGCACCAAAATCGGACCCGGCACGAAAATTTGGCAGTTCGTCGTGGTGCTTGCTGGTGCCCGTATCGGAGCAGACGTCAACCTTTGTGCGCAATGCTTCGTGGAAAACGACGTGGTTATCGGTGACAGGGTGACAGTCAAGTCGGGCGTCCAACTCTGGGATGGGCTGCGGATCTGCGATGACGCATTCATAGGACCGAATGTGACCTTCACAAACGATCGCTTTCCTCGCAGCAAACACTATCCCGACCATTTCCCGACCACAATCATTGGGAGGGGGGCTTCTATCGGTGGCGGCGCGGTTATTCTTCCGGGCGTCACAATTGGTGATGGCGCCATGATCGGCGCAGGCGCAGTCGTCACCAGATCGGTAGCAGCGAATACCACTGTAGCAGGAAATCCAGCCCGCTTGTTGGCCCGCAAGGAAACCTCTTGACGGAGCAAGGACTAGGCATCAGGCGATCTGGTATCTCCAAGTCGACAGTACACCAGAAAATACCCGCTCGACCTGAGAGATTTCATCTCTGCTCAGAGTAGCGCGATACGCACCGATGGCGTCACTGGTGGTCGGCTTGAGGTAAAGATCGGAAAAGAACGGATCATCCTTGTCCAGATGAGACATGACGTCCTGCAATACCTTTGTGTCATCCTCACTGGCGAGAGGGCCCGGAAGCTCCAGAAAGTTTCGCAAGTCGTCCAGCCCGTGCGCAATCAGATCCTCGTATCGGACGAAGCAGGCATTCGCTTCTGCCTCCTTCCGATATAGATGGATGCCATGATAGTAGGAGTAAGCTGTCTTGATCGAAGCCTCGATATCCCAAGGCTCCTGTTTGCGCAGCGTCACTCTCTTGAAAGAAGCTATTACATCACGCGGATCACGGATCAGCACAACCAGCTGATGCGCGGGCATCACATCACCAAGATCGCAAAGCACATGTGACAGCTCTGGATCCTTCAAGATCAAAGTGCAGGATTCCGCCCCTTCCTTGAGGCGCATCACCAAGTCAAGCATCTTGGCCACAGTGTCCCGATAGAACTCGTCCAGCGCTGCCTTGCTTCCAAAATAGGCCGCGAAGCGGTGTGCATCACAATACCTTCGCGTTCGGCTGTAGAGCGATACCTGCTGGGTCAGCAGAGTGCATTCCGGAAGAAATCCATATGCGCTCTCGCTCTTACAGAGTTCGCGATGGAGCCACGTCGTTCCGCTGCGGGGAGGACCGGCGACAAGCAACAGTTTCAGCGGATCTTCCTTTCGGACGAAGTGAATTTTTCATCTGTCAGATGCGATGCACTTGGAGGTCTCGGAGTTCAAGTTCAAGTGCTCCGACAGGTTTCGAACGAAGTTCGACGAGAAGCGACACCCACGAGTACCGCTCTCCTACACCTTCAGTACCTATTGCTGATAACACGCCGTTTCGATGCGTGTAAACACCATCATGGATGAGATGTGACCGCAGACGTTCGCGTCGATACAGGGCCACTTGCTGGTTCTCCGACGACAAGCTATGCAGTGGCCAACTTCTCCTCAGGTTGTGGCCACTGAACCGGAACGTAATCATGACCATCGAAAAATGCAAAATCGTGGATCTGCCGAAGATTACGGATCCGCGCGGCAACCTGACCTTCATCGAAGCCAATCAGCACACGCCTTTTGACATCAAGCGAGTCTATTACCTCTACGATGTGCCCGGTGGCGCCGAACGGGGCGGGCATGCGCACAAGGAGCTGCAGCAGCTGATCATCGCGATGTCGGGTAGCTTCGACGTGGTACTTGATGACGGCCGCGAAAAGAAGCGCTTCCACCTGAACCGCTCCTACTTTGGCCTCTATGTTGGCAACATGATTTGGCGAGAGCTCGACAACTTCTCGTCGGGGGCGGTCTGCTTGGTGCTAGCCTCTAACCACTACTCGGAAAGCGACTACTATCGCGACTACGACGATTACCTCAAAGCCCTGAAGAATAGCCAATGACCATCCCGTTTCTGGATCTGCGTGCCGGCTATCTTGAGCTCAAGGACGAGATCGACCTTGCTGTCGCCCGCGTGCTCGACAGCGGACACTACATCCTCGGCCCCGAGGTCGAGTCCTTCGAGACCGAATACGCGCAAAGCACCGAAGCCGCCCATTGCGTGGGCGTGGCAAACGGACTGGATGCATTGATCCTGTCCCTGAGGGTGCTGGACATCGGTCCGGGCGACGAGGTGATTGTCCCCTCACATACCTTTATTGCTACTTGGCTGGCAGTGGCCGCGGTTGGTGCCCGTGTGGTTCCGGTAGAGCCCGATCCACTGACGCTGAACATTGACGTCACCCGTCTCGCCGAAGCAGTGACTCCTGCAACACGGGCGATCATTCCTGTGCATCTCTATGGGCAGCCAGCCGACCTGAACCCAATACTGGCGCTGGCGCGCAAGCATGGGATAGCGGTTGTCGAAGATGCCGCCCAAGCCCATGGCGCCACCTATCGCGGCCGGCCCATCGGCGCACATGGTGATCTTGTGTGCTGGAGCTTCTATCCGGGCAAGAACCTGGGCGCGATTGGCGATGGCGGCGCCGTCACGACCGACAATCCGGTATTGGCCGAACGGCTGCGCACACTGCGCAACTACGGATCCAGCCGCAAGTACGTCAATGACGAGCAGGGGGTCAACAGTCGGCTTGATCCGATCCAGGCGGCGATCCTGCGCGTCAAGCTGCGCCACCTGGCGGAATGGAACGAGCGCCGTCGCGCCATCGCCCAGTGCTATCTCTCTGGGCTTTCCGGTTCGGGCCTTACGCTGCCCTTCGTGCCGGAATGGTGCGATCCGGTCTGGCACCTCTTCGTGGTGCAAAGCGAGGATCGTGATGGCCTCCAGGCGCGCCTTGCCGATCAGGGCATCGGCAGTCTGATCCATTACCCGATCCCACCGCACCGTCAGAAGGCTTTCGCAGAGCTCGGGCTCAGCAAGGGCGCCCTGCCCTTGGCCGAAGGTCTGGCGGAGTCGGTGCTGAGCCTGCCGATGGGGCCGCATCTGTCGCTGGACAGCGCCCAACAGGTCGTCGACGCCATCCTGCGCGGCTGACCTACCACATGGCCTCCGAAACACTCCCGGAAAGGCTCCCTACCCCGCCGACCGTCAGTGTGCTGATGACGACTTACAATCAGCAGGACTACGTCGGAGACGCGATCGCGGCCGTCCTTGCACAGGATGCGCCGCCGTTCGAGTTCATCATCTCCGACGACTGCTCAACCGACTCGACATGGGACCGGGTCACGGAGGCGCTGGCGGATTACACCGGACCGCATCGTATCCGGCTTGTCCGTAATGAGCGGAACCTCGGCCTCAATGGCAACCTGAACCGCATGATTGCAACGGTCGGGGGCGACATCCTGATCTGCGCTGCCGGCGATGACATCTCAATGCCGGATCGGGTTTCCCGTGTCGTCGCCACCTTTGTCGAACACTCTCCGCTTCTGGTCTATTCCGGTTTCAAACCTCTGCCTCTTCCAGGCCAATCTTATGACGGCCGGTTCGACAGACTAACCTTCGACCGCACGGCCGATCCGGTGGCCATAGCCGGTTCGACTGCGCTGTTCGTTGGCGCCACAGCGGCCTGGCATCGCGACCTGTTCACCCTGTTTGGCCCGTTACCTGAGGATAATGTCTATGAGGACCTGATCCTTGGCTTCCGCGCGGCGCTGGCGGGGCGGGTCGAAAGGATCGATGCGCCGCTGGTCATCTACCGGATCGACGTCGGCGTGACAGCCAAGGCGCGCGCCGACCTCACCCGCAGCGACTGGACGGCCAGGCACCTGGTCGATCTGAAGCGCCATGCCGCGACCTTCGCGCATCGCCGTGCCGACGCCTTGCGGTTCGGTCTGGCCGCAAACGCGCCCGTCGTCCGCGCTGTGGACAGGCACATCCTGTCGAACTCCATCCGGCAGGACTACTGGCTTTTGCCGACCGCTAAGCTTTTCCTGAAGCACTGGCGACACCCGATCCTTGTCCTGCGCCGGATCCGATCAGAAAGACGACGCATCCGGCGTGCGCTGAAGTGCTGAGTAGCGACGGCGACTGTCAGGTGGGCGCACCGACCTTCGTTCAGAACTGCGGGGGTTTCGGATTGACCGGCTCAGGAATATTTACTGGATAATCCTATATATCCGGTTACTATATTTATCCGATATTGATGGCTTGTTGCACAAATGGCCTGAGGGACAGGGTTCCCCTATCCTTGGGCGGACTTGTCCTACGGTTTCAGTGATGGGCGTTCGGCCACACGGATTTGGAACTCTGCGACCTGACGGTCGAAGTCCCGCGCAGCCAGACGCTGGCCCAACAATTTCACACAATGCATCTTGGTCTCGACGCGGCTCCGGCGGTGATAGCCGCTCCATCGTCGCCAGATCGTGCGGCCGAAGCGTTTTGATGCGCGCAAGGCTTTGTTTCGTGCGACGGCTCCGGCGGTGTCTTGTTTCCACAGTGTCAATCGGCATCCAATCGGGACTGTCAATCGGCTTGCAAAACTGACCCTGTATCGGCTTCCAAAATTGCCCCCCTTGCGGCGTGGAGATCAGGGCCTGAGCCGACGGAGCTGATCATAGAGTGAAGGCGGGTCAGGCCCTGATCGGGGTCAGGCGCGGTTTTGGAAGCGCCATGACTCGTTGCCGGTCTCAACGATCTCGCAGTGATGGGTCAGGCGGTCGAGGAGCGCTGTGGTCATCTTGGCGTCGCCGAAGACCGTGGGCCATTCGCCGAAGGCCAGGTTGGTGGTGACGATGATGGATGTGCGTTCGTAGAGACGGCTGATCAGATGGAAGAGCAGCTGTCCGCCGGATTGCGCAAAGGGCAGATAGCCGAGCTCGTCGAGGATGACGAAGTCGAGACGGGTCATGTAATCGGCCAGCCGCCCTTGTTTGCCGCCGCGGGTCTCGGTCTCGAGCCGGTTCACCAGATCGACGACGTTGTAAAAGCGGCCGCGGGTGCCATTGCGGATGAGCGCACGGGCAATGGCGATTGCGAGGTGGGTCTTGCCCGTGCCAGTGCCGCCGATCAGGACCACGTTGCGCTGGTCGGCGACGAAGCTGCCCCTAACCAGTTCCCGGACCAGCCCTTCGTTGATCGGCGTGCCTGTGAAGTCGAACTCTTCGATATCCTTGGCCAGCGGTAGCTTGGCGACCGTCATCTGGTAGCGGATGGATCTAGCCTGCTTCTCGGCAATCTCGGCCTGCAAGAGATCACCGACGATCCTTGGCGGTTCGTGCTGGCGCTTGATGCCTGCGGCCATGACCTCTTCCCCGCGGGCTTATGCCCGCAGAACGCGGGCGGGGGCGCTGCGCATCCCGTAGAGCTTGAGGCTGCCCATCAGGTCTAAGATTTGGGTGCGATCCATGTCGGCTGGTCCTCCTGAGGCTGTCATAGCGGGCGCAATCGGCCACGGGTTCGTGGGTCAGGCGCAGCGCGGTGGGGGTGAGGAGAAGAGGCGGCGGGGTCGGGTCGCGTCGACGGGCCAGAATGTTGATGACGACCCGGCGCGGAATGGACACCCGTCTTGTCGGTCTCTTCCACATGGCGATGCGCCTTGGCGTAGGCCACGCACTTGTCCAGAAGCCAAGCGTTCAGCTCGTCGAGGCTCTTCACCCGTAGCCGCGGTGTGAAGAACCGTTCCCGCACCAGCCCGACTTGGTTCTCGACCTGACCCTTCTCCCAGCCAGAGGCGGGCGTGCAGGCGACAGGTTGGGCAAGGTAATGGCTGCACATCTGCAGGAAGCGGCGGTTGTAATGCCGCTCCTTGCCGGTGAAGACGGCCTCCACCGCCGTCTTCCCTCGCCATGGCCTCGAACCAGTGGCGGCTCATGGCTCGATGTCGTAGATCCCGCGTGTGCAGGTGCCCTTGAAGAAGGCAAAGGCCCGGTCGTGCGCGTCGAAGACCATCTCCTGGCTCTCGCGCATGTAGGCCCGGGCGAACATCATCCGGCTGTGGCAAAGCCGGACATGCGCCACCTTGACCGTCACCGTGACGCCCGAGATCACCACGACCTCGTGGCTCCAGTCGAACTGGTATGCCTCGCCCGGTGCATAGTAGAGCGGCACATAGGCTTCCGCCGTCACCGCGCCCCGGTTCTGCGACCAGCCCTTGGCGAACCGGCGCACGGCATCATAGCCGCCCTCGTATCCGAGCCCGCGCAGTTCCTCGAAGATGCGGATCAGCGTCAGTCGTTCTCGCGACGGCTTACCCGCGTTGGACGACAGGAACTGTTCAAGCTGCCCTTGCCAGGGGCCGATCCGCGGCATCGGCTGGCGCTCACGCTCGTAGCTGAAGTCCGTCTCGTCAGACCGCAGGATCTTCCGGACGGTATTCCGCGACATGTGCAGTTCCCGCACGGTCTTCTTCACCGACCACTTCTGGACATAGTAGGCCCGTCTGACCCGCGTGATCGTATCCACTCGTTTCATCCCCCACTCCGCTCGCTGCCCAACAACGAACGGTCTGACAGAACATCAGGGGGGGTCAAAATTGGACGCCGATACCCCACCTTAAGGGGTCAAAATTGCACGCCGAAATACAGACGGCATCGAATAGCCAGGTCACCCCCACCCGGGGGCGCGGATCGAAACCGCGTCATCAAGGGCTGATCACATGTCGCAACATCAGTCGCCCCCACCCGGGGGCGCGGACCCTAGTACGCCTACCTCTACGGGAGTATCGCCTGCCGAGTTCGAATGACGTCAGATATTGAGGCGCGACAGCGTCCAAGAAATGAGAGCGATTCACCTTACATTGCTTCTGGTGACAAAAATCGCGCAACCGATAAGGATCGCGACGCCGACGTAGGTTTGCGCGTCCGGCAACTCGCGGAAAAACCACCAGCTGGCGAGGGTGGAGGTGACAATCTCGGTATAGGTCAGGGGCGCGAGGAGCGAGGCCTCGCAATAGTCATAGGCGCGGATGATCAGGTATTGGCCGGCCAGACCGATAGCGGCAAGGGCGGCGGCGGAGATCCATTGCCCCGGAGTGGGCACTTGCCAGACCCAGACCATCAGCGGCAAAGACATAACCGCCGCAATAATATGGGTCTGCAGGGTCATCATCAGGGCGGACGCGCGCCCTGCCCCGGATCGCACGGTGATCGCATAGACCGACATGCAGGCCCCGGAGGCCAGCGCCAGAAGACTGGCCGGTTCGAAGGCCGCCGAACTCGGGCGCACGATCAGCATGGTGCCCAAGAAACCGATGACCAGGGCGACCCAGCGGGAGACCCCGACACGTTCCTTCAGCACGAAGCGCGACAGGAGGATCGTGAAGAGCGGCTGCACGAAAGAAATCGCCAGCGTATCGGCAATCGAAAGCCAGCGCAGAGCGGCGAAGAAGAAGACCCCTGCCCCGAGGCTGCTCAGACCCAGCAGCAACGGATACCCCCAGGTCTCCAGACGGAATATGGCGGATCGGGCACGGAACTTTCCGACCATGAACGGCAGCAACAGGAGGCTGCCGAAGCACATGCGCAGGCAGATGATCTGCAGCGCCGACAGCCCTTCCTGCGCCAGCTGCTTGGCGAAGACATCGATCATGGGGACAAGCGCCATGGCCGCCAGCATCAGCGCGATGCCGGTTCCGGCGCGGGGCAGCACGGCGGGGGCGGCCTGCGGCGTCATCCCGGCGCCTGGTCGAACCAGCGGGCGCGCCGGTCCAGGAAGCGGTACCAATTGCCCACGATCGGCAGGAACCACGGATTACCGTCGTAGAACCAGAGGCGCGGGAAATGCGTGTTGACCACGCCGCGGTCATGGCCTGGAACACCCATCATCATCTCGGCGGCGCGGTGGCCCATGTAGGTGGCCATCGAGATGCCGTTGCCGTTGTAGCTTGAGGAATAGTAGACGCCGTCCTCCATCCTTCCGAGATGGGTCACGAAGTCATAGGCGAAGCAGACATTCCCAAGCCAGGAATGGGTGATGGCGGCGTTCTTCAAGGAGGGGAAGGTGTGGAGCATGAACTTCCGCAGGCCCACAGCGGACTGCGCCTCGGTCGAATTGCTGAATCGCGCCCGACCGCCGAACAGCATCCGCGTCCCGTCGGGCGAGCGGCGGTAGTAATAAAGGATGTGCTTGGTATCCCCCGCCACGCGGTTGCCGGGGATCAGGGCCTCCATCTGCTCGAAAGGCAGCGGCTCGGTCGCGATCATGTAGCTCTGGACCGGGATGATGCGCTTTCTGAGCCAGGGCAGTTCCGGTCCCGCGTAGCCATTGGCACCCAGAAGCACCTTGTCCGCCTTGATCGTCACCTTTCCGCCCGAACCGTCGCTCAGCCGTACCAGATGGCCGGAGCCGTTCTGCGTCGATCCCGTGTAGCGCCAGCCGGTGAAGATGCGGACCCCGAGCAACCGCGCCCGGTTGGCGAGCGCCCGGACGTATTTCGCGGGGTGCAGCCCGCCTTGGTCGTGGCGGACGAGAGCGCCGCGGTAGATGTCTGAGTTCAGGACGCGGCCCATGTCCGTCTCCCCGAGGACCTCGAAGGTCTTTCGCCGTTCCGGCGGCAGCCGGTCCCGGAGCGCGCGCATATGCTGCAGATCCTTGCGGCTGTGCAGCCCGGTCACCGAACCGTTCAGAGTAAGATCGAACGGATCGGCGAGCGTGCCGGCGCGCTTCTGCAGAAACGGCATCGCCTGCTCATAATCATCCATGATCTCGCGCGCCCGCTGGTCGCCGAACTTGCGGCTGGCATAGGCAAGATCGAACTTCGGTGCGTTGCCAATCTGCCCGCCATTGCGCGAACTGGCGCCCTCGCCGATGCGCATGGCGTCGACGACGAAGACGTTGCTGATTCCGGCCTCGGCCATGGTGATCGCGGCCGAAAGCCCGGTATAGCCGGCACCCACAATCAACGCGCTACAAGCGTCGCGGTCGAAATTGCGTTCACCGTGGGCAGGCTCGGCCTCTTCCCACCAGTACGGCGTGGTCTTCATGTCGTCCCCCTGTTCCTCAGGCTTTTCGTGGATGCCGTCCGGTCAGACCCGGGCGGTAAAATAGACCTTCCTCACTGGTTTGATCGTGCGCCAAGTGCCGCGGAAACCCGGCTCGATCACCACGAGATCGCTTGCTCCGAAGCGGCGCGGCGTGTCGCAACCGTCCTCGGAAAGTTCGACTTCGCCTTCGAGAATGTAGAAATGCTCGAGCGTGTTCTGGTCACGGATGACGCGGTGCTTTCCGGGTGTCGCCGCCCAGATGCCGCTGTCGACCCGACCTTCAAAACAACTCCAGGTGGTGAACTCCGGCGCGCCCTCGAGGACAAGACCGGAGGCTGGCTGCGAGGCGTGTCCGGGGCCTTCGTCAGCAGGCGTGGCGTGCTTGAGGTTTTTCATGCGGTCTTTCCTTTCCGGCTCAGCGCAGCAGCAGGCAATCCTGCGGGTCGAAGGTGACGAAGACGGGCGTGCCGTCGGTGATCAGCCCGGAGCGGGCCGGACCGTAGGTCATGAACCGGGCGTCAGAGCCCAGGCTGACGGTGTAGAGGGCCCTGTCCCCGGAATAGGTGGAACTGACGACCTCGGCCGGGACCGCCGCGCGACCGGCCTGGCCGGCGGTGAGGGAGAGCCCGGCGTCTTCGGGCCGCAGCATCAGCGCCACAGAGCCGTCGGGACCGGCATTCGGCAGCGTGACGGAAATGCCATTGGCCTTGAAGGTGCCCGCTGACAGCTGGCCTTCGAAAAAGTTCGACTTGCCGATGAAACCAGCGACAAACCGGCTCGCGGGCTGGCGGTAAAGGGCGAAGGCGGTGCCGTATTGCTCGATCCGGCCATGATTCATGACGGCAATGCTGTCGGACATGTGCATCGCCTCCTCCTGGTCGTGGGTGACGTTGATGAAGGTCGTGCCGAGCCGACGATGGATGTCGCGCAACTCCTCCTGGAGGTCGAACCGCAGCTTCTTGTCGAGCGCCGACATCGGCTCATCCAGCAGCAGCAGATCAGGCCGGAAGACCAGCGCCCGGGCGAGTGCCACGCGTTGCTGCTGGCCGCCGGAGAGTTCATGGGGCTTCCTGCGGGCGAACTTGCCCAGTTGCACCAGGTCGAGAATGGACTGCACGCGCTCGGCGATCTCGCTGCGCGGCCGGCGGCGGACCTTCAGAGGATAGCCGATATTCTCCGCCACCGTCATGTGCGGGAAAAGCGCATAGCCTTGGAACACCAGCCCGAAATTGCGCTTCTCCGGCGAGACGGCGGTGATGTCACGCCCCTCCATGCGGATCGCGCCAGAGGTCACCGGCTCGAACCCCGAGAGGATCCGCAGAAGCGTGGTCTTGCCCGACCCCGACGGGCCCAGCAAGGTGACGAACTCGCCTTTCCTGACGGAAAGTGTGACGTCGAACAGCGCCTGGGCTGCACCGTAATGCTTGTTGACCGATTGGATCTCGATGAAGGACATGGCGGACTCCGTCATTTCTGGCGCGCGGCGGCGGTGCGTTTCTGCATCCGCCCCATGACCAGCAGGAAGAAGAGGCTGACCAGCGACAGCATCAGGGCCACGACGACGATCGTGGGCTGCAGCCGGTCGCGCAGGCCGGCGAAGAGGGCAATGGGCAGCGTGGTCGATTCCGGCGCCGCCAGGAACAGCGCCACGACAACCTCGTCGAACGAGGTGATGAAGGCAAAAAGCGCCCCGGCCAGAAACCCCGGCGCCGTAAGCGGCAGGGTGACGTTCCAGAACCGGTGCAGCCGCGAAGCTCCCATCGAGGCTGCCGCCTGATCCAGCGCCGGATCGAGTCCCCGAAGCGAGGTCATGACCGACAGGAACACCAGCGGCGCACCGAGGATCGCATGGGCGAGGACCAGCGACAGGTAGCTGCCGGAAAGCCCGACGCGACCGAAGGCATAGGCGAAGGCCACGGCGATCACGATGCTCGGGACGACGAGCGGCGAGACGAAGAGCGCCGAGAGCACCACCTGCATCCAGCGGCCGGTCAGGATCACGCCCGTCGCTGCGAGGCCGCCGATGCTGACCGCAAGGACCATGGCGCCGACCGCGACCCGGACGCTGTTCAGGATGGCGTTGGTCCAGCTCGGCTGTCCGAATACCTCGCCGAACCAGCGGAAGGTAAAGCCCTCCAGCGGATAGGTCAGGAATGAACTGGTGTTGAAAGCCAGCGGCAGCACAAGGAGCAGCGGCAGCGCCAGGAAGGCGATGCAGATCACGGTACTCATCCAGAAGATCGTGCGCGACATCAGACCCCCCTGCCCGGCCGCGCTACCATCCAGCGCAAGGCTCCGTAAGCTGCCAGAAGCACCAGGATGCCCGCCAGGAGCAGCACCGACAGAGTCGAGGCCATGCCCCAGTTCAGGGTCTTCTTGATGAAGTCCGCGATATACCAGGACAGCATCTGGTCACCCGGACCGCCAGTCAGTGCCGGCGTGACATAGAAGCCCAGTGACAGGATGAAGACCGTTCCGCCGCCGACGATGACACCGCGCAGACTTTGCGGGAAATAGACCCGCAGGAAGGTCTCCACCCCCCCTGCCCCGAGGCTGCGCGACGCCTGCCCTTGCGCGGCGGGGATCGTGCGCATCACGTTCATCATCGGGATGATCGCGAAGGGCAGCAGCACATGGGTCATCGCAACCAGGGTGCCGAAGCGGTTGAAGATCAGCTGCAGCGGCTCGCCAATGAGGTCGAGCCAGACAAGCAGGTTATTGATCAGCCCATTGGTCTGCAGGAGCACCACCCAGGCAGTGGTCCGGACCAGGATCGAGGTCCAGAAGCTCAGGAGGATCACCATCAGGATGAAGGTGCTGAGCCGTGATGAGCCATTCGCCACCGCATAGGCCAGCGGATAACCGAGGAGCAGCGTCAGGGCGGTGACCTGCAGTGCGATCACCAGCGTACGCAACATGATGCGCAGATAGATGTCATCGCCCGCGGCCATCTCCAGCCGGCCATCCGGGCCGGGTTTGAGACCGGTTGCCTTCTGGAAATGCCGCCAGGAGACCGGACTGGCGTTGCGGGTCAGAACCTCCCAGTACCTGGCTTCCGACCAGCGCTGGTCGAAGGCGATCAAGCCGTCCATCGTCGGCGGGATCGTGGCAACCTTGCGGCTGGTTTCCAGGGCGAGAGAACGAAACCCCGGCAGCTCTTGGTTCAGCAATCGCGCGACCTCGCCCTGCCTCTTGCCATCGAGCGCCCCGAGGTCCGCGAGCAGCGCCGCTGCCCGGGCATCCGGCGTTGCCGCGTCATTATTGGCGAGGGCGGACCGAAGGGCCGGAAACCGGTCACTCAGCGCCCGATTGTCGAGGCTCAGCGAAACGATCGATCCAAGCGGGATCAGATAGACGAGGATGTAGACGGCGATTGGCAGGACCAGCAGCACAAGGGCCGCCAGACGCCCGCCATGCGCCTTCTGCGACGAAGTCGGCATGGACCTGGCCCCGGAATAGGATGCGAAAAGGCGGGCCCGCCGGGCCTTTGTCGGCGGCGGGCCCGGACGGCGTCGTCAGTGCGTGGCCCAGTTGTTCCAGCGCTCGGTCAGCTCGTCCTTGTGGTCGATCCAGAAGGCGTCCGACAGGAAGAGCGAGTCCTTGATGTTGTCGTCCGCCGGAAGGTTTGCGACGACTTCGGTGGGCAGCAGCGCGGGCGTGTCGACATTGGTCGGGCCGTAGGGCATCAGGCTCGAGAACTTCGCCTGGTTCTCCGGGTTCCCGGCGATCTTCATGAACTCCAGCGCCTCGGCCTTGAAGGGCGAGTTCGCCGGGATGGCCCAGGCGTCGATATTGGAGATCTGGTTGGTCCAGACATAGCTGAGCGGCTTGCCTTCCTTGGCGGCCATGATGATCCGGCCGTTATAGGCAGTGCTCATCGCCACATTGTCGGCGGCGAGCCATTCTACCGGCTGCGAGCCCGCGTCCCAGTACTGGAGTTCGGCCTTGATCTTGTCGAACTGCGCAAAGGCCCGATCCACCCCTTCCGGCGTCGCCAGCACCTCATAGACCTGGTCGGGCGGCACCCCGTCGGCCATCAGCGCATATTCGAGGTTCATCATCGGGTCGTTCTTGATGCCGCGTTTGCCCGGATACTTTGCGAGATCGAAGAAATCCGCCCAGTTCTTCGGGCCATCCGGGAAGGTTTTCGAGTTGTAGGCAAAACCATTGCCAATAATCACGTTGCCCAGCCCGCAGGTGGTGACCGCATCCGGCAGCAGCTTGTCCTTGCCGCCGATCGCCTCCCAGTCCAGCGTCTCGAACAATCCCTCGTCGCAGCCCAGCTGCAGCGTGGCGCCGTCGGTGATGACCAGGTCCCAGATGACATTGCTGGTGTCGGCCATGGTCTTCAGCTCGGCGAGGCCGCCGAGATAGGTCGTCTCGATGAATTTGAGACCGCCCTGAGCGGCGGCGAAAGGTTCGAAATAGGCCGCGCGCTGCGCGTCCTGGTAGTTGCCGCCCCAGCCCGCGATAGTGAAGTCGCGTGCCTGCAGAGCAGTGGCCGAAAGCGCCACGGCGGCGTAGATTGGTGCCAGCGTCAGAAGTTTCATGTTCCTCCCCTTTGTCAGACGGGTTGACCGGCCCCAGATGTCGACATCGCGACCTGCATGCCGGGCATCGACCCTGCCTCCCAACAGCGACGATGCTTGCCTGATACCCCAACGCTACATCTGCATTGAAATTTCAGTCAAGAAATTTTAATTATGCGATAACTATCCCAATGATCGTGAAAGCAAGCTGGAGGAATGTAGCCCGATGAACACCATGGCCCAGCTGACCTCCGAACAGCACCGGATTGGCGAACGCCTGCGTTTGCGCCGCAAGGTGAAAGGCTTGTCCCTCAAGCAGATCGCGGAAAAGGCCGGGCTTTCGGTCGGCATGATCAGTCAGGTCGAACGTGGGATTGCAGTGCCGTCGATCAAGTCGATGCGGGCAATCTGCGATGCGCTGGAGATGCCGGTGATCTGGCTCTTCGAAGGCCCGGAAGCCCAAACCGCGGATGATGCCGATGTTATCGTTCGTGCGGGCACCCGACGAGAGTTGTCGTACCTGGACGGAGCCCTGCGCAAGGAAATCCTTACCCCGGACAGCCAGCCCCAGATCCAGATGCTGCGCTTTTTGATGGAACCCGGCGCGGATTCGGGAGAACCCTACTCCAACACCGAAGGTGGCAAGTGCGGACTGGTGCTGAAGGGAACGCTGGGGTTGGAGCTTGACGGCCGAGCCTTCAATGTTCGGGAAGGTGACAGCTTCGCCTTCCCGGCGCAAAGCATGGTCCGCTTCTGGACGGTGGGCGAGGGCCCTTGTGAGGTGATCTGGGTCGTCGCGCCAGCGACGGTCTGATCATCGGATCCAAAGCGGGAAGGCACAATGCCCCACGCTTCCGCGTAACGCGCGTTGACCGGGGACTGTCAGGATTTCCGTGTGCGGCGAGGCGGTTGACCATCAGGCCGTCATGGCTCTGATGAAACGTTCGCCGAAGAGCACGGCAAATTGCGCCTTCGCCATGTTCCACTCACGCGGCGGCATTTTCCACTCTTTCTCCGATCGGTTCAAGATCAGATAGAGCAGCTTGGTCGCGACCTCATCGTTGGGGAAATGGCCCCGTGCGCGAACGGCGCGGCGCAGCCTGGAATTGAGGGCCTCTATGGAATTTGTGGTGTAGACGATCCGCCGGACTTCATCGGGGAAGGCAAAAAATGGGATGACCTCGGGCCAGGCCCGACGCCAGCTCTGGCCGATAGCGGGATATCGCTGACCCCAGAAGCCGGCCTCGAAGGCTGTCAGCGCCTCCTCGGCAGCGGCGGCATCGACGGCACGGTAGATGGCTTTCAGGGCCGTTCCGAGCGCCTTGCGATCCTTCCACGCCACGAAATCCATCGAGTTGCGCAACAGATGGACGATACAGGTTTGAACCATTGCTTCGGGGAAGACAGCGGTGATGGCGTCGGGGAAGCCCTTCAGGCCATCGACGACGGCCAGCATGATATCCTCCACGCCTCGGTTCTTGAGCTCGTTCATCACCCGCAGCCAGAATTTGGCGCCTTCATTCTGCTCCAGCCACAGCCCCAGGACCACCTTGGTCCCGTCGGCCATGCGCACATCACGGCCGCAACCAACCTCTTCGCAACGCGCAGCTGGCTTGCTGACGTCGCGAAGACCAATTTCGGATCCGAGTCGAGAAGACCTGGACTCTCCACCGCAAGGCGGCGCTCGACAGTGACGAGGCACGCATCCCGGCGAGCTGCCGTTGGGCTCTCTCGCGCCAAACCCGCTTCAGCCCTTGCTTCGCCTCCGCTTCGGGAACGCCGTCGCGACTGCGCGGTCGACAGCCTCCTGGTCGACCGGGAACAGATCGTCGGGCAATGCCTGCCGGTAGCGGGCCATCAGGGTTTCGGCCAGTTCGATGTGGCGGATCAGATCGGCGCGCTCCTCGGGGTCCCTCTCGCGGGCCAGGGCGGCCCGGCGGACTGCGGCGCCCTCGCTGAGCTTCTGCACTTCGGCGAGCGCCTCGTCGAACATCTGTTTCTCCTCCCGGGTCATTGGCCCGCGGAACCGCACGAG
The DNA here is from genome assembly GCA_002440945.1 of Rhodobacteraceae bacterium UBA6236. The sequence goes on along the minus strand of DJWG01000066.1, from coordinate 911 downwards.
CCCGCCCCGGATGTCGATGACGATATGGTCAGGGTGCGGCAGCGGCGGCGGCAGGTGGGTGATGTTCTGCGCGGCGCGGCGGCGCAGTTCGGCCTCCCATTGCTGCTTGTAGTCGAGCGCCGCGTTCAGAAGCTTTTCACTCATGATCCGGTTGGCCGTCTCGGTTTCCGCCAGCAGTTCGGCAAACAGCCGCTGCGCCGGGTGCTGCCCCTTCGCGGCATTGACCGCGATCGAGCGCAGGATCGCCTGGGCCATCGGCACGGTGACATTGCGGTCGCCGTCGCGCACCGTGATGGTGCGATAGGCCTCCTCGAGGATCAGGGTCTTCATCCGTTCCTCGTTCAGCGCCGGCCTGCGGGCCTTCGCCCCTTTCGGGCGGCCCTTGGGATTGCCGGAGCGTCCCTTCTGGAAGCGCGTCGCTTCCGGCGGCTTCCCATAACCGACCGCATAACCCGGCCGCACGGCCAGAACGCCTCGGCGCACGGACTTGTCCTCGCCCTCGTCCGTCATTCCGCAGCCTTGCGGCGCGCCACCACCCGCGGCCAGCCGTAGACCAGCTGTTTCGCCTCGTCATGGGCATAGCCTTCCCAGCGGGCAAGGATCCGGTCGCAGTAGATCGGGTCGAGTTCGCAGAGATAGCCGCGCCGTCCGGTCTTCGCCGCCGCGATCAGCGTCGAGCCCGAGCCGCCGAACAGATCGAGGACAATCTCGCCGCGGCCCGAGACGTCCTTGATGGCATCGGCGATCATCTGCACCGGCTTCACCGTCGGATGCAGCGCCAGCTCCTCCATTCGCCCGGCGCGCCGCGTGTTGACGCCGCGGTATTCCCAGACATTGGTGCGGTAGCGGCCGTGCTGGCCGAGTTCGAAGCTGTTGACATGCGGCGCCTGGCCCTTCTTGAAGGCGAAGAC
>DJWG01000105.1 GCA_002440945.1 Rhodobacteraceae bacterium UBA6236 | reverse complement strand
CTGAGCGAGATGATGCACGAATCGGTGCTTGATGCCTATGGTCGCGCCCTGCACATCTGACGCCCGGCGGATGCCGTGACCCATACGCGCTGGGGGCTGATCGCGGCGATCTGGTATGCCGGGCTTTGCGCGGCGGGGCAGTTCGCCAAGGTTGGCGTCATCCTTGACCTGATGCGCCCGGTCTGGCCCGGGGCCGGGTCCTGGCTGGGGCTGGTGGTTTCGGTCGTGGGCCTGGTCGGCATCGTCTTCGGCACTTCGGCCGGGATCGCCGTGGCCCGGCTGGGGCCGCGCCGGATGATCCTCTGGGCGCTGGCGGCGGGCAGCCTTCTGTCGCTGGTCGAGGTGCTGATGCCGCCCTTGCCGGTGATGATCGCGCTGCGTGCTGCCGAAGGCTTCAGCCACCTGGCGATCGTCGTGGCCGGCCCGGTGCTGATCGCGCAGGTTTCAAACCCCAAGGACCAGCCCATCGTCATGACCCTCTGGTCCACCTTCTTTGCGGTGGCCTTTTCCGGCATGGCCTTCCTTGGCCGGCCGCTTGCGGCGGCGCGGGGGCCCGAGGTGCTGTTCGGGGTCCACGCCGCCGCGATGGCGCTGGCCTTCGTGCTTTTGTGGCGGATGCTGCCCCGCGATGCCGCCCCACGGCTCATCGTCGCCCGGGGCAGCCTGCTGGCGCGGCATCTGGCCATCTATGCCTCGCCCCGGATCGGCGCGCCGGCGCTGGGTTTCGTCTTCTACACGATGATGTTCGTGGCGCTGATCACGATTCTGCCGGGACTTCTGGCCCCGAAATGGCAAGAGGTCGTGGCGACCGCCCTGCCGCTTGCCTCCATCGCGCTGTCGCTGACCCTCGGCGTGCGCCTGACGCGCAGCCTTGGGGCGGTGGCGACGGTGCAGATCGGCCTGGGCCTTGCGGGCCTTGCGGTCCTGGCCTTCGCGCTGACGGGCGGCGTGGGGCTTGCTGCGGTTCTGGCAAGCCTTGCGATTTCAGGCGGGCTGGGGCTGGTGCAGGGCGGCAGTTTCGCGGCCATCCCGCAGCTCAACCCGGGCGCGGGTGAAAGGGCAGAGGCCGCGGGCGCCGTCGCGCAACTCGGGAACGTCGGCACGACGATTGGCACGCCGGTCCTTCTGGCGCTGACGGATCGGTGGGGGCAGGCGGCAATCCTGTGGTTCGCGCTGCCGCTCTGCCTTGGCGGGATCTGGGTTCATCACTGGCTGGCCGGGCGGCGCCGGAGAATGGGATAACGGGGGGCGCCTTAACGCTCCACCGCGCCGCCGGCCGCGATCCAGTCCCCGAAGCCGCCGATGTTGTGAACCTCGGCATGGCCCATCTTCTTCAGCGCCTGCGTGGCCATTCCGCTGCGCCCGCCCGATGCGCAATAGATCGCGATGGGCTTGCCGGATTTCAGCGCCGCCACGCATTCCGGGCTCTGCGGATCGGCCTTCATCATCAAGGTTGCCATCGGCAGCGTCACCGCGCCCTTGGCCTTGCCCGAGGCGCGGATTTCCCCCGGTTCCCGCACGTCGATCAGCACCAGTTCACCGGCGGCGGCGCGGGCAATGGCGTCGGGCACGCTCAGGCGGCCAGAGGGGGAGGGGCGGAGAAAACCGAACATCGGCGGGGATCCTTCCTTTGAAAACCGGGTCTGTTGGGTGACCATATAACATTCATGAATTTGAATGTGAAGAAGCTGCCCCGATTTTCCGCGATCATCACGGCGTGAAGCAGCCGTTGTTCGCAGTTTGTTCGCAGTTCCGGGTTGGAGACTCAAGGTCGATCCACTATCTGTTAACCCGTTCGAACGGGGGCATGGATGGCCGAGCAGAAATTCATCGAGGTGCGCGGGGCGCGCGAACATAACCTCAAGAACGTCGATGTGGACATTCCGCGCGACAAGCTGACCGTCATCACCGGGCTTTCGGGTTCGGGCAAGTCGAGCCTTGCCTTCGACACCATTTATGCCGAGGGCCAGCGCCGCTATGTCGNNAGCCTGTCGGCCTATGCGCGGCAGTTCCTGGACATGGCCGGGAAACCGGATGTCGATCACATCTCGGGCCTCAGCCCCGCGATTTCGATCGAGCAGAAGACGACCTCGAAGAACCCGCGTTCGACCGTCGGCACGGTCACGGAAATCTACGACTACCTGCGCCTGCTGTTCGCGCGGGTGGGGACGCCCTATTCCCCCGCGACCGGCCTGCCGATCACCGCGATGCAGGTGCAGGACATGGTCGATGCCGTCATGGCCATGGCGGACGGCACACGGGCCTTCCTGCTGGCGCCCATCGTCCGCGACCGGAAAGGCGAATACCGCAAGGAGATCCTTGAACTCAGGAAGCAGGGCTTCCAGCGCCTGAAGATCGACGGCACCTTCTATGAGATCGACGAAACGCCGGACCTCGACAAGAAATTCCGCCACGACATCGATGTGGTCGTTGACCGGATCGTGGTCCGCGAAGGGATCGAGACGCGGCTGGCCGACAGCTTCCGCACCGCGCTGAACCTGGCCCAAGGCATCGCCATCATCGAAACCGCGCCGGGAGAGGGCGCGGAGGCGGAACGCATCACCTATTCGGAAAACTTCGCCTGCCCCGTGTCTGGCTTCACCATCCCGGAAATCGAACCGCGTCTTTTCTCGTTCAACGCACCGCTGGGGGCCTGCCCGGTCTGTGACGGCTTAGGGGCGGAATTGTTCTTTGATGAACGCCTTGTCGTGCCGGATGTGACGCTGAAACTGAAAGACGGGGCAATCGCCGCCTGGGCCAAGACCAAGACGCCCTATTTCATCCAGACCATCGATTCAATCGCCCGCCACTACGGGTTCGACCCGAAATCCAAATGGAAGGATCTGCCCGAAGCGGTGCACAAGCTGTTCCTCTATGGCTCGGGCAAGGAAGAGATCAAGTTCCGCTTCGACGAGGCGGGCCGAGTCTACGAGGTCAGCCGCACCTTCGAAGGCGTGATCCCGAACCTCGAACGGCGCTACCGCGAAACCGACAGCCAGATGATCCGCGACGAGATGGAGCGGTTCCAGAACAGCCGCCCCTGCGGCGCCTGCCACGGCTACCGGCTGAAGCCCGAGGCGCTGGCTGTGAAGATCGCCGGGCTGCATGTGGGGCAGGTGGTCGAAAAGTCGATCCACGAGGCGCTGGACTGGATCCAGACCGTGCCCGCGCACCTGAGCACCCAGAAGAACGAGATCGCCCGCGCCATCGTCAAGGAAATCCGCGAACGACTGGGATTTCTGGTGAACGTGGGCCTTGATTACCTGACAATGAGCCGCGCCGCCGGCACGCTGTCGGGCGGCGAAAGCCAGCGCATCCGTCTGGCGAGCCAGATCGGATCGGGGCTGACGGGGGTGCTTTATGTGCTGGACGAACCCTCCATCGGGCTCCATCAGCGCGACAACGACCGGCTGCTTGCGACGCTGAAATCGCTCCGCGATCATGGGAACACGGTTCTGGTGGTCGAACATGATGAAGACGCGATCCGCGAGGCGGATTACGTTTTCGACATGGGGCCGGGGGCGGGGGTGCATGGTGGCATCGTCGTGGCCAAGGGCACACCGGCCGAGATCATCGCCGATGCGGCCTCGATCACCGGGCAGTATCTGGCGGGCACCCGCGAAATCGCCGTGCCGCCGGTGCGCCGACGCGGCAATGGCAAGACCCTGACGGTGGTGAAAGCCACCGGCAACAACCTGAAGGACATGACGGCCACCTTCCCGCTTGGCCGCTTCATCGGCGTGACCGGGGTGTCGGGCGGCGGCAAATCGACGCTGACCATCGAAACGCTGTACAAGAACGCCGCGATGCGGCTGAACGGCGCCCGCGAAACCCCGGCGCCCTGCGAAACGATCAAGGGGTTTGAACACCTCGACAAGGTGATCGACATCGACCAGCGCNNTCGGGCGCACGCCCCGGTCGAACCCCGCGACCTATACCGGCGCCTTCACCCCGATCCGTGACTGGTTCGCGGGCCTGCCGGAATCGAAGGCGCGCGGCTATCTGCCGGGGCGGTTTTCCTTCAACATCAAGGGTGGCCGCTGCGAGGCCTGCCAGGG
>DJWG01000063.1:13198-13393 GCA_002440945.1 Rhodobacteraceae bacterium UBA6236 | reverse complement strand
CGGCGCGATCTTCAGGAAGACCGGAATCCGCAGATGGGCGCGGCCCCGTGCGGCCAGCACCCCGGCCAGAAGCTCGGAGAGCGCAGCCTTCCCTTGCAGGTCGCGCAGCTTTTCGGTGTTGGGGGAGCTGACATTGACCGTGACGAAATCGACATGCGGCTCGGCGATCCCCAGCACGGTGGCGAAATCGGCGGC
>DJWG01000063.1:0-13152 GCA_002440945.1 Rhodobacteraceae bacterium UBA6236 | reverse complement strand
GGCGCGGGTTGCCGGGCTGGGGCCGGGGCGTGGCCGCGCCCACCTCAAGGAACCCGAATCCCGAACGCGACAGGGGGCTCACGGCCTCGGCGTTCTTGTCATAGCCGGCGGCAAGTCCCACCGGGTTAGGCAGCACCAGCCCCGCAACCTCGGTCCGCAGGCGGGCCGATGTGACCGGCCCCGGCGTCGGCGCAAGGCCAAGCGCCAGCGCCCGGATCGACAGGCCATGCGCCCGTTCCGGGTCCATCCGGCGCAGAAGGGTCAGGGCGACGCGTTCGGTCAGGGTCATATCACGCCTTCGGGGAAGATGTGGCCGGTGGCGCCAAGGGGCAGGGATTTGTCCCAGACCACCTCGTCCAGGCGAAGCGCGCGGTAAAGATGCGGGAAAAGCTGCCCGCCCCGCGACGGCTCCCACCGAAGCGCAGGCCCAAGCCGGTCGGGATCGACCGCGACCAGAACCAGATTGGTTTCGGTGGCGAAATGCCGGGCGGCGGTTTCCACCACCTGCGCCGATGTCGAGAAATGGATGTAGCCATCGGCCAGATCGACGGGCGCGCCTGCGGTCTGACCGGCGGCGCGGAAGGCGTCCCATTCGGGGCGGCGCAGGATCTTGTAGATCATCATGGCAAGCGTGATGCCCCCAAAGCCGGATCGGGTCAATGGCCGGGGCATCCTGTCATGGTTTCTTGGTTTGACCGAGGGTCCGCCTTCGGCGCAGGGTATGTCATCATCATATGCTTTCGGAGGTTCTCATGCCCGGATCGTTCCCCGGCCGCCTGTCCGCCCGCCTTGCCGGCGCAGCACTTTTCCTGACCGCCGCCTTTCCCGCGCTGGCCGAGCCGGTCAAGATCACCTTCCTGGGCGTGGGCGATACCTACAACTTTGCCGAGGAAGACGGACGCGGCGGTTTCGCGCGGCTGAACGCCGTGGCGCGGGCGGAACGCGAGGCAAATCCGAACACGCTTTACCTGTTCGATGGCGACATGCTTTCGCCCTCCCTCCTTTCGGGGTTCGACAAGGGGCAGAACACCATCGACCTGACCAACATCGTGCCCTTCGACCTGGCCGTGCCGGGCAACCATGAATTTGACTTCGGGCCCGAGAACTTCTTTGAGAAGATGAAGGCCTCGAAATACCCCTGGGCCGCGATCAACATCCTCTACGCCGACGGAACGGCCGTCGAGGGCCTTGGCGGCGTCATGGTCAAAGAGATGGCGGGGCTGAAGATCGCGCTGATCCCGGTCGCGCAGGACACCTCGCCGCAGGTGTCGTCAACCGGCGATCTGACCTTCCTGCCGACGGTCGATACCGCGATCGACGCTGCCGGAAAGGCCCGCAAGGACGGCGCGGATCTGGTCGTCGGGGTCGTGCAGACCGACAGTTCGAACGACCGCCAGCTGATCGCCAGCCACGCCTTCGACCTGATCCTGTCGGGCGACGACCATTCCTACGCCACCGCCTACGACGGGGTGACGGCCTATGTCGAAACCTCGATCGACGGGCAGTTCCTGTCGCCGGTCGATCTTCTGGTTTCGGTCGAGGAAAAGGACGGCAAGCGCGAAGTGTCCTGGGTGCCGCATTTCCGCTTCATCGACACGGCCGAGGTGCAGCCCGACCCTGAGACGCAGGCGAAGGTCGACGAATTCACCAAGTCGCTGGATGAAAGCCTGAACGTGGAAATCGGCGTGACGGAAAACGCGCTCGATTCGCGGCGGAACGTGATCCGCACGCAGGAATCCGCGATGGGCAACCTGATCGCCGATGCGCAACGCGCCGCCACCGGCGCCGATATCGCCATCGCCAACGGCGGCGGCATCCGCGGCGACACCACCTATGAGGCGGGCCGGAAGCTGACCCGCCGCGACATCATGACCGAACTGCCCTTCGGCAACAAAACCGTCATGACCGTGATCCCCGGCAGTCAGGTTCTGGCGGCGCTGGAAAACGGCGTGAGCCAGGTGGAAAAGGGCGCGGGCCGCTTCCCGCAGGTTTCCGGCATGACCTTCGCCTTTGATCCATCAGCTCCGGCGGGATCGCGGGTGTCCGAGGTGATGATCGACGGCAAGCCGCTGGAGCCCGACACCCTCTACAAGCTCGCGACCAATGATTACGCGCTGGACGGCGGCGACGGCTACACCGCGCTGGGCGGCGGCGAGGTGCTGATCGACAAGGGCAATGGCAACCTGATGGCCAATGATGTGATCGACTACATCCAGAAGACCGGCAAGGTCACGGCCAAGGTCGAGGGCCGCATCACGAACCTTGGCAAGTGATCGGTCTTGAATCACACATGGGCGCGGGGCAGGTGCCTTGCCCCGCGCCTTGCGAATGTTGCGTTCGGGGTCTTGCGCACCACGGCCGCAGACAGATATAGAACAGGCCTGCGCGGGCGTTGTGTAATGGTAAGACCCTTGCCTTCCAAGCAAGAGACGCGGGTTCGATTCCCGCCGCCCGCTCCAGCCCTTCCCGATCAGGAATGCCCGCTTGCCGATCACCCTTCCGGGATCGGCCTTGCCCCGAACGGTGCCGGGGCCTAAACCCGCCCTTGATTGAAAACTCCCCGGAGGCGACATGGCGCGCAGGCCCGAAGCTGCGGTCGAGGACCGCGCGACATCGAAGAAGATCGGATCGCTCGGGTCGCTCTGGCCCTTCGTGCGGCCCTATCGGGGCCTCGCCGTGCTGGCGGGGCTGGCGCTGGTCGCAACGGCGGCGATCAGCCTGACGCTGCCCCTGGCGGTGCGGCGGATCATCGACGGGTTCAATCAGGGCTTCGGGCTTCTGGACCAGTATTTCGGCGCCGCCCTGATCATCGCCGCGCTTCTCGCGCTGGGCACGGGCGCGCGCTACTACTTCGTGACCCGGCTGGGCGAAAGGGTCGTGGCCGACATCCGCAAGGCGGTCTTCGACCGGGTGATCGGCATGTCGCCCCGTTTCTTCGAACGGATCATGACCGGCGAGGTCCTGTCGCGGATCACCACCGACACGACACTGGTGTTGTCGGTGATCGGGTCTTCGGTTTCGGTCGCGCTGAGGAACTTCCTGATCTTCCTCGGCGGCTTTGCAATGATGCTCTGGACCTCGCCGAAGCTTACCGGCCTTGCGCTGTTGCTGGTGCCGCTGGTCATCGTGCCGATCGTGGGGCTGGGCCGCCGCCTGCGGGTGCTGTCGCGCGAAAACCAGGACTGGATCGCGCAATCCTCGGGCAATGCCTCCGAGGCGCTAAGCTCGGTCCAGACGGTGCAGGCCTTCACCCACGAAGGCCCAAGCCGCGCCGCCTTCGGCCAGATCACCGAGAAATCCTTCACCTCGGCCCTGACGCGCATCCGGGCGCGGGCGGTGATGACGGTGGTGGTGATCTTCCTGATCTTCGCGGGCGTGGTCGGCATCCTTTGGGTGGGCGCGCGCGATGTGCGCGCAGACAGCATGAGCACCGGCGATCTGGTGCAGTTCGTGATCTACGCCGTCATGGCGGCGGGCGCGGTGGGCGCACTTTCGGAAATCTGGGGTGAATTGCAGCGCGCCGCGGGCGCCACCGAACGTCTGGGGGAGCTGCTGGCCGTCACCGATCAGGTGCAGGACCCAAGCCGCCCGGTGGCGCTGCCTCGGCCCGTCCGGGGCGAGATCGCGTTCGAGGATGTGACCTTCCACTACCCGTCGCGCCCCAGCCAGTCGGCGCTGAACGACGTCGCGCTTCATATCCGGCCGGGCGAAACCGTGGCGCTGGTCGGGCCTTCGGGCGCCGGCAAGACGACGGTGATCCAGCTTCTGCAACGCTTCTACGACCCGGATCAGGGCCGCGTCCGCATCGACGGCATCGACCTGCGCGACATGGCGCGCGACGATTTCCGCCGCGCCATCGCGCTGGTCCCGCAGGACCCGGTGATTTTTGCCGCCACCGCCCGCGACAACATCCGCTTCGGCCGTCCCGATGCCTCGGATGCCGAAGTGACCGCCGCCGCGCAATCCGCCGCCGCCCATGATTTCCTGACGGCGCTGCCGCAGGGCTATGACACCTATGTGGGCGAAAGGGGCGTCATGCTGTCGGGCGGGCAGAAGCAGCGGATCGCGCTGGCCCGCGCCATCCTCCGCGATGCGCCGATCCTGCTTCTGGACGAAGCGACAAGCGCCCTTGACGCCGAAAGCGAAGGCGCGGTGCAGCAGGCAGTCGAACGGCTGTCGCACAGCCGGACTGTCATCATCGTGGCGCACAGGCTTGCTACCGTGAAGAAGGCCGACCGGATCGTGGTCTTCGAAGACGGCCGAATCGTGGCCGAGGGCACGCATGATGCGCTGGTGGCTGAAGGCGGGCTTTATGCGCGGCTGGCGCGGCTGCAATTCACCGACGGCGCGGTTGCGGAAGGGGTCGACTGAAATAGGTCTGCCGCGAAACCGGAACCCGGGGTTCGGCATTGTATTTCCAACCAGGATGGATCGTCCGGTTCATTGCAAGGAGCGTCAGATGGGCATGTGGGATTTTCTGAAGAACACCGGCAAGGAACTGTTCGGCGGTGGCGCCGCCGAAGCGGCGGAACCTGCCAAACAGGAAGCCATCGTGAAGGAAATGAAGGACCTCGGGCTTGATACCACGGGGCTTGACCTGAAGGTTCAGGGCGACACCGTCGTCGTCAATGGCAAGGCCGTTGACCCGGAAACCAAGGAAAAGGTCGTTCTGGCCGCCGGAAACGTGCAGGGCGTGGCCAAGGTCCAGACCGACACCGACGACGACGTGCGGGATGCGATTTTCCACACTGTCGAAAAGGGCGACACGCTGTCGGCGATCGCCAAGAAGACCCTCGGCAATGCCAACCGCTACCCCGAGATCTTTGAAGCGAACCGCCCGATGCTGACTTCGCCCGACAAGATCTATCCGGGCCAGGTCCTGCGCATTCCGCGCGGCTGATCCGCGCCCGAAAAGCCAGTCAAGGCGCGCCCGGTTTCGGGGCGCGCCTCTTTTTGTGCAGCCTGTGCCCCGTCGCTCTTGCCGCCGCCGCGCCAAGGCCGCATCGTCACAAGGTCAAAGAACGGGCCGACCTGAAGGCCCGCGAGCCTTGGGGGAATCCAGATTGGGCAAGTTCAGATCCGCAGCGGACCGCGATGCCGTCGAGGCCGAATGCGCCTATGCCGACCGTCGCCTGCCGGTCACGATGTATCAGTTCCTGACCTCGACCCGCGACCGCTTCCCGGACAGGCCCGCGATCAGCTTCCAGCTTCTGTCCGGTCCGAAGGACAAGGCCGAGACCCTGACCTGGGCCGCGCTCCATGCCCGCGTCACCCAGATGGCGAACCTCTTCCGGTCGCTGGGCGTGGGCGAGGGCGACGTGATCGCCTACCTTCTGCCGAACGCGACCGAAACCGCTGTCGCGCTGCTGGCCGGTGCCGTGGCGGGGCGCGTCAATCCGATCAACCCGCTGCTTGAAGCCGACCAGATCGCCGCGATCCTGCGCGAAACCGGCGCCAAGGTTCTGGTGACGCTGAAATCCTTCCCGCATACGGATGTGGCGCAGAAGGCCGCCCGCGCGGTGGCGCTGGCGCCGAATGTGCAGACGGTTCTGGAAATCGACCTGAACCGCTACCTGACCTTCCCGAAAAACCTCATCGTCCCTTTTCTGCGCCCGAAGACCCCCGTCGCGCACAAGGCCCGGGTCCGCGACCTGAATGCGGAAACCGACAGGATGCCTGCCGACCGGCTGACCTTTCCCGACAGCGCGGGCGACCGGGTTGCCGCACTGTTCCACACCGGCGGGACGACCGGGATGCCCAAGGTCGCGCAGCACAAGTATTCCGGCATGATCTACAACGGCTGGCTGGGCGGAACGCTGCTGTTTGACGAAACCGACGTGCTGATCTGCCCGCTGCCGCTGTTCCACGTCTTTGCGGCCTATCCGATCTTCATGTCCTGCATCGCCTGTGGGGCGCATATGGTCCTGCCCACCCCGGCAGGGTATCGCGGCGAGGGAGTCCTCGACAACTTCTGGAAGCTGATCGACCGCTGGAAGGTCACTTTCCTGATCACGGTCCCCACCGCGATTTCCGCTCTGATGCAGCGCCCCGTCGATGCCGATATATCGTCTCTGAGGATGGCGATTTCCGGCTCGGCGCCCTTGCCCCTGGAGCTTTACCGCCGCTTCGAACAGGCCACCGGCGTGCAGGTCGCCGAAGGCTACGGCCTGACGGAAGCCACCTGCCTTGTGTCCTGCAATCCCGTGGACGGGCTGAAGAAGGTCGGCTCGGTCGGGGTGCCCTTGCCCTACAGCCATGTCCGCATCCTTGATACCGACGGCAATGGCACCGTGCGCCGGGAATGCGGCATCGACGAGATCGGAGAGATCTGCGTGGCGAGCCCCGGCGTCTTCGAAGGATCGACCTATACCGAGGCCGACAAGAACAGGGGCCTGTTCGCCGAAGGCCGCTATCTGCGCACCGGCGATCTGGGGCGGCTGGATGCGGACGGCTACCTGTGGATCACCGGTCGCGCCAAGGATCTGATCATCCGCGGCGGCCACAACATCGACCCCGCGATGATCGAAGAAGCGCTGGCCCGCCATCCCGCTGTGGCCTTCGTCGGCGCCATCGGCCAGCCCGATGCCTTCGCGGGCGAACTGCCCTGCGCCTATGTCGAACTGGTCAAGGGCGCCTCGGCCACCGCCGAAGAGCTTCTGGCCTACGCCCGCGATGCCATCCCGGAACGGGCCGCGGTGCCCAAGCACATCGAGATCCTGCCCGAGCTGCCAAAGACCGCGGTGGGCAAGATCTTCAAGCCCGACCTTCGCCGCCGCGCCATCGCCCGGGTCTATGACGCGGTGCTGGAAGAGGCGGGCTTTGCCGCCCGCGTCGCCGAAGTGGTCGAGGACAAGAAGCGCGGCCTTGTCGCGCGGCTTGAACGGACCGGCACGGTGGACGACACCGCCGTCGCGGCGCGGCTGAATGAATTCGCCACGCCCTGGGAATGGCGCTGATCCCTAGCGGGCCGCGCGGCGGTCGCCCCGGATCGGGTCCATCAGCAGCCGAAGGCCATTGAGAACGACCAGCAGCGTGCCGCCTTCGTGGCCCAGCACCGCAAGCGGCAAGGGCAGGTTGAAGAACGCCCCGCCGATCACCAGAAGCACCATCGCGCCAAGGGCGAAGATCAGGTTCTGCTTGATGATCGCGGCGGTCCGCCGCGCCAGCCGATGCGCCGCCGCCAGCCGCGACATGTCATCGGACAAAAGCGCAACTTCGGCCGCCTGAAGCGCGACCTCGGACCCGGCGGCGCCCATCGCGATGCCCACGTCCGACCGCGCCAGCGCCGCTGCGTCGTTCACGCCGTCGCCCACGAAGGCGACCTTGCCCGACTTCGCCAGTTCATCGACAAGCTTGACCTTGTCTTCGGGCATCAGGTCCGCATGGACCTCATCCGGCCCGATCCCCAGACTGGCCGCGATTCGCAAGGCGACGGGACGGCGGTCGCCCGTCATCATCGCGATATGGCGCACGCCCGCATGGCGCAGCGCCTCAAGCCCCGCGCGCGAGGTTTCGCGCGGCTTGTCCGCCACCGCGACCGCGCCCAGCAGCTCTGCGCCGCGCCCCAGATAGACGACGGTTTCAGAGGCCGCGACCAGATCGTCGAGTCGCGGATCATCCAGATCCGCCCCCATCCGCGCCGCCATGCGCGGGTTCCCCGCCCAGACCGGGCCGGTTGCGTCCGTGCCGGTGATCCCTTCGCTTGGATGGGCGCGCACGCCGCTCACCGGGGCAGGGGTCAGCGCCCGGCCATGCGCCGCGCGGCGGATCGCATCGGCAATCGGGTGTTCGCTGTCGGATTCGATCCCGGCCAGCAGGCTCAGGAAGTCGTCAACCGGAAGCGCCAGCGGCACCACCGCCGTTACCTCGGCCTTGCCGGTGGTAAGGGTGCCGGTCTTGTCGAAGGCAAAGGTCCGCACATCGGCAAGCGTTTCCAGCGCCGCGCCGCCCTTGAACAGAACGCCGCCCCGCGCCGCCGCCGACAGCGCCGAAAGTATAGCCGCCGGGACCGAGATCACCACCGCGCAGGGGCTTGCCGCCACCAGCACCGTGGCCGCCCGGTAAAGCGCATCGCTTGGGCTCAGGCCGGACCAGCGGAAGGCGAAGAAGGCAAGGATCGAACCCACAAGCACCGCAACCGTGTAGCGCTGGCCGAACCATTCGCTGAACCGTTCGGACGGGGCCTTCATGCCCTGCGCCTCTGTCACCAGCTGGATCATCCGCGCCACGGTGCTTTCGCCAAGACCCCGCGCAACCTCGACCGTCAGCACGCCATTCAGGTTCACCGTCGCCTCATGGACCTGCGCGCCCGGGCCCTTGTGAACCGGCACCGATTCCCCGGTGATGGTGGATTCGTCCAGCGACCCGTCGCCATCGACGATCCGGCCATCGACCGGAACCCGCGCGCCCGGGCGCAGGATCACCCGCTGGCCCGGTCGCAACTCCTCAACCGGGACTTCAACCACACCTTCGGGCGTCAGCAGGAAGGCGCTGTCTGGCCGAAGCGCCATCAGTGCCTCGACCGCGCGGCGGGCCTTGCCCATGGCGCGGTGTTCCAGCGTGCCGGCAATGCTGAAAAGCGCGAGCAGCACCGCGCCTTCGACAGCATTGTCGACCAGCGCCGCAGCGACTGCGGCCAGCACCATCAGCAGGTCGATATCAAGGATATAGTCGTTCCAAAGCGATTGCAGCGCCGAAATGGCCGACGGAATGCCCCCGGCCGCGAAGGCAATCACAAGACCAACCATCCCGATCTGGCCGGGCAGCGGGCTGACAAGGTGATCCCAGGCGCCGATGGCCAGCCCGATCACCGTCAGCGTCGTCAGGATGATGTCGAGGTTTTCCCAGATCGGGTGGCCGTCCGCCGCCGCCGCAGGCCGCCGGTCATGCGCGCAGCACCCGGGCCGGCTGGGCAGGGTGGTGTCCGGTTGGGGGCGGTCTGGCGCCGTGGCGATGCCCCGCGCTTCCTGTCCGGGCAGACCCTGTGCGGGCGATTGTGTATTCATGTCGGTGCCTCCGTTAAGGGTCATTGTCCTCCGAACGCCCGACCGATGCCACCCCTTGCGGGAACTGCAAAAGGAAAAGGGCAAGCGGAACGGAGTCCGGCTTGCCCTGCTACTTGCCACGAACCGGCAAAAAGCCGGTGACACCCAAGACGGACCGGCACGCACACACCTTGCCCGACCGCCTTCAACCAACACTTTCCTGCCGCCGGACCTCTGCCCCTGTCACACACACGACAGAAGGCAACTTCCGGTCCGGTGCTGCCGGTTACGCGCAGGGCCACACACTCCCCGCCCGCACCGACCGCCCGGCCACACTCTTCACAACACCACACACACCTCAGGGACGATTTGGTCGTTCCTGATGTCGCTAGAATTGCAGCGAACACGCATGACGTGAACTTGGCTTTTAAGACTAGTCGGATGGGCGATTAGTCAGGAAAGGCTCATCAACTCCGGGTGGGTTGGGAATTTTGTTTCCGCATTCCCCGGGGAATGGGGTCAAATAGCCCGAATCACTGCTGTTGCACTGGCCATCTTCCCTTGCGCGGCCCTGGATTTGGTGCATTTGAGGCATTCATTTCGCCGAACACCTTCCGTAACGTCAGGCAAGGCCGCTGATCCTTGCCAGCGAAGGACGATAGGGGCCGGTCCGGGGGGCGCTCCCTGCGAAAGCCGACGCATTGATAGCAAAGAAAGTCGGAATTCCACCGGACCCGGTCGGACGCGCGCAGTAAAGGACGATCCAGCATCGCGACCGTGCGGCATCAGTCCTGTGCGGCGTGCGTTTTTTCGTGGAAGGACCAGCCCGAATGTCGAACAAGGATCTTCTCATCAAGCAGCGCCAGGCGTCCATCGAAGCGACGAAGGCCGGCGCACCCGCCCGGACAGGCAACCCGTTCTTTGGCGTGGGCCCGATCACCGATGGCGCAGCCGACGAGGCCGACAGCCGCATGCTCAAGTTCGAGTTCGAACATTGGCTGGAAACGAACTACCGCAAGCTTGATGACAAGGGCCGCGATCTTGGCCCCTTCACGGTGGCCGAAATCGGGCGGTCGATGCACCGCGGCTATCCGGCGGACAAGTTCCTGCTGGACATGATGCGCGAAATCCACCGCTACTTCGAATTCCCGAAGGCCAACAAGATGGCCGTGGGCCTGGGCGGCGGGCATTCGGGCTTTACGGCCTGCGCGCTGCACCTGATCACGACGAACGACCCCGATCAGCGGATCTTCGTCGATACGCTGCGCCCCGAATCTGACGCCGCCAAGTCGTCCGGCTTCTTCCGCCAGTCCTGGGGCGCGCAGATCATCGAAATGATGCGCTATGCCCGCAACGGTGATGAATCCCGCGTCCACTTCGCCAAGGAAGAGGGCGTGGTCCCCTCGGCTGCCGAACTGGCGAAGATAGGCATCAAGCTTTTCGTCGGTGTCGGCCATGAAACGACGGGTGCCAGCACCTATTCGACCCGCGACGTGAAGGAACTTCTTGCCTGGATCGACATGAACCCGGCAGAGCATCACGTTGTGCTGGACGCGACCTCGATGCTGGGCGCGATGCCCTGGGGCGAAGACCTGGTGCGCGAAGTCACCACCAAGTGCTGCATGTTCATGCCCTTCCAGAAGGCAATCGGCGGCATTTCGGGCTATTTCATCGTCTCGTTCACCCCGGCGGCGCTGGCGCTGGTTGAAGCCAACCAGCAGAACCCGTCCTGGGCCATTCCGCGTCAGCTGAAGATCGCGGCGCCGCTTGACCCCAAGATGCCGCTGACCGGCGCGCGCACTGTGAACGTCGGCCCGATCTATGATCCGGCGCAGAACAAGATGCTGGGCGGCGTGATCAACACCTTCTCGACACTGGCCTTCGCGGAAACCACCTTCGGCCTTCTGCGCGCGGAAAAGCGCATCGGTTCGATCAGCGACCTGAACGCCCGTTCGGTCCGGAACCGCGATGCCGTCAACGCCTGGGTGGACGCGCACCCGCTGTTTGAACTTGGCGTCACCGACCCCGATTACCGTGGCGCCGCCGTGACGCTTCTGAAGGTCACCGACCCGGATATCACCGATCCGGACATCCACGCGCGCATCGTGGCCTATTCGAAGGCGATCCTGTCCTATGACGGCGTCACCCATCCGAACGGCAGCCACGAGCCCGGCCTTGATGTGGCGCGCTACATCAATGCCTTCCCCGGCACGCCCGGCGACTATCGCGCCTGGATCGGCGGCATCCGCCCCGCCGAGGATGTGCCGGCGTTCCTCGACAACCTGGAATATGCCTACCACCGCGCCAAGGTTGCCGTGCTTGAGGAAGAGCTTGCCAAGCTGGGCGTGACCTTCGAGCCCGAAGCGGCGGCAGATGCGAACCGCCGGATGGACGACCCGAACCGCGCCTACAAGGTTCTGGTCTGCGACCGTGTCGGGCTGAAGTTCGACGCGAACGGCCAACCGGACCATTCCGAGGTCAAGGCCTATGTCGCCTCGAAAGGCGGCGTCTTCCACGAAGGGCCGCTGGCCGATGAAAGCGCGCTTGAAAAGGGCAGGATCCACTTCTTCTATGTGCCCGACATCTCGACCGAAGCCGAAATCATGGCCGTGGCGAGCAAGGGCCAGTATGACGCGGTGATCGCGGCCGCGACCTTCCTGCCCAAGGGATCGGTCTTCCGGCTGGGCGGCGTGCGGATCGGCGCAGGCACCGGCAACATGGGGTCTGACAGCTGGGGCGGCGGCAACGGCGCCGGTGGCGAGGCGGCGCTGATGAACACGCCCAGCTTCAACAGCCGCGCAACCGCCCAGATGGCGATGAAGGCTCTGCTGAAGGTGGCGCCCGATCTGCCGGTCGACAGGATGCATGAGCTGACGGCGGCGGGCAAGTTCGACACCGGCCGCAACCTGCGCGAATTCCCGACCGAAAAGCTGGAAGGCAAGACCATCGCCATCTTCGGCTATGGCAACATCGGCCGCGAAGTCGCCAAGCTGGCGGCTGCCTTCGGGATGAAGGTCCGCGTCTTTGCCCGTCCGCATCACAAGGGCTGGATCGAATCGGAAGGCTTCACCCATGCCGCGACCAGGGAGGACGCCGCCCGTGGCGCCGATGTCCTGTCGCTGCACACCGGCCTGGGTGCCCTGAACGCCGAAACCGGCAAGTACGCGAATGCGGGCTTCGTCGGTGACAGCGTGTTCGCGGTCGTCAACAAGGGGGCGATCCTTCTGAACTACGACCGCGGCGAAGGTGCTGACGCCGAGGCGCTGGACCGCGCCCTTGCGTCGGGCCAGATCCGTTACGCGGCCATCGACGCCGACCTGTTCACCAATGCCGAAACCGGCGCGGCCTCGGGGCCGATGGTCCCCTACCTTCCGCTTGCGGCCAAATATCCCGGTCGTCTGGAGCTTCTGCCGCACGCCGCCGCAGATACCGAACACATGAGCCGCGTCGAAGGTGCGAGGCAGGCGGTGGACCAGATCCTTGACCTGATCCGGTACAAGCGCGTGGTGAACCTGAAAGGCGATCTGCCTGCAGGCTACACCTTCGGCGGTGCCAGGACTGTGCCCGGCGTCGGAGGCGCGACGGCGCGCGATGTGGCGAGCCTTGCCGGCGATACCGCCGACCTGACCGCCGCCCGCGCCGCCGCAGAAGAGGTCGCGGCCATCCTCGGTGCACTCGCCACGGCAACCGATGCCGGTCGTCAGGCGATCCTCATCGAACGCTACGGCAAGGCGCTGCTGAAGGCTGGCAACACCCAGGCCACGCTTCTGCGCAAGCACGGCATCGAAGGCCCCTATCAGGGCTGATTGAACGGGTCCTGGGACTGTCCCATAAAACCCAAGTCACAGATGAAGAAGGCCGCCGGAACCGGCGGCCTTTTGTCATGTCCGACGGTAATCGGTAGGGGAGTCACATTGTAAATTAAATCAATTGGTTAGAAGCTGTCGTGCCGTCAATAATACCAACATTCCGTGGGACGCATTGGGACGAATGAAAAATCAAAACCCGCCCGCGTTCGGTTTCTTGATCGGCTCGTAGAGAATCGCGCAGAAAGCTTGCATCGCTAAAAGGTTGACCTGATTGCCGTTCGCCTCGTCGATCCACTTTTGCGCGCCTACCTGTTCGTCCTCTTTGTCGTAGAATGGGGTTCTGTTGCACAAATCCCTTG
>DJWG01000047.1 GCA_002440945.1 Rhodobacteraceae bacterium UBA6236 | reverse complement strand
TAGCGCTTGCCGGGATAGCCTTCGGCGTATTTGTTCGTCAGGACCGAACCCTGCGCCTGCATGACGCGCGGGCTTGCGTGGTTTTCAGAGGCGATCAGTTCGATCTGGTCTTCCTGACGGTGCCGTTCCGCCTCCAGCGCAGTCCAGAGCGCGGGATCGAAGGCGGCAATATCTTCCTGTGCGTTGAACATGCGCTTTTCCTTGTCTTTCCGGGATGGACCGGCGCCTTTTGGCGGGCACCGGCCATTGTCAGGGGTGTCAGCTTGCTGCGCCGTCTTCCTCAAGCTCGTGCTGGAAGTCGTCATAGGCCGCCAGGTGGCGCGGGCGCTGCCGGACGAAGAACCAGGCCACACCCAGCGCCAGGAACCAGACCGGCGTCACCATCAGCGCCTGCCGGGTATCGGCCTGCTGGGTCAGCGCCCAGAGGATGAAGCCGAAGAACGCGAGCACCGCCCAGCACATCGGAACGCCGCCCGGCATCTTGAACTTCGACACCTCGTGCTGGTGGGGGCGCTTGCGGCGGTAGGCCATGTAGCTGAAGAGGATCATCGCCCAGACGAACATGAACAAGAGCGCCGAGATCGTCGTGACCATCGTGAAGGCCGCCAGCACCGTTTCACCCGAGAAGAGCAGAAACAGCGACGACAGCAGGAACATGCAGGAAAACAGAAGCGCGTTCACCGGCACATGGCGGCTGCTCAGGCGGCCGAACATCGAAGGCGCATCGCCTTCCTTCGCCAGGCCATAGACCATCCGCGAGGTCGAGTAGATGCCCGAGTTGGCCGAGGACGCCGCCGAGGTCAGCACCACGAAGTTCACCACAGAGGCCGCGATACCGAGGCCCGCAAGGGCGAACATCGACACGAAGGGACTTTGCCCGGGCAAAATTTCGCGCCACGGCGTCACCGCCATGATGGCGATCAGCGCGCCGACGTAGAACAGTAGAACCCGGATCGGGATGGCGCGGATGGCGCGCGGCAGGGTGGTTTCGGGATCCTTCGCCTCGGCCGCCGTGGTGCCGACAAGTTCGATGCCCACGAAGGCGAAGACCGCGATCTGGAAGCCCGCGACGAAACCCATGAAGCCGGTCGGGAACATGCCGCCGTCATTCCACAGGTTCGAGATCTGCGCCTGCGCCCCGTTCGGCGCCACGAAACCGCGCAGAACCATCGCCGCGCCCACGACGACCAGCGCCGCAATCGCGAGGATCTTGATGATCGCGAACCAGAACTCCATTTCGCCGAAAGCCTTCACCGAGGGAAGGTTCAGCACCAGAAGCAGGACGATGGTCGTCAGCGCCGGGATCCAGAGCTGAAGATCGGGCCACCAGAACGAGATATAGCCAGTGATCGCGACGATGTCGGCGATCCCGGTGACGATCCAGCAGAACCAGTAGGTCCAGCCGACGAAGAACCCCGCCCAGGGGCCGATCAGGTCGGCGGCGAAATCAGCGAAGGACTTGTAGTGCAGGTTGGACAGAAGGATCTCGCCCATCGCCCGCATGACGAAATACAAGAAGAAGCCGATGATCATGTAGACGAAGATCACCGACGGTCCGGCAAGCGAGATCGTCTTGCCCGAGCCCATGAACAGCCCCGTCCCGATGGCGCCGCCAATGGCGATCAGCTGGATGTGACGGTTGGAGAGGTTGCGTTCCAGATGCGTGTCATCATGGGTGGCCGGGCGCCCCGTGGCAGTGCCTGTCTGGCCGTGTGAAATGGTCATGCTATGGTTTTCTCAACTGGGTTTGGGTTCCGCCGGCGATGTGCCGGAGCCGGGGTCAGGCGCGGGCGCGTCAGGTGGTCGCGGCAAGCGCCTGCCGGTCGTCCGGCGCGAGCGGCGCCACGGCAGGGATGCCGTCCGTCCAGTTGAGGGAAGTGCGTCGTGTTTCCATGTTCCAGATCTCCTCACTCTTGATCCGATGCCCAAGCACGGGTTCCGCAAGGCAACAGCCGTCTATCGCCCGCCCGATGGGCGTTCGCGGGTTCGCGGAAGTGCGCGCCTGGAATGGTCGTCCTCCTCGTCCGCGTCGGGCTTCGGATGGCGTTCCGGGGTCCGCGTCACATCGGGATCATGCGCTAGGGCAGAAGACGCGCGGCGGGCCGGATCGCTTCGGGTTCGAAGCCAAATTCGGACAGCCCGATACATAGGAGAATCTTTGCATTTGGAAAATTCATTCTTCTTATCATAGAATGTACATAACTCATGAAAGGCGTCTCATGCAGAACATCCCGACCGACCTGCTTCGAACCTTCGTGAAGGCCATCGACAGCGGCAGTTTCACCCGCGCGGCGGAACTTGTGGGGCGGACGCAATCGGCGGTCAGCCTGCAGATCCGGCGTCTGGAGGAAGTGGTGAATGTCCAGCTTTTCCAACGCGATGCGCACAAACTGAACCTGACCGAGGACGGCCGTTCGCTGGCCACCTATGCCCGCCGCATCCTGGCCCTGAATGACGAGGCGCTGGCGCACCTGCGCCAGCCGGCGGTCGCGGGAAAGGTGCGGCTGGGGGCGCCACATGAATACACCGCTTCGCTCTTGCCGGAGTTTCTGGGAAAATTCGCGCAGGCCCACCCGAACGTCATGCTCGAAGTCACAAGCGATCTGAGCAAGAACCTGCTGAAGCGCCAGCAGCTGGGGGAATTCGATCTGGTGATCGCGCTGCACGGCGAATCAACCGAAGACGGCGGTCAGCGGATCTTCAATGAACCCCTGGTCTGGATTTCCAGCGTCGACCATGAAGGCCACACGCGGTCCCCCCTGCCCCTGGTCCTGGCCCCGCCGCCCTGCATCTATCGCCAGCGGTTGTTGCAGGCGCTGAACGACCTGCGCCGCCCCTGCAGGATCGTCTACCTCAGTTCAAGCTACAACGGCATCTCTGCGGCGGTGCGGGCGGGCATCGGCGTCACGGTGATGGCGGGCAGCACAAGGCCGTCGGACGTGCGGGTGCTGACCGACCGCGACGGCCTGCCTTCGCTGGGGCAGCTGGAATTGCGGCTGCATCGCGCAGCGGGGGCCACCGGCGAGGCGCTTGACCGGCTGGAGGATTTCATCGCCCACAGCTTCGACGCCACGCAGCGCCCGGCGCGGCTCGCCTCGGGCGC
Source organism: Rhodobacteraceae bacterium UBA6236 (assembly GCA_002440945.1). The sequence goes on along the minus strand of DJWG01000047.1, from coordinate 15,936 downwards.
GGTGGATGCGCGGGGCGATTGACCGATAAGGGGCCGCGCCGGAGCGCGGCCCCTGCGGGTTCGGGGCAAGCCTCAGCCGTAGCGGTAGGGTGCGCCGGCTTTGGTCATGGTGTCGTTGTATTTCTTGAAGATCTCGACGACCTTGGCCTTCAGTTCGGATTCCGCCGCGATCTCGTCCCAGAATTTCGAGGCGGCGGCTTCGACCTGCGCCCATTCCTCGGTGGGGATCGTGGTCAGTTTCAGCTTCGGGCCGTTGACGCGCAGATCGGCCTCGCCGCCCCAGTACCACCACTGACGATAATAGTGCGACTGGTCGAAGCAGACGCGCAGCAGTTCCTTCAGATGGTCGGGTACTTCGTTCCAGCGGTCCTGGTTGGCGAAGAAATGCCCGATCCAGGCGCCCGAGATCGGGTTGGTCAGGTAATACTTGGTCACATCGGCCCAACCGACCGTGTAGTCCTCGGTGATGCCGGACCAGGCGACGCCGTCGATCTCGCCGGTCTGAAGCGCGACCTGGATGTCCTCGTAGGGCATCTGGACCGGCACCACGCCGAACTGCGCCAGGAAGCGCCCCGCCGTCGGGAAGGTATAGACCCGCTTGCCGTTCAGGTCGGCAAGGCTGTTGATCGGTTCGCGGGTGGCGAAGTTGCAGGGATCCCAGGACCCGGCCGAGATGTGCTGGATGCCGACCTTGGCGTATTCCTCTTCCCAGATCTTCTTCAGCCCGTACTGGTTGAACAGCACCGGCACGTCGAGCGAGTAGCGCAACGTGAGCGGGAAGTAGCCGCCGAAGACCGTGACTTCGGTGGGCGACTGCATGGAATCGTCATCGGACTGCACCGCATCGATGGTGCCCGCCTGCATGGCGCGGAACAGTTCGGACGTGGGCACGAGCTGATCGGCGAAGTACAGCTCGATCTCCATCTGGCCTGCGGCGATCTTGTTGAAACTGTCGATCGCCGGTTTGCAGACGTGTTCGCCCAGCGCCGCGCCGGCATAGGTCTGCATCCGCCACTTGATCGGGGTGGTTTGCGCATGGACAGCCGGCGCCGCCAGAACAGCGGCACCGCCCAGTGCGCCCGTGGTGATGAACTTGCGTCTTGTCGTCGTCATCTTGACCTCCGTTGGTGATGATGGGGGCGGTTCCGTCCGCCCCTCGGGGAAAGTGTCAGTTGCCGTAGACCTGATGCGGCAGCCACAGCGCGATTTCAGGGAAAACCATGACGATGATCAGCGTCAGGATCATCAGGCCGACGATCGGGAAGATCGACCGGTAGATGTCCGACAGCGTGACGTGATCGGGCGCCATCGCGCGCATCAGGAAGAGGTTGTAGCCGAAGGGTGGCGTCATGTAGGCGATCTGGCAGGTGATGGTGTAAAGCACCCCGTACCAGATCAGCGCATCGCCCGGCGCCATGCCAAGGTCGAGCTTCGCCACCAGCGGGATGTAAAGCGGCGCGACGATGACCAGCATCGCCGTGTCGTCAAGGAACATCCCCATGATCAGGAAAGACACCTGCATCAGCACGAGGATCGTCCAGGGCGACAGGCCCATGTCGCGCAGGAACAGGTTCTCGATCGCCTTGACCGCACCCAGCCCGTCGAAGACCGCGCCGAACGCCAGCGCCGCCAGCAGGATCCACATGAACATGCACGACACGCCCAGCGTCTGGGTCATGCAGGTTTCGAACACACGCTTGTTCATCCGCCCCCGCAGGATCGCGACAAGGGTCGATATCGCCGCCCCGATGACCGAGGCCTCCACGAGGCTCGCGTAGCCGTAAATGAAGGGGCCCATCATGGCGGCGAAGATGATCACCGGCATGGCCCCGGCGCTCAGCAGATGGAGTTTCTCGCTCCAGGTGATGGCCGCGCGTTCCTGACGGGTCAGTGCCGGGCCAAGCGCCGGGTTGGCCCCGCAGCGGATGACGACATAAAGGATGAAGATCCCCGCCATCAGCAGGCCCGGAAACACGCCTGCGAGCCAAAGCTGCCCGACGGGCTGGCGCGCGATCATCGCGTAAAGCACCAGAACCACCGAAGGCGGCACCAGAATCCCCAGGCTCGCGCCGCCCTGGATGACGCCGGTGATCATCACCTTGTCATAGCCGCGCTTGAGCATTTCAGGCAGCGCGATGGTCGCGCCGATGGCAAGCCCCGCGACCGACAGCCCGTTCATCGCCGAAATCAGCACCATCAGAAGGACGGTGCCGATGGCCAGACCGCCGGGGATCGGCCCGAACCAGATATGGAACATCCGGTAAAGGTCGTCTGCCATGCGGGTTTCCGACATGACATAGCCCATCCAGACGAACATCGGCAGGGTCAGCATCGGATACCAGTTCATCAGCTTGATCGTGCTGGTGAAGGGAATGGCCGATCCGCCGGTGCCCCACAGCAGGATGGCCGCCAGCGCGCCGACGAAACCGATCACCGCGAAGACCCGTTGCCCGGTCAGCAGCAGCACCACCATGCCGCTGAACATGACAATGGCGATATAATTGTAATCCATCAGAATTCCTCGCCGCGCAGGAAGGCAATGTCGCGGATCAGGAAAGCGACGCTTTGCAGGATCATCAGGAAGACCCCGATGCAGATGACGATCTTGATGGGCGCAAGGTAGGGCCGCCAGACCGAACGTGACCTTTCGCTGATGTCCAGTGCGTAGACGGTGCTTTCGATGCCGCCGTAAAGGATGACGCCCAGAAAGAAGATCATCGCGAAGACGGTGATCACGTCAGCCGCCGCACGCTGACGCGGCGACCAGCGGCTGTAAAGCAGGTCCATCCGCACATTGGCGCCCAGTTGCAGCGAATAGGCACCGCCAAGGACGAAATAGGCGACCATGGTGAACTGCGCCATTTCCTGCGTCCAAAGCGGCGGGCGCCCCATGGCCTTGGCGATGATCGACCACAAAAGGACGCCACACAGCACGAACAGCAGATACATGGACATACGGCCGATGCGGTAGTTCACCGTCTCGACGGCACGGACAAAGCTAACCAGAAGCGGATGCATCAGCACGCTCCTGCCTGGGTTCGCCGTGTCTGTGGCTGCACCAAAGGCGCAGCCCCGCGCATCGGCGCGTGGACCGCTTCGTACATGGTTCGAGTCACTCCCTGTGTTTTTTCATAGGCTTCGCCACCCCCGGGGTTCTGTCAAGAATCTTTCTGATTACGAGGCTCTGTTACAAATGTTTCTTGCGGCTATGCCCGCGCACGGGCCGAAACGGGGCTGTCGGCGGGGACGCCGGTTTGACATTGCGGCGGGGGGTGGGCAGGATTGGCCGCAACCGATCTTTCAAAGTACAGTCCGATGCCGCGCAACCTGCTTGTTGCCTCTGATCTTTCCTTGCGCTCGAAGCCGGCGCTGCAGCGCGCGCTGATCCTGCGCAGGGCGTGGCAGGCGCGGCTTCGGGTGTTGCATGTCGTGGATGCCGACTGCCTGCCCGAGGCGGCCCCCGAAGAGGAACGCCTTGCCCGCGAAGCCCTGGCGCGCGATCTGGCGGCCCCCGATGCGACCGGGGCCACGGGCGACATCGATGCCACCGACATCGACCCGCCCCAGATCCTGGTGCGCAGCGGTGACCCCTTCGAAGAGATCCTCTCGGCCGCCGAGGAAGCGAAGGCCGAACTGATCATCCTTGGCGCGCATCGCAAGCGCCGGCTTCTTGACATGTTCATCGGCACCACCGCCGAACGGGTCATCCGGCGCGGCCTGCGCCCCACCCTGATGGTGCATGGCGAAGCGGTCGCGCCGTGGCGGCATGTGATGCTGGCGGTCGACATGTCGGAAGCCTCGCTTCAGGCGGTCAGGCAGGTGCAGGCGCTTGGGGTGCTGGACGGCGCAAAGGTCACGCTGGTCCATGCCTTCGATCCGGTTGCGCGGTTCTCGATGTCCTATACGGGAATGGATGACGGCCGCTTGCGGACCTACATCGACGATACGCGGGCGGAAGCCACGCGCGCCCTGCGGACCTTCCTCCAGCAGGTCGAACTGGAAGCCGCGGCGCGGACCGTGCTTGTCGAAGGCAACGCGCCCCAGGCCATCGCCAAGGCCGTGGCCGACCGGGGCGCCGATCTTCTGGTGGTGGGCACCAAGGGCGCGTCGGGGATCAAGCGGCTGGTGCTGGGGAGTGTCGCGGAAGAGATCCTCGACAGTGCCGCGGTCGATGTGCTGGCGGTGCCGACCGACCCCGAGGTCGGAAAGTGACCCGTCCCCTGCCCCGGCCCATCCTCACGGACCCCGCCGCATGATCGCGATCCTCTGGTGCGCAGTCGGCCTTGTCGCGCTGATCGCGGGGGGCGAGTTGCTGGTGCGTTCGGGCACACGGCTTGCGGGGCTCATGGGTATTCCGCCGATCCTCATCGGCCTCACCATCGTGGCCATCGGGACCAGCTCGCCCGAGCTTGCGGTGGGGATCGACGCGGCGCTGAGGGGAAACGGGGCGCTGGCGATGGGCAATATCGCCGGCACGAACATCGTCAACATCCTCTTCATCCTCGGGCTCAGCGCGCTTCTGATGCCGCTCTTCACCGAACCGCGGTCGCTGCAGTTCGACCTGCCCGTTGCCTCTGCCGCCGCCATCGGGCTTCTGGCGATGTCCTGGGATGGCGTTCTGTCGCGGGCGGATGGCGTGATCCTGGTCAGTTGCGGGGTGATGTATACCGCCGCCCTGATCTATGGCGCGCGGCGCGAAAGCCGGCACCTGAAGGCGGAATTCGCCAGCGAATATGCCGTGGCGCCGCCGCGAAACGCCCGGGCCGCCATAGTGGGGTCGCTGGTTGGCCTGGTGGTCGGGATTTCAGTCACCGTGACCGGCGCCGACTGGCTGGTCGAAGGCGCAACCGTTCTTGCCCGGCAACTGGGCGTCTCGGATGCCTTCATTGGCCTGACCGTGGTGGCGATCGGCACCTCGGGCCCCGAACTGGTGACAACCGTCGTCTCGACCCTGCGCCAGCAGCGCGACATCGCGGTGGGCAACCTGATCGGCAGCGGGATCTACAACATCGTCTTCATCCTCGGCGTGACCGCGCTGATCCCCGCGGATGGCATCAAGGTCGAAAGCGAACTCTTGCGGATCGACCTGCCGGTGATGATCCTGGTCACGCTGGTCAGCCTGCCGATCTTTGCGACCGGACGCACCGTATCGCGGCGCGAGGGTGGGCTGATGGTCGCGGCCTATCTTTGCTACCTGACCTCGTTGATCGTCATGCGCGGCTGATCGGCGGCCTAAATCCGACGCAGCGGCGCAATTCAATAAATTTTCCATCCGTCAGGATGCCGTCAGCAAGCGGGCTTACCCTGGTTACATGATCAGGAGGAGGCTGTCATGCAATCGAAGTTCACCATCATCTTCGCTGTCGCGTCCGCTCTTGCCGCGCCGGCCGCGGCACTGACCTACGACGAAAGCGCATTCCGCACGATCCACGCGGATTTCCAGGCCCAGCTTGAAGGCGCGGCCAACCTGCCATCCGACACTGGCGCCGCGGCGCGCCAGGCGGCGACGCTGATGGCAGCCCAGAACAGCGCGCAGGAACGGCTGGTCCTGCCCTGCCTCACCGCGACGGGCAAGACCGCGGCGACAAAGGCGCTTGACGCGGAAATGCCGGCGCTTCTCGACGGGGATATCGCGCTGGTCACCGCATTGGTCGAACTTTACAGCGCCGCCGAAACCGCGGGCCATTCCGAAGCGGCGACGATGGCCGAACGGATGATCTGGCACGAAACCAGCGACATCCACATGCTTTACCCTGCGGCGCTGCGCCTTGGCAGCGCGGAAGCCGCGGACTGAGGACCGCGACCCGTTCCAGCGCATCAGCCCTCGGCTTCCGGGGGCTGATGCGTCTTTGCCAAGCGTTTCATCGGCGGAACAAGCGAACGCATGCGGCCCGGAGGCTGCAACGCATCAAAAACCGACGGGCTGGTTCCGCGCGCCGCATGGGGGTTGCGCTGCCGCTTCGCCCAGGTTGCGGCTTTTGCGTGCCGAAGCCGCCTCACTTTGCGCAGGCAGGAACCGCTTTCAGATAATCCGGCGCCAGATATTCGGCATAGGGTGTGATGGTGTTGTAGCCGTCATTCAGGATATTGTTGAACTCGCTGACCAGCTTGCCCTCTGGCGACACCTCGACAATCAGACCCTGCATGGCGGAATCGATCAGCCAATTGCCGTTGGGCAGGCGTTGGTGCTTGCCCATGATGAAGCTGTCGAACCTCAGGCCGGTGCCAAAGAACCTGTCCTGGGCGCGCCCGGTTTTGGGATCGACCTCGACGATGGCCGACCGGAAGCGATCGGTGTTGTTGGAAAAGATCGTGATGGTGCCGTCGGGCTGGAAATCGGCGTCGTGCTGGTGCCACCAGGGACCGTAGGCCGTCCATTTCACCGCGCCGGTCTTGCGGCCGATCACCGCGACCTGATTGATGTTGCGATTGCTGATCAGCAGGTCGCCCGCCTCGAACTGTGGAAAGGCCGCCGCCATCCCGGGCAGCAGTTCCTCCAGATCATTGGGATGGAGAATATCGGCGCGACCGCCCGCCTTGGTGGCCCTGTCGAACTTGAACCCCTCCGGCACGACAAGGGCGAGCCGGCTTTCAGGGGTCCTGGAAATCACGCCGTCGATCAGGTCGATGGATTCCAGGATGTTGCCCGTCTCGGGATCGAAGCGGATCATCCGCTGATCTTCGCCGCCATTCCAGAGCGCCGATTGCCAGGTCCAGTACCCGTCGACGCCCTTTTCGATCGAGTGGTGATAGATCTGGTCGGTCTTGGCCCAGACCGGATCGCCGCAGGCGTCGAGCCGCGCCAGCCCAGGCGCATCGTCCCAGACGACCAGCACCGAACCATCCGGCAGCATCGTGGTGACATGGGCAAATTCGGCCGGGCTGCCACCGGGCTTGACCCGGCTGTAGTCGATCGGCCGGCTGTGGACGAGCGTCCCGTCCGACGTGTAGAGGTCAAGGATATAGGTTCCGCTTCGGCCGTCATAGCGATTGATGACCCAATAGCCCGGCGCGGCATGGGCAGGATCGTGAAGGGTGAACATCGCGTCCGCCTGTTCGTCGCGACGGCGGACGTAGCTGTCTTCGGGCAGGCCCACCACCCCTGTGGCGCGCCAGGACCGGAAGGCCGATCGCGCCTCGTCCATGGTTTTCCAGGGGGTCCACGCCTTGTAGGTGGTCCACATCCCCGTCAGATAGGCGATTGCAACCAGCAAGATTACGGCGGCAACTAGAGAAATACGCTTGGCGCTCACTGGTTGAAACTCCTGAACGACGGGCAGCCGTTATGATTTTCGCGAACCATATCGGTTAGTTTGACTTCGCGCGACCGGGCAGATGCAGCGGACTGCATTTTCTGTGAACCAGGAAACAATGCCCGAATTGGCTGGGATTTTTCCCGGTGCAAATACCCGAACCGGCGGCTTTGTCATGGGTGCGCACGGCAATCCCGATGACCGAGTCGGCGGCGGAACGGGTGGTGGAACGGATGCAGGAGGACGGGATCCCTTCGGGCGACCGGCGGTCCCTTCGGGGCCGCTGAAGCAGGCTCTGTCGGGCCGCGGATGAAGACTGTTCATGATCCGAAAGGATCGACCCACGGCCGTTTTTGCCAATTTGCGTCCACAGCTGCCAAGGACCAACTTCACCTGCTTGACAGCCGCGCGGGTAGTCCCCATGGTCGCCGCATAACCAGGGGTGCTCCGGTCGGGGCTGAGATGCGCAATGCCGCGCGAACCCTTTTAAGCTGATCCGGGTAATGCCGGCGGAGCGAGGCAAACATGTTCATCGGCGCGCAGGTGTCGCTTTATCCCATGACGTCGGATTTCGTCCGCGTCATCCTTTCGGGGCTTGAGGCCCTTTCCCCTTACCGCGACCGTCTTCGGATCGAAACCGACGACGTCTCGACCCTGATGGTCGGCGCGCCGGGTCCGCTTCTGGATGCGATCCGTGATCTGTTCGCCGAAGCTGCCTGTGATCCGGCACATGTGACCATGCATGTCACCCTCTCGCGCGGCTGCCCCGGAGAGCCGGACGAGCCGTCCTGCCGCTGCGACGAACTGGCACCCGTGGCCCAGGCCCTGCCGCTGGCCGAACGGCAGGCGCTGGCGCTGTCCGAGGTCGCGCAATCCCCTCGGACGGGGGTCGAGATCGATGTGCAATTCTCGCTTTATGTGCTGGGCCAGGACCGGCACATGGACGAAATCTATGGCTGCATCGCGTTTCTCAAATCCTCGGGCACCTTCCTGAAGTCGAAGAACTTCTGCACAAGGCTGCGCGGCGATGCGGGTGCGGTTTTCGAAACCGTGCGGCAAGCCTTCCTGCGCTTTGGTCCGGCCCAGGGTCACGTCACCATCGACCTGACGGCTTCGGCCAACAGCCCCTCGGCACGCTGATCCGCCGCGGGAGGTCCGAAATGCTGTCGCGCGTCCTGGCGCCGCTGGCGCTGTTTGCGATCCTTCTTGCCGGGTGGGAGGTGTATTGCCGCCTGACGGATGTGTCGCCGCTGGTCCTGCCGGCGCCTTCGGGTGTGCTTGGCGCCCTGATCCTGAACCGGGCCGAGATCGGCGGTCATGCGCTGGCCACGCTGTCGGTTGCCACGCTCGGATTCTCGCTGTCGGTCGGCTTTGCCCTGCTGACGTCGGTCGCGCTGCATTTCCTGCCCCGGTCCGAACGGGCGCTGATGCCGGTCTTCGCGGCCAGCCAGACGGTGCCGCTGGTGGCGCTGGCGCCGCTGATGATCCTGTGGTTCGGCTTTGGCCTTCTGCCCAAGGTGCTGCTTGTCATCCTCGTGACCTTCTTCCCGATGCTGCTCAGCCTCCTTTCGGGGTATCGCCAGACGCCGCAGGCGTTTCATGACCTTCTGGCCTCGATGGGCGCCGGGCGCTGGACGGTGTTTTGCCGCGCGACATTGCCCTCGGCGCGGGCGGGCTTTCTGGCCGGACTGCGGATTTCGGCCACCTATGCCATCGTGGCGACGATCTTCGCCGAATATGCCGGGGCGCGGCAGGGGCTGGGCATCTATATCCTTGCCGCCAAGAACAATTTCCGCGCCGATCTGGTCCTGGCGGCGGTGGTGGTTTCGGCCCTGCTGACGCTGGCGCTGCTCGGGCTGCTTCAGGTGCTGGACCGGCTGACGGCAAAGGGACCAGAGGCGCGGCGCGATGCTTGAGATCCGCGGCCTCACCATCACCGCTGGCGGACGCGATCTGGCCCGCGACCTGTCGCTGAGACTGCCTGATCGCGGGATCACGGCGCTGATCGGGCCATCGGGATGCGGCAAGACCTCGGTCCTGAAATGGCTGGCGGGGATCCTGCCCCCGGACCTGCGGGCGATGGGCGAAGCGACGCTGGATGGCGCGCCCATCCAGCCGCCGCATGCGGCGCTTGGCTATCAGCCGCAAAGCGATGCGCTGTTTCCCTGGCTGACCTTGGCGGAGAATGCCGCCCTCGGCCTGACGGTCGCAGGCCTGTCCCGCCGTGCGGCGCTCGCCCGGGTGGCACCGCTCTTCGCGCCCTTCGGTCTTGCGGGCGCCGAGGCGCTGTTTCCCGCCCAGGTCTCTGGCGGGATGCGCCAGCGCGCCGCCTTCCTGCGCACCATCGTTCGGGACAGCCGTTTTGTCCTCCTCGATGAACCGTTCTCGGCGCTGGATGCGGTGACGCGGATGCGGATGCAGACCTGGTTGATGGACCGGCTGCGGGACAGGCCGCGTGGCGTCCTTCTGGTGACGCACGACCTGCATGAAGCCACCCTTCTGGCCGACCGTATCCTTGTGATGGCGGCAGACCCCGGACGCCTGCTGGCGGAAATCCCGGTCGTCATTCCGCAAGCCCACCGCGACGAGGCCGCAATGGCCCCCCTGCGCGAAACCCTGAAATCCCTGTTGCTGGAGGAAACACCCCGATGATCCGTTCCCTGCTCCTTGTCGCAGCCCTGGTGCTGCCGATCCCCGCGCTTTCCGAAACCCCCGTCACCATCGCGCTCGACTGGACCTTGAACACCAACCACATCGGCCTGATCGTGGCGCGCGACCGCGGGTTCTACGCGGATGCGGGCCTTGATGTGGACATCCTGCCCTATTCCGACACCAGTTCGGCCGCCTTGCTGGCCTCGGGGGCGGCGGATTTCGGCTATCTCACCGCGCTTGGGTTCCTGAGCGCCAAGGCCGGCGGGGCGGACCTGACCGCGCTTTGGGCGACGATGCAGCATGAGACCGGGCGGCTGGTCTACAACACGGACAATACCGCGATCACCCGCCCCGCCGACCTCTCGGGCAAGACCTATGCCGGGTTCGGCAGCGCCTGGGAAACGGCGCTGATCGGTGCCATGATCCGCGACGATGGCGGCGACCCGACCTGGGATACCGTCACCTTGGGCACCGGCGCCTATGAGGCGCTGGCCACCGGCGCGGTCGACTTCACGCTGGAGGTCGCCACCTGGGAAGGGGTGAACGGCGACCTGCTGGGTCGCAAGCAATCGGCGTTCCGCTATGCCGACTACGGCATCCCCGACCAGCACAACGGCTATATCGCCACCCGCAACAAGGTGCTGGCGGATCGACCGGAGACAGTTGCCGCCTTCATGCGCGCCACGCAGGCGGGCTATGAATGGGCGGCGGATCACCCCGATGAGGCGGCGGATCTGTTGATCAAGGCGGGCGATTTCCCGAACCGCGATCTTGTCCATGGCTCCATGCAGGCCATCGTCAAGGGCGGCTACCTGCGCGACGGCGATGCGCCCGTCGGCCGGATCGACCCTGAGCGTTTTGCCACCATGGCGCGGTTCCTTTTTGACAGCGGCGTGCTGAAGGATGCCGCCGGCGCGGCGCTGGTCTGGCCAGGCGACGTCTCGGGCTGGTACGATCAGCGCTGGATGGCGCAATGATCCTGAATGCCGTCCTGTTCGGTCATGTCAGCCACGAAGCCGCGTGTCAGGTGGTTCCGTCGCCGTGATCGTTTCACCCCGTTCACCTCAACGCGCCCGGCCCAGGATCTCCTGTGAAAGCGGGCGCGAAGAGGATGATCATGGCCCCCAGCAGACAGAACAGCGCACCGACGGCGTCCCATATGTCAGGGCGCTGTTTTTCCACCATCCACAGCCACGTCAGGGAGGCGGCGATATAGACGCCGCCGTAGGCGGCATAGGCCCTTCCCGCAAAGTCGGAAGGAGCGAGCGTCAGCAGCCATGCGAAAAGGGCAAGGCTGAAAAGCCCCGGAACCAGCCATAGCGCATTCGCCCCCTGGCGCATCCAGGCCCAGAACGCAAAGCATCCGGTGATTTCCGCGAAAGCTGCGCCGAAATAGATCAGAAGCGTGGTCCCGGTCACGGCAGGGCCTCGGCGCTGCCATGGCCATGCCCGGTCGAACACTGGGAATGGTCCCCCAGCGCCTCGATCACCCGGCAATCCGAAACGGTGCCGCAGGCGCATTGCGCAAGCATGCGCTCCAGCTCGACTTCCAGGGCCTTGAGCTTTTGGATCCTTGCCCGTGTCGCCTCAAGCTGCGTGCGGGCAATGCCATCCACCGCGGCGCAGGGTTGTTCGGGCCGGTCGGCGAGGCCGAGGAGTTCGCGGATCGCATCAAGCGAAAACCCAAGGCCCCGCGCGTGGCGGATGAAAGCCAGCCGATCAAGCACGGCTGGCGAATAAAGCCTTTGGTTGCCCGCGCTGCGCTTGGCCTGCGGCAAAAGGCCGATGTCTTCGTAATAACGGATCGTGGAAACCTTCACCCCTGCCTCGCGGCCCAATTTTCCGATCGTCAGCATCTTTTGCCCCTTGAACCTCCAGCGACTGGAGAGATTAAGTTCCTGCCGTGACAGGATTCAAGCCAGAAACCGGACGTCCCATGACAACGCCAGATCCCCAGAGCCGACAGCACGAATGGACCGTGACCGGGATGGACTGCGCCTCCTGCGCGCGGAAAGTGTCCGACGCGGTGGGCAAGCTTCCAGGCGTCAGCGATGTGAGCGTGGCGCTGATGACCGAACGCCTGCGCCTGCGGCTGGACCCGGCGCAGACGGAAAAGGACCGCATCGAACAGGTCGTTCGGTCGCTTGGCTACGGTATCGCCGAAAAAGGGGCGGCCCTGCCACCGCGAAAGGGGTTTGTCCTGCCGTCCGATCCGGCGATGCGGGATGCGCCCGGCGCCGCCCCGAACATTAGGGGGCCGATGGAGGCTGCAGCCGATCCGGTGATCCCGTCTGGGCCGCACTGGCATCAGACCACGAAGGGGCGGTTTGTCCTTCTCACGGGCGCGCTTCTGGCGCTGGCCTGGGGGATCAAGCTGCTGGGCCGGGGATCTGTCGGCGCATGGCCCTTTGTTGCGGCCTGTCTTTGCGGCCTTTTCCCGGTCGCGCGCCGGGCGTGGGCCGCGCTTCGGCTTGGCCATCCCTTCACGATCGAAAGCCTGATGACGCTCGCTGCAGCAGGGGCGCTGGCCATCGGCGCGGCAGAGGAAGCGGCGCTTGTGATCTTCCTCTTCGCGCTCGGCGAAGTGCTGGAAGGGGTCGCCGCCAACCGCGCCCGCCACGGCATACGCGCCCTTGCGCGGCTCGTGCCGAAGACCGCGATCGTGGAGACGGACGGGAACCTGCGCGAGATCCCTGCCGCAAGGCTGGCCATCGGGGATGTCGTTCGGGTGCGCCCGGGGGATCGCATCCCCGCCGATGGCGACATCCTGGAAGGCACCGGAGGAATTGACGAAAGCCCTGTCACCGGCGAAAGCATGCCCCGGACGCGCGGTCCGGGCGAGCCGGTCTTTGCAGGCTCCATCGCCACCGACGCGGCCCTGCGCCTTCGCGTGACGAAGGCCGCCGAAGACAACACCATCGCCCGCATCATCCGGCTGGTCGAAGAGGCCGAAGAAGCCCGCGCCCCGACCGAACGGTTCATCGACCGGTTCAGCCGCTGGTACATGCCGCTGATCGTGGGGCTGTCGGCGCTTGTGATCGTCGTGCCGCCGCTTGCGGCCGGGGCAGACTGGCAGACCTGGATCTATCGCGGCCTGACGCTGCTGCTGATCGGCTGCCCCTGCGCCCTGGTGATCTCGGTTCCGGCCTCCATCGCCTCGGCGCTTGCGGCGGGGGCAAGGCACGGACTTCTTCTGAAGGGCGGCGCGGTGATCGAGGCCTTGGCAGGCCTCAAACAGGTGGCCTTCGACAAGACCGGCACCTTGACGCATGGCCGGCCGGAGGTCACGGACATCATCGCCTTCGGGCAGCACGAACAAGAGGTGCTGCGCCTTGCCGCGGCCGTCGAGACGGGATCGAACCACCCGCTTGCCAAGGCCATCCTGCGCCGCGCCGAAGGCATCTCTTTGCCGCAGGCCACCGCAGTCCGCGCGATCTTGGGCAAGGGTATGGAGGCCGAGGTCGAGGGCAAGACCCTCACCATCGCCAGCCCCCGCTTTGCCGCGGAAACAGCGTCGGGCGGCGACTGGATCCACCGCGCAACCGCGCTGGAAGGTCAAGGAAAGACGGTCGCTGTCCTGTTTGCGGGCGGTTCGGTCCTTGGGCTGATCGCGATGCGGGACGAACCGCGCACCGATGCCAAGGCGGCCATCTTGCAGCTTCGCGCCCTTGGCGTGGTGCCCACGATCCTGACCGGGGACAACCCGCGCACCGCAGCCGCCATCGCCGCGACCCTGGGAACGGAGTTCCGGGCGGAAATGCTTCCCGAAGACAAGCTCGCCGCTGTGCGCGGCTTGGCGGCGCGGGGCGGCGTCATGATGGTCGGCGACGGCATCAACGACGCCCCGGCACTGAAGCAGGCGACGGTCGGCATCGCTATGGGTTCGGGAACGGATGTGGCGCTTGAAACCGCGGACGGGGCGATCCTGCGGGACCGCGTCACTGATATTGCGTCCACCATCCGGCTTGCGCGCGCGACGATGGGCAATATCCGCCAGAACATCGCCATCGCCCTGGGATTGAAGGCCGTATTCCTTGTGACATCAATTCTCGGACTGACGGGGCTCTGGCTTGCGATCCTGGCCGATACGGGCGCGACGGTCCTGGTCACCCTGAACGCGCTCCGCCTTCTGGCGCATGATCCCGATAGGAGTCGGCCGGTCTGAGCCTGTCGGATGCGGGCGGGAACCGGTTGGCGCCCCGCCCCCGCGCGCGGCATGTCAGGGGATGCCCTTTCCGGCGCCGATCAGGAACCCCGATCGGGTGTCGATTGGCGCGCCTTGGACCCCACGCGTCAGCCTGGATCCGGCTCGGCCTCGCCCGCGAAGCCTTGAAAAAGCAGGCTGCCGCAGACGAAAAGCGAACAAAAATTATCAAACCGGCCGGGAAGGTTTGACAAAATGTCATCCAACCCGTTGACTCATAATCATAAAATAGGAGACATGGTAGGCCCGGAGGGACTCGAACCCCCAACCAAGGCGTTATGAGCGCCCTGCTCTGACCATTGAGCTACAGGCCCAGCCTGAGGCATGCGTAGCAGAACCGGTCGGACGGTCAAGCGGCTACCTCGTCCGCAGGCTGGCGCGAGGTTCGAAAAACGATGAAATGGAGCCCCCCGCGATTGCCTGCATCGCCGGGTTCCGCTATCGGCAAGCCAAAGGCCAGACGGCTGGCCATTGAAAGGGGCCCACCATGACTGACGCCAAGAAAAACGGGATCACCTATGCCGATGCGGGCGTCGACATCGACGCCGGAAACGCGCTGGTCGAACGCATCAAGCCGGCCGCGAAACGCACCAACCGGCCGGGCACCGTCTCGGGGCTTGGCGGGTTCGGCGCGCTGTTCGACCTGAAGGCCGCGGGCTATTCCGATCCGGTGCTGGTTGCGGCGACCGATGGCGTGGGCACCAAGCTTCGGATCGCGATCGACACCGGAAACGTCGACACGATCGGGATCGACCTCGTGGCGATGTGCGTGAACGACCTGATCTGCCAGGGGGCCGAGCCGCTGTTCTTCCTCGATTATTTCGCCACCGGAAAGCTCGATCTTGACCAGGCGACCCGGATCATCAACGGCATCGCCGAGGGCTGCGCGCAATCGGGCTGCGCCCTGATCGGCGGCGAGACGGCCGAGATGCCGGGCATGTATCACAGGGGCGACTTCGATCTGGCCGGCTTTGCGGTGGGCGCGATGGAACGGGGCAGCGAACTGCCGCGCGACGTGGCAGAAGGTGACGTGCTGCTGGGCCTTGCCTCGAACGGTGTCCATTCGAACGGCTATTCGCTGGTCCGCAAGCTGGTCGAGGTCTCGGGCCTTGGCTGGGACGCGCCCTGCCCCTTCGCCGACGGCACGCTGGGCGCGGCGCTTCTGGCCCCCACCCGGCTTTACGTCCGGCAGACCTTGGCGGCGATCCGCGCCGGGGGCGTCCATGCGCTGGCCCATATCACCGGCGNNGCGGCGGGCTGACCGAAAACCTGCCCCGTGTCCTGCCCGAGGGCCTGGGCGTGCAGATCGACCTTTCGTCCTGGAGCCTGCCGCCGGTCTTCCGCTGGCTGTCGCAGCAAGGCGGGTTCTCGGAAGCCGAGCTTCTGAAAACCTTCAACTCCGGCATCGGCATGATCGCCGTCGTCGCCCCCGACCGGGCCGAGGCGCTGGCTGCCCTGCTGAAGGCCGAAGGCGAAACCGTCTGCACCCTGGGCCAGGTGACCAGGGGCGAGGGCGTCAGCTACAGCGGGCAGATCCTGTGAAACGCGTCGCGCTGCTGATCTCGGGCGGCGGGTCGAACATGCTGGCGCTGATCCGGGACATGGCGGAGCGGGACCATCCCGCAAAGCCGGTCCTGGTCCTGTCGAACGATCCCGCGGCCGCGGGCCTGCAACGCGCCGCGGACCTTGGCGTGGCGACCGCCGCCGTCGATCACCGCCCCTTCGGCCGCGACCGCGCCGCTTTCGAAGCCGCGCTCCTGGAACCGCTTCTGGCGGCGGGTCCAGACATTATCTGCCTTGCGGGCTTCATGCGCATCCTCACGCCCG